>NZ_KN050820.1:139297-451385 GCF_000746155.1 Prevotella sp. FD3004 | reverse complement strand
TTTTTTCATATCATATTTATAGTATAAAACTCATTGCAATTGCGCTGCAAAAGTAAGCTAATTGTTTTTTTTAACCAAGAAAAATTTGTTTCATCTTGTTTCACTGAAGCAAAATGAAGCAAAATGAAACAAGATGAAACAAAATAATGGCTAATTATCTCCACTTTCGTTATGCTAAAGGCTAAGTTTATGCCGTTCAAACCCTATCTTTACTCCGAGTTTGGACTATCCTAACTGGTAGTTTCATTACGACAAACTATGACTTTGCTTACTTCCCATCTATCTCTTAGTCCGTCACAAATGTTTTTTCTCTTTTCACCTAACCACCTAACCTTTCTTCCCGTGACACCTTTGTATAAAGGAGGTTTGGAGGGTTAGGTGTTGCCCCAACACCTAACCCAACACCTAACCAAAGGATAATCAGAGAAAAGGTTAGGTGATAGGTTAGGTGTGGGTTACCTCTTTCTAAGACACCTAACCCTTGAAATTCCTTTTATATAAAGGTGTTTCAGCAGAAAAGGTTAGGTGGTGGGGTGTTGTTCGCTTCAGACGTTTTTCTGCCTTTTCTTTCACTTTGGCGATATGCGGATGCTGTTGTATTGTGTCGTTGAGCTGGCTGATAAGTGTCAGCAACGTCTTTGGTTCCGGCAGGGTGTCGTCTAAAAGAAGCAGTAAGGGGATTGATACTGCATCATCCTTGTGTTGGATGATGGCTTTTTCAAGGATCTTGCCGTAATCTAGGGCTTGATGTTTAGATATTGCTTCATATAACACTTCGTTGAGTGTCGTTCCGCGAATAATTGCAATTTTGTTGTTTCCATCAAACTCGATATCACCTGACTCAATGATAATCGGCATTTTTGAACTCTTCTGCTTTCTCTCCCCATTAACTTCGGATGAGTTCCATATAATGAGATCTGCATAAAAGGTGTTTTCAAATGTACCGTTGATTGTAAACTCTCCGTTTTGTATAGGTTGTTTTGCAACAACTTCACTGGTCGCAGGGTTTATGATGGTAACGGAATCGAAACTAACGCCTTGCTTTAATAGTGTCTGGGCGACAGTAGTGAGGTCTCCGTGAACAGAGAAGGTTTTTGCTTGTGCCTGCCCTGTTATTGCTGTAAGGACTAAGAGGACAGTGATAATGGTTTTCTTATTCATTGCTTGGTTTTATAATTGATGTATTTATATTATGATACTGCAGTTCTTGCAGTAATATTACAATAGAAACCATTAAGACTCACCTAGCTTTCTTCCCAACTTTTTTTCTACAATAGATAGCATCATTGCCTCAATTTGTTTATTGAGCATAGGGTTACCAACGAGAACCACCTTGTTGCTCTCATCAAGCAGAAACGTGTGATACATGGACTCTGGCGGTATATTAGGGTTCGCCTCTATAAAGACATTTGTAGAATCAACAAATATAGTCTGAGGTATCAGCCTTTCCAGATATTTAGATTTGAGCTTATTCTTTGTTTTATTGTCAGGATTTATAATAAAAATATTATAGAATTCATTATCTGACAATGTTTCCATGTTAAATAAGAGCTTATTTATTGCAACCTTTTGCAGATAACAAGAGGAGCAAGTAGCAGAATCAACATAATGAACCAGTTTCAATTTTGCTTTATTCCAGGGCGACTCTTTTAAGGTAGAATCGCTGGCCCAACATTCCATACGTTCAAAAGGAACAGTTATTGCAGACGATTGCATTTTCTCCACCGTTTCTTGTACTTCTGCCTTACCTGAATTGCATGCAGTTATAATATAACATCCCATTGCAAATAACAGGATATAACCTATTTTTCTCATTCTATTATGGTTTTAGAGTATTCAAATCGTATGAGTAAATATATGGATCTGATCCATCCTGCATATATCTAGAATAAAGATAAAGGGTCTTGCTATCCTTTGACAACATGATTACTTTTCCCAATTTATCAAGATGAATAACCTGTTGCTTTACGCCGTCCCAGTCGTACACCTCGACAGTGTTACCCATAGGAAATGGATCTTTCCTGTCAAATTTTTCTATTTTCTCTCCTTTGCTGTTGGAATTCATATAAAGCAAATAAATCCTGTCATTATCTGCGCAGCAATGTATACTTTCTGTTGATGGAGTCTTATCAATTCCCGGAATAGGAAGACGATCGGAATAGATATGGCTTAATATATTCGTTTTTGCGCCATCAATAGTAAATATGAAAGCAAGTTTCCCCGAATTATCCCAATAAAGGAATCTGTCTTTACCATTACTTTTAATACCACTACCACTGGTATATGTAATCCATTTCTCCTCTGTCAGGTTCTCTGGTGTATCATCTTCTGGCCAATAGTCCAGAGGTGTGACTGTCAGAGATTTAAAATTGATGACAGATAATACGTGGTGCATATCGTTTGCAGGTGCTCCCGTCACGAGAATAGTGGAGTCGGATAAGACTACGAATGTATCACCATTCTGCAAGAAAGGAGGCAATTGTCTAAGGTCATACTTTTCCCAATTTGTTGGGTTCTTAATAGTGGCAACATTGTCTGGATGCCGAATTATTGTAAGTGAGAATAATTTTGCTCCCTCTACTGGAAGGTCCAAAACATATAATGCCCCTTTATTATCTTGTGATAGGGCCATTAATCCAAATTCATTGTGCCCTTGTCCACATACAAAAACTCTCTCTGTTTTCTGCCATTCTGTTTTTGTCAGTTTCCCCAGATGAAGGTTAAAGTCATGATCTCTGGCATAGATATAGTCCCCCAACATCCATTTTGGCCATTTGTCCTCATTTATGTCCATTTTTACAAGTTGTCCTTCGAGGGAAACTTCATTTACTGCATCATTTTGGTTAGAACAGGAGAATAAGGATGCGATGCCAATTAGAATTGTAATCAAATTTTTGGTTTTCATACTATCATAAAATATATATAGAAAGAGGTTTTACATCCACACATAAATATATATGGACGCAAAACCTCATGTGTTGTTATTTAGTCGACTGTGCGTATAGCATTTTTAGCCCTCCATCCGCCACCAAGATAACAGTTTTCGCCTTTCTCATACCTACATATGGTATCAATAATCACCTCAGCTTTTTTCTCCTTTGCTAGTGCCTCTACATTTTCTGCAAGAAGCACATTTTCCTCTGACTGGTTGTTATACGCTTTCATACCACCCACACCTGCGGCTACTACACAAACAGCAGCAACCATTGTCTTTAATACTTTTTTTTTCATTTTAATAATAAAGTTAGTTTTACATGCCTACTCTAAGTTACGGATTTTCGGCATCCTCCGTTTGCTTGTTTCTGATGTCGGTTGGCAGCATGCAGTCATCTGGGCTTGCCCCTCTGACTGTCCTTTGTAGACGGCCTTTACGATCTCAGTCTCTGTTAGCGATTTCACTTCTACCTGTTATACGACAAAGTGTCGAAAATACTACACACTTTTCTTCTTTTTTCAGAAAAACAATATCGAAGGACCACCTTTCTTCCCGTGACGCCTTTGTATAAAGGAGGTTTGGAGGGTTAGGTGTTTTAGCAACACCTAACCCTTGAAGTTCTGTTTATATAAAGGTGTTTCAGCAGAAAAGGTTAGGTGGTGGGGTGTTGTTCACTTCAGACGTTTTTCTGCTTTTTCTTTCACTTTGGCGATATGCGGATGCTGTTGTATTGTGTCGTTGAGCTGGCTGATGAGTATTATGATTTTTCCAACCTCAGTACGCTTGGAAGAAACAAGAATATAGGCACGACACTGAATATCAAGCCTCCAATAGTTCCTACGGCAAGCGAGTACCAGAAGGGCTGGTCGTCAGGGCCGTCGATGAGGAAAGGTATCATTCCTAATACAGTAGAGAGAATAGTAAGAAGGATTGGAATGATTTTGTGATTGAAAGCCTTTACATATCTCTTGCTGCAAATCTTAAGTCTTCTTTTCTTGTCCCAGCTGGCAGGCATCATCAGTGTCTCACGTTGGTTATTATTCTGGCAGATAATGTAGATACCAGCATTAACAGTAAGTCCGGCAAGAAGAACCATAGCAGCAAAACCACCAGTTCCGAAAGGCACACCAGTGATGTAATACGTCAGGAAGAGGCCGATGAATGAGACAGGGATTAGCAATACGACCGCCAATGCCTGCATAAGGCTCTCAAATAGTATAGCGATTATGAAGAATATGATAATGGCAACAAGTCCGATGAGCCAGTATTGAGTGCCTTCGTCTTCGTATGTCCCCCAAGACTTATCTATACAACGGAAGCCGACGGGGAAAAGGCTATTATACTTATCTTTAGTACGCTTCATCAAATTCTCTGAATAGTTACCAGAGCCTACGACATTGTAAGCTAATTCAAGTATATACTCCTGATTTTCGCGCGGAATAATATTCTTTGCTTCACGTATGTTGATATCCATAAACCCAGATGGGCGAACATCTCTATCATCCACCTTGATATATGAGTTGCGTAACTGCCATTCATCAAACGCCTCCTTTGTGTTTGGACGCACCACAACAGGCATTTTTCTGTCAGAAGTGATATCTATCTTTTCTGCATCATCCTCTGAAAGGATATTCCTCAAGGAATAATAAACATGATGAGCACTTAGTTCTGCTGACGCCAAAGCACGTTTGTCGTATTCCATGTAAAATTCATTCGGCTGATCCTCTTGTTTCGGAGTATGGATAACAAGATCATACACACGGGGGTTACTTCGTAATTCACGATAGATCTGTTCTGCATAGGAATAAAGACGCACATAGTCATATCCTGAAATCTGAAGATAGTTGGAGCGATATACAAAATGAAGTGAGTTACTGAATCCACGCTCGCTGACGCCATACGTAGCCCAGTCAACACCACCTATAGACATGAGTTTGCCAATAACTCTGTTCTCAAGAACATATGGAAAACTTGTAAGTAGAGCCTCATCTGTGAAATCCACATCAATAGAACCGTTTCCATGCTTTATTGAAGTCTCGAAACGCTTGATTTCTTTTTTGTACTGTATCAGAAATGCCTCAACCTTTTTTATCTTCTCATTGAGTTCCTGAGCACTGCCACCCAAAGGCATCTGACCACGGATATGAAGTACGGTCCTTGGTTTCTTAGGACGATATGTATTCGAGTCAAGACATGCCACAAATAAATATAACGAACCAGCAAAAAACAAGATAAATGCGAAAAGAAGTGCCCAACGTCCTAAGCGATGCTGGCACCATCCTGTATATCGCTGATAGATACGTGAGAACACCACAACAGAACGTACGTGTATGGTTCTTTTCTTTATGCCCTTTCTACTGAAAAACTTAAACCTCTCTATCAAAGCAGGAACAAATATTGATGCCACAACGATTGCCGTAGCAAGGTTAATTATCACAACGACAGAGAAATCCTTCAGATCGTGCCTCAAAAAATCAGGTAACCAAAATACGATGACCAACGAGCCTATTGTTGTGAGCATGGCAGCAAGAACGCCTATAAAAGCCTTTCGGTTGCGGTAGTAACCATAGTGATCCACCATCACGATGGTGGAGTCGATAATAATACCAAGCGAAACTGTTATACCAGCCATAGACATAGGATGCAGACGAATGTCAAAGAGCCAGTAGAATAATACGGCAATGAGAATGTTTGCAAGCAGGGCTGTGGCGATAATACCAATATATGCCCATTTTCTTCCACCAGCAAGCCATACAAACAATAGGAGGATAGCAAGCGTGAGTGATGAACGGAATAACAAGGTACGAAACTCCTTCATCTGTATCTCTGCACGGTCGTATGTGAGTGTGGAATGCTCTGTCATAAATGAGTTCTTAGCATTCTCCAAAGCGTCCTTCACCTTTCCTGACACTCCAATCACATTGGCATCCTTGTCGGAATACACATTGACATATACCGAGTTCATTCCGTTGACGCGATAATAGTTTTCTGGCTGTTTCTCACGAATGTTGCAGGTAGTAAGGTTATTCAAGTATATGATCTTACCATCTATAGTGCGTAGGGGCATCTGCTCAAAAGCCTTGCCGTTGCCTTTAGATGTAAGGATAAGCGGAATGGTTATACGGCCATTATCTGTTGTTGTCTCTCCTATGACATCCTCGCGACCTGCGAAGTTCTTGACGGCTTCAACAATGTCATTATTGGTAAGTCCATATACAGCAATCTCATTGATATCATACGTAATCTCCATATAGTGTGATTTCGTACCTGACACATGAACATTGTTTACGCCATCTATTCGCTCGATAATTTGTTTTGTGTCTTTCTCTGCAAGTTGCTTAATCTGTTCTTCCGACATATCGGCATTCAACTGATATGTCAGTATCAGCTTCACCTCATTGTCATCAGCTCTTGACGCATCAACCTCTCCACCACTTACTACAGGGAAGGACATCTTTTCAGGCAGCTTTGGACGAAGTTGTCGAAGAATAGATGCAATCTCAAACTTCGCTAAAGATACGTTTGCCTTTGGCTTCATCTCTACGGTGATGCGACCAGAACCAAATTCGCTCACAGATGAAACCTTCTCTACGCCTTTCACTACACTTACTGCAGCCTCAATGCGTGATGTGATGTTCTGTTCTATAACTTTAGCCGAGGCATTCTGCCACAAATATGTGATGGTAAGTGTCTTACCTTGCTCTGGACGTGGCTCGTTGCTGATGTCCAAACGTGGTGTAAGAGCCACCCCAATGACCATCAGGATGCACATTACCAAAAGTATGCTAAAGTTATGCTTCATCATTTACGATATAGAATATAATATACTAAGGGGACGAAGAACAGACTCACCATTGTGCCGACTATCATACCTACGATAATAGCAAACGACAGGGGGAACTGCAAAGCAGACCCCATATCACCACGATGAAGGAATGGTACGATGGCAAGTACTGTGGTGAGGGAAGTCATGACGATTGGTTTCAACCTACGATGACCTGCTATCATGATAGCTTTAAGCAGAGTGTGCTTCTGGGGGTTCCCCGCGCTGCGATATAGTCGGTTAATAGTATCAACCTTTAGAATGGAGTCATTGATAATGATACCGCACATCACCACCATACCAATCATGGTCATGATGTTAAGCGATTCACCTGCCACCCATACGGCAAACAGTACCAAGGCAACATCAACCACTACTTCCACGAGAATAATCATTGGCTGAATCAGACTCTCAAACTGTGCTGCAAGGATGAAATAAAGAAGCAGAAGCGCTACCACGAGTACCATGATAAGCTCACCAATCATAGTGCGTGAGGAGAAATAGCTCCCCACGAATGAAGCCTGAAGTTTGCTGTTTTTTTCATTATCTACTAATGATATGACGTATGACATGACGTCTTTCACTTCACTATCCTCGGCCTTTTCTATATTGACAGTGGAGAACTCGCCTTCGTCACTTGCATATAAATACTTATAGTCATCAGCACGCTGTTCTTTGACAAGGTATGAGATAGGAATATCTATATCGTCGGTATTACGGATAGTATTGCTCAACAGTACCTTTGCATCTTTACTGTTACTGCCGATAATAACAGGTACGCTCTCACCACCGCTGTTGATGTCATAGATACTGTTGGTGCCAAGCAATTCCTTTAGTCGGGAGTATAGTTGTTGGTAACTGACCTTGTAGTATGCCATCTGCTCAGCATCAGATGTATATTTCATATATGCCTCAGTAGAGACTGGCTGGATTCCAAGTTGAGGGAAACGCGTGCGAAGTGAATCTGTCACCATACGGGTAAGTTCTACGGCAGGTCTGCCTCCGTCACGCTTATGCAGACGAATCTGAAGATCTGGTTCCTCAGTTGAGAATATCATATCAAAGATATTAGCAGCAAGCTCAGTCTCTATCTTTGCATTCGGATAATGCTTTCCTATGTACTCGCGCATCTTCTCCGTAGCATCGTTGAGATCCTCTGTCGACTTGCATTTCAAATAGCACACAGCTTCACTGCTTGTGATGTTCTTGGTATGCGACAAGACAAAATCCTGACTACCCACCATTGTTGTATAGGTCTCTATAAATGGCTTTACCTCTCTTAATAATCCGGCTATTCTGCGGTTGTTTTCTTCAGGAGTGATACCTGCATTCCAATCTATGGTTACAAGGGCATCGTCATGAGCAATCTCCGGCATGCGTTCTTTTCGAAGGAATGGAAACAATACAACGATAATAATTATGCAAAAAGAAAAGAACATGAGCATCTGCTTGCCATGACGAAGAGTGAATCTCATCCCATACTCATAGTAATGAGTAAGCTGTGCGTTGAGTTTGTCTGTTTTGGTGTTAGCATTCTCAGATATCGCCTTGTGCTTCTTGCATAGAAGGAAGTAATATACAGGTACGACCAATGCGGCAACAGCCAATGAACAGAAAAGTGCAATTGATATGCCCATTGCCTGATCATAGAAGAGTGCGCCAGCCGTTCCGCTAAGGAATATCAGGGGAATGAAAACGGAACAGGTTGTAAGCACTGAAGAAAGCATTGGCATGATGACCTCCTTTACGGCATTGATAATATTTTCATCGGTTGCTTTTCCTTTCTGTCTTATGTTGTCAATAACGATGATGGCATTATCTACAATCATACCAACACCAAGGATAAGTCCTGATAAAGATATGATGTTGAGTGATATTCCCATCAGATAGAAGCAGAGCAGTGTAAGTATCAGTGAGAGAGGTATTGAGATAACTACAAGCAACGGCAACCTCCATCCACCGATAAAGAGGAATAAAACCACGCTTGCCATAATGATTCCAAGCACAAGGTTCCATTCCAGATTGTTCATACTATAAGAAAGAAGTTTCGTCTGGTCACGAGTGATATTGAACTTCAGTTCTGGATAGTCCTTGCCTAAATCCGACATCAGTGTATCAATTCTATTTTGCAGACTGTTCATCTGCGCATCGCTCTGTTTTATCACAGCCATTGTGATGGCGTTATTGCCGTCTGATGTCACAATACCTTTTCTTTCTGCAGCAGATTCTTCAACCTTGCAGATATCTTTCAACTGTAACAGACGACCTTCTATCTGTAGGTAGATTTCCTCAATATCGCGAACAGATACAACCTGAGAATCGAAATGTATACTATAGCGATAAATACCATCTCGTACACTTAGTGCTGCAAGTACGATGTTATTATCATTGATTGCCTTTTCTATATCAGAGTTGGATATACCGAGAGCTTGCATTTTCAGTTCATCTGGCAATATGGTGATCTGCGTACCCACCATGCCGCTATAGTCAACCATAGCAACCTCTGGTAACTGCTCTACACGTTTGCTGATGACATTTCTCACCAGTCGGCTCGTCTGTTCTGGCTTTCCGCCAGTAACATCCACATAGAAGGCAGGAATATCCATAGCACCAATCTTCATTGCCTTAGGACGTTCTATTTCCTTCGGTAAATAACTCATAGCACGGTCTATCTTTTCATTAACCTCAATGAAGAGCAGACTCATATTACTGCCAGGATCAAAAGTCAAAGTTATGACACCGGCATCGGTTCGTGATGTTGATTCAATGCTTTTCAGTCCTGCGACCTGTGAGAGCTGTTGACGCATTGGACTGACAATCTGTTGCTCTATCTCACGAGCAGAGCTTCCTTGTGCCGACATTTGTACCACAATACGGGGTACGTCTATATCAGGCATCAATGAAACTGGTATTCGCTGAAATGCAAGCACACCAAGTGTCACGATGGCAACCAAAGACATTGTGACGGCTATCGGGCGGTGTAGAAGTGTCTTTAGCATAGTTGTTAATTATCTGATGAAATCACCACCTCAGTATCATCTGCAAGATTTAGATTGCCTGATGTTATGATAATATCACCTACGTTAACCGTTGTTTGTTTCTTCTCACAGCCAGTGATGGCAAAACTTGACAGGTTGCTGTATAGGACATCTACATATGTCCATATAGCACGATGCGTTTCCTTGTCATATACAAAAACCACATGATATCCGTCACGCTCCACTACAGCTTCCTTTGGCACAACGAACATGTCACGAACAGAGTTCTCTATGATTACTTTTACGTTCATCCCATCAAGAAGCCTATCAGAATTATTCTTCACTCTTGCCTTGATTGTCACAAGACCTTTCTCATCTATGGTGGGATTTATCTCTGCCACTGTTCCGTTCAATACAATGCTTTCGTCAATGAATGGAGAAACTTTGACCGTAGTACCAATCTTTACGGATGTAAGTTCTGATTCAAGAACTTTGAACTCGACATCAAAGAAGGAATCATCGATAAGCGTACAGAACTTATCCCCACGCTGATGAGGACGGGCAACGAGATCGGCAATCTTTCCGCTAAAAGGGGCAATCAACCGACAGTCGGCAAGTGAAGTCTCGGCGGTTTTCAGGGCATACTGGGCAGAATAATAGCCAGACGTCATTTCTGCCTTTTTCAGAATGTCGGTAGGTACATTCTTGGCATCAGCATCATAACCAAGACCAATGAGTTTGTCCTGAAGATCCACTTTGGCCTTTTCCAAATCATGCTTTGCTTTCTCCAATGCAGTGCTCATCTCACGTGTATCAGCCACGGCAAGTACCATTCCTGCAGACACGCGCTGACCATTCTTCACATTGACGCTTTTCAACAACTCACCAACCTTTGGGCACATCAGTTCTGCGCGATGGATTGCCACCAACTTACCATTACATAATATCTGCTTTTGGAAAGTCTGCTTACATAGCACCATGGTATCAACCTCTACAACCGTCTGCTCCATAGTTGCAATATTTGTAGCGTTATTCTCTCTTTCCTTCTTGTGCGTCAAAGCATAGACAACGTATGCAACACAACACAACAGTAGCACACTAACGAAAGAAGAAATCGTAATCTTTATAATTTTCTTGTTCATATCTTATTTTATTAGAGATTCAAAATCCACAATCAGATCTTTTTTGTTTTTCCAATCGTACAATGTAGCTTTTTGGAGTGTATAATAGTCATTCCAAAAAGAAGATAACTGACTAATATACTGCGCTTTGGCAGATTCCATTTCCTGCTGAGCCGTATTGAGTTCTGTAACAGAGACGGCACCGGCTTCATAACGTTTACGGGTTATCTCGTATCGTTCGACGGCTATATCCTGAGCACGAAGAGCGTCTTTGCATTGGGTTGGTTGAACATTGAATTGTGTCACCTTCTTACGTAGGTTCTGGACATAATCCAAATGACTTTGCTCTAGCTGGGTCTTAACCATATCAAGTTGTGCTTGAGCCATCTTTACTTTGCCTTTGCTCACGCCCCAATCAAAAATAGGTAATGATAAAGACAAACCTATTATCTCATTATCCATCAAATGACTGTAAGCTGCCCCAAATGTATTCCCTGTTTGGGAAAATCCGACCTCACTACTTAAAGTCATTTGTATTCCTTTATTAGCCTTAGCCTGTGCTAGAGCTTTCTGAGCTTCAAGTATCTGAAGTTTTTGATCAAGACCATGTGACGAATTATTTATTGCTTTCTGAAGAACATCATCAGTACTTATAAGAATATCAGGAATAGTAAATGGAGGAAGTAAATCTGCATTTTCATAATCCGCTAAACGAAGATATGAAAATAAGTCATACATGGCTTCATCAAGAGTTATCTTGTTCTTCTTTACTGCCATTCGGGCATTAAGTAAGGAAAGTTCCATCTGGAGAACTTCGCTTTTTGTGGTAGTGGTAAGGTTCAGTCTATTCTTGGAGATTTCGTAAAGACGTTCACGGTCCTCTACGGTAGCAAGACTTTGCTTGTAATCTGATTGAGTAGCAAGAACATTGAAGAAAAGCGATGTCACCTTGATCGTTACATCCTGCATAGCACTAATATAATTGCGTTCTGCAATCTGATATTCAACAGGAGCAGTCTTCTTTTCCCACTTCAGAGAATTGAACGAACGCAACCCCTGTGTGTAACTTATGCGGAGAGGCTGGGAGTTATAGTTCTTTTCCTTATAGTCAAACTGATCCAAACGATATAGATACGACTGAAGGGAGATGGTACCGCCTGTGGCTGCAATCTTCTGATCCAGTGAGAGTGTTAGGAAATTTGCCATCGTGTTATTATTCACCTGGTTGACCCGGCCACTCTCAAAATCACGCGTCTCAACCACAGAGTGGTTGAAGTTGCCCAACGTCCCGCCAAGATTGACAGACGGGAGCAGTTCTGCCTTGAAAGAACGATACTGCCAATACTTACTCATAAATGAGAAACGGGCAATCTGGGCGTCAAGAGAGTTCTCTTGTGCAATCTTTATCGCATCAGTAAGAGTCAGTGTCTGGGCTTCTATATAGCAGTTCCCCATCAACAATCCTATAATACAAATCCCGATTTTATTCATTTTATTTCGCCGAAACTGATTTTGTTTGCAAAGATAATAAAAACAATTATAATCTATAATAACTCTTTTGCTTTTTTCTTCATATCCCTTGTGGCACGGGATTCAATCTTTGGCATCATCTCTATTACCCGTTTTGCCATAGCCTGTGTCTTGGGCTCGTTCCCACTATCATGATACAGCAACATGAGCTGATATAATGGATATAGCCGATTCGGCATCACAGAGAAAGCCTTATTATATGCCTGTTCTGCCAGATCATAATATTTCATATCCTTGTAATTATTTCCTATAAGTACATAGAACATAGGATCTGCGCAGCACCTTGTACCTTGGCGAAGAACAGCATTAGAATCATTATATCTGCCTTCCTCACGTAGCCTTTTACCAAAAGCAAACAAGAACTCATGATTATCACTTTCTGAGGCAAACCACTCATACCCTTTTTTTATAGAATAAAAGTTACTTAAACCGAGCGCCATAGAGTTCTCGTTCTCTATTTTGTAGCTACTATTTGCAATTCCTCCTGCTTGCCAACTCGCAAAGCCCAATAGTATACACAATAGAAAAGCCTTTACTCTGCCCATCTCAAACAATCTTTTTCCATCAACGGACTCGCTCCAAGTAACAACCAACACAGCAATCACCTTATATGGCAACAAGTCAAAAGGATATGAGAACATTGCGAACACCAGTAACGCTACAATTCCCCAAAATAGAGGCTTACTATTCTTTGAAAGTCTTTTTAAAGTTACTGCAGCAAAGCAAATAGCAATCAATCCTCCAATAACTCCCTGCTCAACTATAATCTTCAGCAGAATATTATATGCACCATCAGGAACATCGGCAGAAGAGAAATCCATATCAGAAGTGGATAGTTGAGCAACGCCTTCAGCAAAGGCATGATAGAAACCGCCAATGCCAACACCAAGCCAAGGAGTATCAATCCATGTGGTTAGTGCAGACTTCCATATAATCAATCTGCCATCAGCAGATCCTTGCTTTATAAAATAAAATGCAATTCCTGCCAATGCAATAGTCCCCCAAACCCAATATCTATAATTCCAGTACCTATCCCTGAAAATGAACAGAGATACCACAGCCACTCCCAGGAATGCTGCCCGGCTCCAAGTAGCCGGGAGCATCATTGCCATTATTAATACAGCCGTTGTAACCAAATGTCTCCATGTAATGCCCTTGACGAAAGCTGCAACTTTCATGGGTACAAACTTTGGAACAGCATACACAAGTGCTTTGTCAGGGATATACGTTAAGGCCCCCAATCCTACAACCACACCTATCATTAGGTATGCTGAATAAGGGCCTGGATTCAGGAAATTGCCAGTAAAGGCATATAGATTATGACGACTGATATCATCGCCATACATCTGCGACACACCAAGCCATGCCTCATAGCATCCGAAAACAAGAATACAACCAATCAATACCCAAGCCGATATCTTCGTCCCATGAAAAGTTATGCGAAGTCCCACATATAACAAAAATAATTCTGTTGTTTTTAAAAACTCCATCTGACATGGCCATTCATTACCAATCCATGTCCTGCCCACATAAAAAACAAACCAAATGGCGACAATTACATCTGTAAGAGTACAATCAAATCTTTGCTTTTTCCAGATTAACATGATAAATCCGAGAAAAAGGAGTACTGGAATACCATAGAAGATCCAAATATCACACTCCATCCATCTCATCTCAACAGACATTACAGTGGTTAGCATTAGCATCAAAACAATGCCAACTCTGATGATCTTATCTTCTGGGTTACGTATTATTTCCAACATATTATTTCTCTCCCTGAATAACCTTTGCTACAATTCCTATTATATACTCTTCAGGGACAAGGCCCCAATAACGTGAATCATCCGAATCAAGCGCATTATCCCCAGCACAAAAGTAATAGTTATGCTTAAATATGTGCCTCTTTATAACCTTGCCATCTGCATAGACTACATCTTTCTGCCAATCCCAAGTTATTTTTTTGCCTAATTCCCATTCCATCATTCTTCTATATATCACGCCTTCTCTTGCTGTAAGAGAAATCACATCTCCCAAACGTGGAATATACATCGGTCCAAACTGTTTAATTTTCCAATCCACATGCTTATCAAACGGATAGGCTTCTAATACAATTCCATACATCATCGAGTCTGGAGTTTCAGCGAGTTTCTTCTGCATAGATTCCAATCCCAAAGTTCCTCTATAATTATTATTCTTATAATATCCGTCTACAACACTGAGGCTATCTCCTGGAACTGCCACGACGCGCTTACACATATTATTATTAATAACAAAAGAGAAATGATCATCATGGATTGGAACATTAAACACAATAATGTCATTATGCTTTACACTTCTTATTCCCTTCATTCTGAACGATTTCAGTTCTTGGCCTTTTGTATTAAAGTCAAAATCCGTGTATATCCTCGCCCCGATCAGCAGTTTGTTCACAATTACCTTATCCTCAGGCTTTAGCGTGGGGTACATCGAATTGGTTGGAATCGTGAAATAGTCAAATACACATATACGCATCAGTAGCCATAATCCATATATTATGGTTACTGATATGATGGTATTTACTGTATAATTGAAAATCCTATTTCCTATTTTCATAACAAAAAACTAATATTCCCACAACAATAACACACAAAGCAAGATATCCAGTAAGATACCATCCATGTTCCATATTCTCAAAGCAAAGGTACGAATATACTGGAGGCAATGCTCCAGCTATCAATATCACATACGTTTTGCCACTCATCATAATGTTTTTTAAAGACTTTCCCCAATCAGCCTTCAAACAAAGTCCAAATAGTCCAGCTGCCATTCCCCATAACACGATACTTTTCACGAAAGAAGTCAACGGAGAAAAATGCACCAATTCCCCAAAGCATCCACAAGACTCAATACTTCCCATCAGTGAAGGATAGAACAGATTAACGCCTGTAAGCCAGACAAAAAAAGACATCATGCCAAGGAATACAACAGAAACAATCGCTACATACTTCTTCCTCAAAGCCAACAAACCCGTTATTGTCTCTATTGCACAAATCACAACCGCAATCTCAACAGCCCATTTTGCGAAGTAAGTATCCATATATGCCTCGATATATAGTCTTATCTCTTGAGCAAATGAATATACATTAATAGCCTTCATTACGCCAGAGAGAATAAAACATGCCCCAAGCGCAATGCGTAATGTTGTTCTTATTTTTTCTTTTATAATCATTAGTCTTGTCAATATTACCACCAAACCTGCTTGCCTTTCTCGTAAGTAAAGATTCGTTCTTCTTTACCTTTTGTTCTGTCCCTGAGCAGATACAATCCACCGGATGGTATATTCTTAAATACCAGTTTTGTATCTTGAGCAGTCTTGTATCCTAAGGTTTTCCATTTCCCATTATCATACATTTGTAGTTGGTAATAGTCGCCAATCTCAATGCTGTTACCGTCATTACGAGGCATATACCTTATCATGGCAACATCTGAAGGTTGTGATAATTCCAATCCTACCCAATGATCATTAGCGCTTATACCATTAAAACCAGTGAGTACATCACCGTCAAAGGCGTTTTCCTTAGTCTTTTTGTCTGTTCCTTCCGTACCAATCACCTTACCTTCAACTTTCTGTCCTTTGCTGTTATAAAATTCTATCTCATTCACATTACAATATGAACCGATGTTTCCGATATAACGAAGATACTTATATTTCTCATTGGTTGGTTTCAGCCTTGCCTCATACCAACATCCTTCAGTGGCACCCCTGTGTATATACAGAGTCGATGCCTTTGAGAAATCGGCGCAATTACTTCCTTGGAATTTTCCGTAATCCATTCGCCCATTAAATTCATCAAACATTGCAAAGAAAGGATATTTTCGCTTTAATGTCATTGTCTGGCGCTTGTTTTTATCACAATTAACTTCCCTGATTGAGCCATCAGCCTTAAGTATAAACGGATTGCCAACAGGCACAATTTCTCCATCTTCCCAAACCCCTACAAGGTACAGGATATTACGCCCCATCTTGGTAAATGTTGCACTTCCCCATGAAATTTTTCCATAGTGTACGGGAATCCATTCTTCCTTGTCATTAACGCAGATATATGCTACATCATGATTTCTATATTCTTTTGGTATGTCACGCTTCACATCTGATGTAGGATGATATTCGTCTGTAACATCTGTAAACTTTGGATATCTGAACAATGGAGGCACGCTTTCCTCGCCTTTTAAATCAGTTACGATATCACGGTTAAGTTCATAGCGAAATCTGTATATTTTGGGCTTGAGATAGCTATGTGCGAATTGTGCTGTATCACCAGGTGCATATCCCATATAAAAAGGTGTACCCTTACCATTAGGCAAAACTAAAGCCGCCCAATAATGACTGAGTGGACGATTTCCCCAATGGGGAGTAAAATCGACTGCTGTAGGAATACCAAGATATCTTGATAGTGCAATTGTATATGCAGTTTCATCAATACAGCTGCCAGTACGATATTTTACTATTGATGAAAGACTTGGGTTTATTGATCCTCTATGTTCCTCAAACTCGAACTGCTTCATAACATCTGTCACCTTCAATCCTTCTGACAAAACACTTCCAATCCTGAAAAACTGGTTTGCATAAGGATTCTTTCCAACTTTACTTATCTTCCATCTCTGAGTAGGCTTCCCCGAATAGAAGTTCTGCACAAGTATCTCCTTGCCAGTTTCTTTGTCAACGCTTGACTCCAAAAATAAACCGGAAAGTTTATTCATTATCTTGCATTCGGTTCCGTCAATAGGAATTATCACCCATTTTTGGTGATTAACATACTTCGTCTGATAATAACTAACGTCATAAACATAATGGTTATCTTCATCTTCCCTGTCTATTGTCTTGTATTTGCTGACAATAGACATTGTGTCAAGACTTACCCAGTGATCTTCCATGCACAAATCAACTTGTTCCATAGGAGAGATCTTCCAAGAAGGATAGCCAAGATAATCAAACCGAAGGTTTAGAGTCTTATCATTAGCAGAAAACTTCTTCAAAGTTATGGGTTGACCAATGGTTGAATGCAACGTGTCAATAGATACATAGTTTTTTGTACCAATATTCTGAATCTGACAATATGAGGTGGAATAATCCTCACATTTCTCATCAGAATATGGCTCGTATGCGGCCACTTCTATATAGTCAAGGACGAATGGATTATTAGCAAACTTCACAGTGATCTTATTCTCCCCTTTTTGTAAATCTACTACTTTCCCAAATCGAGAACCACGGAATAATTTTATGTCATTCATTGGCTCAAAATCAAAGATTCCCGTAGATTTTCCATTTACTTCAATCAGAACCTTTGTATCTTTTGGTAAGGTGGAATATCTAAACCGAACAAGCTTTTGCGCGGCAATGCCAGAATGAATAGTGAACGTAACAGATCCTCCAACTTTGTCAAAAAGTACAGCCTTCCCGTTAAGCGCATTTTGCGAATCTATTATCTTCGCATTCACAATTTTTCCTGTAAATGCAGAAAACTGAACACCTCTTTCGCTGTATACAATAGAAGCATTCAAATAGGGGAATTCTTGTTTTATGGTCTCATGCCAGTCACTTACAAGTTCGTTGTATATTCTGTATGGTAAAACATAATTGAGAAACAATGATTCATCGTAATCCTTATTCCAGTTCACTCTTTCCCATGTGTCACAGGCATCGTTTATTGCTTTAATCAGATACTCAGCTTTAATAGCCTGGACTTCAGAACGGGTAATTAAGGCATCGTGTCCAAGTTTGTCTAATTCTCTGGTAATCACGCTATCATGAAATTCCTTAGCATCGGTCGCCATTGTTATGTAGGCATCCTCATACGCCTTCGCCTTATCACCCCAATAAGTACGATGATAGGGAATGTTTTCTATGATAAAACATGCAGCTTTATATTTCAAAGGATTAGGATTGTCCTTAAAATATTCAAGTACCTTTTCCAGTTCTGGACGGTTAGAACCCGAGAGATCCAAATTGCGGTTAAGTTCATCGTTACAAGAATTCAGCAATAGGATAAGTGTCAGGATAAACGAGAATCTTTTCATTATTTATTTTACCTGTTTTTTGTACTAAGCTTTCTTCCCAACTATTTTCATTCTATATATGAATTATGGATTTAGAGTACTCAAATCGTATGAGTAAATGTATGGATCTGATTCATCATTCATATCTTCAGAATAAAGGTAAAGGGTTTTGCTATCCTTTGATAACATAATCACTCTTCCAAATTTGTCAAGATGAATGACCTGTTGTTTTACGCCATCCCAGTCGTATACCTCGACAGTGTTACCCATCGGAAAGGGATCTTTACTATCATATTTTTCTATTTTTACTCCCTTACTGTTAGAATCTTTATAAAGTAAATAAATCCGTTCATTATCTGCACAACAATGTATACGTTCTGTTGATGGTGTTTTATCTATTCCCTGGATAGGAAGACGATCGGAATATATCTGGCTCAATATATTTGTTTTTGCGCCATCAATAGTAAATATGAAAGCAAGTTTCCCCGAATCATCCCAATAGAGGTATCTGTCTTTGCCATTCCCACTAACACCACTGCCACTAGTATGTACCATCCATTTGAATTCTACTAGATTCTCTGGCGTATCATCGTCTGGCCAATAGTCCAGAGGTGTGACTGTGAGATTTTTAAAGTTGATAATTGATAATATGTGATGCATATCGTTTGCAGGTGTTCCTGTAACGAGAATAGTGGAGTCGGATAAGACTACAAATGTATCACCATTTTGCAAGAAAGGAGGCAGTTGCCTAAGGTCATATTTTTCCCAATTTGTTGGGTCTTTAATGGTTTCAACATTGACTGTTTGTTGGATTTTCGTTAATGAAATCAACTTCCCTCCGTCAATAGGTAGATTCAAAACATATAATGCTCCTGTATTATCTTGTGATAGGGTCATTAATCCAAACTCATTGTGCCCTTGGCCACATACAAAAACTCTCTCTGTTTTCTGCCATTCTGTTTTTGTCAGTTTCCCCAGATGAAGGTTAAAGTCATGATCTCTGGCATAGATATAGTCCCCCAACATCCATTTTGGCCACTTCCCTTCATTTACGTCTATTTTTACAATTTGTCCTTCAAGGGAAACTTCATTTACTGCACCATTTTGGTTAGAACAGGAGAATAATGATGTGATGCCAATTAGAATTGTAATCAAATTTTTGGTTTTCATACTATCATAAAATATATAGAAAGAGTATATATATAGAAAGAGGTTTTACATCCATATATTCAAATATATGGATGTAAACCTCATACATCAAGTTTTACCAAACATTTTTATAGTTGTGCCAAATTTCGAATTTATTTCCATTGACACCAATTACACAGGTCCAACCTGGTACATAAGAACATACGACAGCAGTCACAGTCCCATCACCAGCACTCAGTGCTTCAACGTTCTCAGTAAGGAGTACGTTGGTGTTAGACTGGTTTTCAGCGTTATACGCTTTCATTCCGCCCATGCCAGCAGCTACTACACATACTGCAGCAACCATTGTCTTTAATACATTTTTTTTCATTTTTGTTGATAATTTTTTTATTTTATGCCTACTCTTAGTTACGGATTTTCGGCTTCTTCCGTTTGCTCGTCATAGTTGCAGGCAATTACATCCTTGTAATTTTAACTACATTGGTAACTCTTGTTCAAACATCGCAAAGTTATAATAATATCAGTCTTTATTTGAGTTAGAAAGTTTATGTTTAATGATTGCAATTGTTTTGTTACGAATGTTTACATTAAAAGGATTGCCAACAAAAACTACACTATTTTTTTCGTCCAACAGAAATGTATGAAACATCACTTCTTTGGGCAAATTGGGATTTTTATCCATGAAAATATGCAAAGAATCAATAAATAGTGTGGTAGGGGTAGACTTATGCTTATAATTATTTGTCAACACTTTCCAATTCCTTGAATTATTACCAGGATGGACAATAAATATATTGCAGAACTGATTATTTGATTCTTCCTCTAAATTTAATAATGGTTCTAACACCTGTTTTTTCACTAGATAGCAAGATGAACATTGGGTCGAATCAATATAATGTACTAACTTTAATTTTGCATTCTTCCAAGGCGATATCTTTTTTAAAGAATCGCTTGTCCAACAATCTAGTTTATCATAAGGAATCACAATCTGAGCAGATTGCATTTGCTCTATTGTATTTTTTATCTTACTTTTATTAGAATCACATGCAGTAATGAATGAACATACTACAATTAGGAACAAAAAATAAAGACTCTTCATAATAGCAAATTAATTAACTATTCCATTTAAATCATATATCCAGATATCTGATTTCATTTCGTCTTCATAATAATCATCTGTAAATAGATGTATCTTATTATTATTTTCAGATAGCATTATTCTTTGACCATAATGATCAAGACGGATTTCTTTTTGTTTATTTCCATCCCAATCATATACCTCAACTATGTTTCCATATAAGTCAGGACGCCATTCTTCTCTTTTATTTCCTTCTTTATCAAATTCCTTAAGCAGTATATATATATAATTATTATTAACTGCACACGCCAAGGTTTCAGGTCGACGCGATTTCATTCTATAATTTTGTCCGTCTTCTGTTATATAATCCGGATATACGGTGTATAGATTTTTAATGACATTCACTTTGTTATTATCTATAGAGAATATAAATACGAAATTCCCTTCTCTACACTGATATAAATAGCGACCATTTCCATTCTCAAAAACCGAACTGTTATCAGTATAAACAGCATGTTTTACCATTGTTTCAATTTCCATACCATCATCGGGCCAGAATTCCAGGGGAAACGCTTTACAATTTTTAAAATCAATCACAGAAAAGATACTACCCAGATGATCAAACGGAGCTCCAGGAGTCAAAATTGTAGAATCTGATAATGAACAAAAAGTTTTAGCTGCTATTCTAAATGGAGGCAATTTCGTCAAATCATATCTTTTCCAATTATCTTGCTTTTTTATATTGCCAATACTATCTATCTCTGAAATAACAGTCATTGAAATAGGCTTTGCACTTAAAGCTTCATCCAAAAGGAGCAGAGACTTATCGGCTGATCTACCGAATGTCAATAGCGTGAATTCATTATGTCCATGTCCTTTTCTGAACAATAGCTCAGGTTTGCTACTTTTGTCATTACCAATAATGCTAGCATAATAGTTTTGTTCACCATAAAGCTCCTTTGAGAGAACAATGTTGCCAACCATACAAATAGGATACATTTCACTATTCGTAGTATCAATTACTGCTGCCTGACTTTTTAAATTGACACAATCAACTACACTATCACTACGAGTATTACAAGAAGTTGTAATATAAGTAAGAACTACTACTACAGAAAAAATTCTATTTATATTACATGAGGTGTTACTTTTCGAAAAGATATCCAACAAATTCATTTTTTCTTCTTATAAAAATATTAAATCACTACCGTCCCGTTAAAGAGGGCTGATCGTTATTTTATTAAATCTAAACTCGTCCTTATTTATTGGGACAGTAGTGATATTCATAATTAAATAAAAAGCTACAGCCCTTTATTTCTTAACCATATCCAAACATGCCCAATATTGGTTACCGAACTGGAACGTGCATCTGTCGCCAGGACAATACGAACAATGTGCGTTACAAATAGCTCTAGCATCATCACCCTGACTCAGTGCCTCAACATTCTCAGCAAGGAGCATATCCATCTCAGACTGATTTGCAGCGTTATACGCCTTCATACCACCCATGCCAGCAGCTACTATACATACAGCAGCAACCATTGTCTTTAATACATTCTTTTTCATTTTTGTTGATAATTTTTAGTTTCATGCCTACTCTTAATTGCGGATTTTCGGCATCCTCCGTTTGCTCGTCACTGTTGTAGGTAATCACATCTTTGTAATTTTCTACGTTAGTGACTTTTGTTTAAACATCGCAAATATATAGTACTATAGTTTCCGCTATTTCCTAAATAAATCAGATATCCCAAATACTTTGTTTCAAGTTTTAATGGTTAAAGGTTGAGTTACTGATTCAAAACATTTGTAATGTACAACAATATAAGAATGTTTCAAGATAAAAGTACACCGCAAAGTTAAGAGTTTATTCTCTTTCTTCAAAGAAAAAAGTGTTGCAAAATGAGGTTTGGGTTCGTTTGTTTTTTTTAAGTATAACGTATTGAAATTTAATAGATTGCATCGTTGCGGCATCGTTGCGCAACATTTATTGCAGCACTTATTATAGTATCGGGTAACATTTGACAATGTTTTTGATACATATCCTCGGTGTCATAATCTCTAGTAAAATAATAAGGGTGCTATCCGTCAACACGGACAGCACCTTTGTTTATATTAAGCAGGGAATTCAGATGTTCGGCTCATCCCATACTTTGGTCTGGGTGCAGGCTGTGTGAACGGTCTGGTTGCCAATTTTCAGGATGAAGTCACCATCCTCAAGAGTCCAACGACCATCAGCGCCTACGAAGGCGAGTTTGCTGGCGGGAAGCTGGAACGTCACGGTCTTGGTCTCACCAGGCTCCAGCGAAATCTTCGTGAAATCGCGCAGGCGCTTGTTGTCGGGCACGATGCTGGCGACGAGATCGCTTGAATAGAGTAGAACAGCCTCTTTACCGGCCTTGGTACCAGTATTCTTCACATCAACGCTGATGGTGAGTACATCGTCGGCAGTAAACTGAGCCTTGTCGACCTTCAGGTTAGAGTAATCGAAGGTGGTATAGCTGAGACCATAGCCGAAGGGCCACTGGAGGCTGACCTTCGCATCGTAGTTGTAGGCGCCAGCCATCGTACCAACCTCTTCAGAAACCTTATAGTCATAGGTGTTCAGTGAGTTGATCTCACGTGGATAGGTGTAAGGCAGCTTGGCAGAGAAGTTGGCATCGCCAGCGAGCAGGTTGGCGAGGGCGTCGCCGCCATAGTTACCGGGAATGAGGATATCAACGATAGCCTTAGCCAGCGGTTCGATGTCGGCGATGAGACGTGGACGACCTTCGTTGAGTACAAGAACGATGGGTTTGCCTGTTTTGGCAAGTGCCTTCACAAGGTTGCGCTGGTTCTCGGAGAGCCAGAGGTCGGTGAGGTTGCCAGGCGTCTCTGTGTAAGAGTTCTCGCCAATGGCAGCGATGATAACATCGGCCTGAGCTGCAGCAGCTACGGCTTTGTCGATCTGGGGCTCGTTTTCGTCGTAATAGGCGCCGTCTTCGTTATAAGTCACGCCCTGTTCGAGGATGACATTTTCTTCGCCATACTTATTGCAGAGGGCCTCATAAATGGTGTTGTATTTCTCAGAGAGGTCTTCTGCCTTCGAACCCTGCCATGTGTAGCTCCAGCCACCATGCAGGCAGCGCATCTGGTTGGCGTTAGGACCAGTCAGCAGAATCTTCTTTCCCTTGGCCAGTGGCAGAATACCTTCGTTTTTCAGCAACACCTCAGACTCTTCTGCAGCCAGAAGAGAGGCTTTGGCAAACTCGTCGCAACCAAACTTCTCGAAACCTTTACCACCAGTGTTGGGCTCATCGAAGAGGCCGAGGCGATATTTTGCACGGAGGATACGGCGAACGGCATCGTCGATACGAGTCATCTTCACCTTGCCTTCGTTGACAAGCTCCTTCAGCAGGATGCAGAACTCAACGCTATAGGGGTCCATCGACATGTCGATACCAGCATTGATAGCAATACGGATGGCGTCCTTTTTGTTCTTTGCCACCTTTTCACGGGTGTACAGACTGTTTATATCAGCCCAGTCGGTTACGAGGAAGCCGTCCCACTGCAGGTCTTCTTTCAGCCATTTTGTAAGGTATTCGTAGCTGGCATGAAGGGGCACGCCGTTGATAGAGGCAGAGTTGACCATCATGGTGAGTGTGCCTGCGAGAGCTGCGGCCTTGAAGGGCTCGAAATATTTCTCACGAATCATCTGTGGCGAGAGGTAAGCAGGGGTACGGTCCTTACCTGTCCAAGGGGCGCCATAACCAAAATAGTGTTTGGTGCTGGTTCCAACATGGAAACGGTCGATGTGGTTATTGTCCTCACCCTGATAGCCTCTGATTTCGGCTACTACCATCTTAGAGTTTACGATGGCGTCCTCGCCAAAACTCTCATACATGCGAGGCCAGCGAGGATCGCGGCTCAGGTCTACTACAGGATTGTACACCCATGGGCAGTTAGCTGCACGACTCTCATAGGCAGTAATCTCTGCACCTCTGAAAGCCAATTCGGTGTTGAACGAGGCACCCAGGTTGATGGGTTGGGGGAAGAGTGTTCCGCCTTGAGTATAAGTGACACCGTGATTATGGTCGAGTCCGTAGATATCGGGGATGCCCAGATACTTCATTGACTTCTTCTGAATCAGTTGGATCCACTTCTGCCACTGTTCTACGCTTGAGGCGCGAGTGCCAGGGGCATTGAGAATAGAGCCCACCTTCCACTTTGAAATGAGTGTGTCGAGCATCGTCTCGTTGAGTTTCCATATACGCTTTGTCTCACCCTGATAGATATCAACAGGGAAGTTGCCAAGCTTGTCAAGGATCTCTTGATCCTTCATTTTCAGCACAGCCTCAATCTCAGAATCAGGTCTTCCATATTGCTGAAGTACAGAGCGCACTTTCTCGCGATCGATTTTAGCATTCTCAATTGTCATCTTGCCCATCACGTCGAGATTCAATTCAAGCATCTGTCCGATCTTCTCATCGAGTGTCATACGTGAAAGGGTTTTCTCAATTTTTGCCTCCAATGCCGCATCGCGGGGGATGGCAGGTTTCTGCGCCTGGGCACTGATGCTCACCAATGCAAAGGCTGCGATAAATAGGTTCTTTGTCGTCATATTGTAGATTAATATAAAAAATTTATCTGATTGCATAGAGATAGCCGAGCAGGGCCATCTTGCCACGCATGGTCTCACGAGGAGTGAACTCGCCGTTTACCCAGAAGTAACGCTGGTTGAAATAAGATTCCTGGCGTGGCCAACTGTTGTCCTTGCTATTTACGTTCCACTCTGGATAACAGTATTTCAGGATGACGCGGGCATCGCCTCCGTTATGGCCAGGCGACCATGTTTCTGTGCCGTTGAAAGGCGTCTGTCCTGGATGGCTCTCTGGAGCACCATCGTTGCGACCAGTGGTGTAACAGTCGGTGATATGGCGCTCACCCAGTCCTGTCATCTCTACAATGTTACCAGGATTGCGGCCCATCGCCCAGCTGGCTTCTGTATACATCACATGTTCCAGTTCCTTCTTGTGGGGTTTGTCGGCAATGTAGTGTGCCATCATTACCAGTTGCAGGTTCTGCGAAACCTGCCAGCGATCATCGTTGGCAGTACGGCGTGAAGGGCGTTTGGCCATGTGTGAGATGTTATATGTTTCTGCCTGGGCGTTGATGCTCGACTTCAAATTCTGGTAAACGTCAGCGAAATGGCGCTGATGGGGACAAGTGAGATAAGCTGCTGCGGCCCAAATTTGACAGAAGGGCACGAGGTCTTTGTTCTCTTCATGCATCACTCCGACACCAAAGAAGCCATGACGGCCCTTGCTGAAGATAGGCGACTGTGGGCTCTTAATTATGCTCTCCTCGACAAAAACCTTCTCCCACTGCTCATCACCGGTAAGGTTATAGAGGAAAGCAGATGCAAGCTGACGGAAGTCGCGGCCTCGCATCTGCATGCTACCAATGTCCTGCAGGTCGTCGAGTTGGTTCCACTCCTGCTTGGAGGCATAGCGGAAGGCTTTGATGGCTTCGTCGGTATAGTATTTTTGCAAGGAGTCGTTCTTCTGCAGACGGAAAGCCTCGCCAAGGATAGCACAGTTGGCGGCATTAGCCCATGCTGCCATCGTGGTACAGCCAGCCTGGAACATCACACTCCAGTCGGCACATGGATTGGTTACACCCTGTGAATAGGCTTCGCCATCGCGGATAGAGAGGAAGAAATCAACCTCATTGCGAGCCTCGTCGATGATATCAGGAATGCCATTACCGCTCTCACGGATACCCAGATTGTCGTCGGAAAGACGTCCGCCAGAGAGGATATAAGGCAGTAGCATATCGTAGATATTGCTGACATGTGCCAGATGGCGGTCCCAATCGAATGCATCGGAATGGCCACCCTTTACTTCTGTATTCACAGGATTGCCAGGCAGACGATGCTGCCAGAAGCGGGAATCCTTGAGAGACTTGAAATGGGGCTCGTCCCAAACATCTGTGCGCAAGTCGCGCCATTCCTGACAGAAGGGATGAAAATCGGTCTTATAAACTGTAAATCCCTTGGGATCGGTCTCGGGAATGAACTGGGGCTGACGGGGAACGGGCCATACATGCTCAGGATCTTTAGGCTCGCCAAGACGCATGTAGTAATAACCACGTACGGAATAGCGGAAAGGCTGGTAGTAGATGTCGGAAGCAATGTCGAAGTCCATGCTGCATCCCACATCCTCTACCACTAGGCGGTAGCGCCCAGGAACAGCCGACTTAAAGTCGATGTTCCAGACATCGGTACCTATGAGGTTCTTCTCGCCAGCCTCGTTTTTAGCCTCTGATGCCTGTTTCCAAAACTTGACCACACCAACATTCTTTTTCTTATTGGTCTTGATATTATAAAGGTATACCTTACGACCCTCCCATGAACGATAGTCTCTTTGTCCGCCGTCGCCCAGCCACTGATAAAGGTCGGCTGCATGAATCTGCTCTGTTGGTGAGTAACCTATGATATTGACATGGACAGCCTCTGACATGGTGTTCCAGATGTCGAAACATACAGTAGCAGATGATTGGTCGGAACCGATTCCACTAGGGATATTAACAGTGTAGTTACAACCCTGTTTCATGGATTGTGGTAACTGAAGAAAGAGCCAGTGGTCGCATTCGCTAGTTAGCGTATGGTCAGTATTCATCGGTTTTGATTTTCTCCATACCTTTAGGGGGTGTGAGGCAACAAAAGCTTTATCGTCAGTAGAACTAATCTGCCACAAAGCTGTTTGCTGAGCTTCTGGTAGTCTCAGGCGCTCACCGAATACAATGAGCGTGTCGTCGCCCTCGGCAAAAGAGTGGCCCAGATAGGCACTCGGACCAGTACCGTCATCGCGGTAGTGCACCTCACCGTCACGGAAATGTACCATGAGGTAGTCTTTGTCAATCACTTTAAGGCCTATGAGTTTAGTGGCTTCTGCCGGACTTGCCGATAGCAGGAAAAGACCTGCTAAAAAGGAGTGGAAATAATGTCTCATTTCATTCATATTTTGTTGGTATGGGTGCAAAGATACAACAAAAATGGCAGTTATGCGCACGGATAATAAAAAAAATTGTAAATTTGCACGCGAAAAGAGTCAAGAGTAACGACATGAAGCAATTTGGAGTGTATCTTTTTATACCGCTTATAGCGGTGCTTTTTGTTATGAACCTGCTCATGGGGTCGGTATCGATTCCTATAGAAGATGTGGTGCGTATACTCCTGGGTGATGAGACTGAAAAAGCGTCGTGGCAGTTTATTATTCTGCAATCAAGACTTCCTCAGGCTCTGACAGCGATGCTCTGTGGTGCAGCCCTTGCTGTGAGCGGTCTGCTGTTGCAGACGGCTTTCCGTAATCCTTTGGCTGGACCGAGTGTTTTTGGTATCAATAGTGGTGCTGGTTTGGGAGTGGCTCTTGTGATGCTCTTTCTTGGTGGTGGACTATCTGTTGGCTCGCTGCAGCTAAGTGGTTTTGCGGCCATCCTGATAGCTGCCTTTATCGGAGCCATGACGGTGATGGTAGTTATCTTTTTCTTTTCTTCGCTGGTACGTAACAATGTGATGCTGCTGATTATCGGTATAATGATTGGCTATATCTCTAATTCAGCCATTTCTTTGCTGAACTTCTTCGCTACCGATGAGGGTGTGAAGTCGTATATGGTATGGGGAATGGGGTCGTTTGGCGGTGTCTCGATGTCGAACATGCCAATCTTTGCCTTTGTTACATTGGCAGGTCTTCTTGGCGCTTTACTGCTTATCAAGCCATTGAATGCCTTGATGCTTGGCGACAGATATGCTGAGAATCTAGGTGTGAATATTCTCATGGTCAGAAACTGGTTGCTGATAGTAACCGGTGTTCTGACGGCTATTACAACGGCTTTTTGCGGTCCCGTGGCTTTCATCGGACTGGCTGTTCCTCATATCGCACGCCTACTGATGACAACTGACAATCATCGTCAGCTATTGCCTGCAACATTGTTGTGTGGCTCTGTGGTGGCACTTGTTTGTAATCTCATCTGTTTCCTTCCAGGTGAGAGCGGGGTGATACCCCTGAACGCAGTGACACCCCTGATAGGGGCGCCTGTCATTATTTACGTGATTGCCAGAAAACGTTAGCTAATAGCCGACGGCTATAAGTTGTTCACGCATAACCTTACGGGCTGTGCCAAGACGATGCTCTACCGACTTATAACCTTCACCTAACTCTTTTGATATCTCACCTACCTTCATTCCATTATAGATGTGAAGCCGATAGATGTTGCGACAATTTTCAGGTAGATGTGCTATTCCGTGTTCAAGCTGTTCCATGATTTCATGGGCCGAAAATACAGACTCCATAGAAGTCTCATCGCTGCACACACGCTTGATATAGTGTTCATATTGTTCAAAGGTGGTGTGACGGCGATAGTAGTCGATGATTTGTCGACGGGTTATTGTGTAGATTAACGCAGGCAGGGTTTCTGGGGTAACCATCTTATCGGTGGTCAGTAGGCGAAGAAAAACGTTTTGTACGATATCTTCCGACATACTGCTACCACCAAGACGGCTGCTGACATATGCCAGCAGCTCGTCGCGGTGTGTCATGTAATAGTTGGTTATCAGTTCTTGCATTGTAAACGAGCAGAAATCTATTCATTTACAACCTTTTGAATTGTTCCATCCTCATTGTAGAACAGACGCTGTACTTTTAATGAGCGTAGATGGGTGATATCATTACTCGGAACACAATCGTGGTAGAACAGGAACCACTCGTCCTTATACTCTACTATAGAGTGATGAGTCGTCCAACCTACTACCGGATCAAGGATAACACCCTGATAGGTGAATGGTCCGTAAGGATTATCACCGATGGCATAACACAGCATGTGACTGTCACCAGTAGAATAGCTGAAATAGTATTTACCATTGTACTTATGCATCCAAGATGCTTCGAAGAAACGGTGAGGATCACCGGCTTTCAGAGGCTCACCATTCTTATCGATAACAATGACGTTGCGTGGTGCTTCGGCAAACTGCTTTACATCGTCGCTCATACGAACGACGAAACTGGGCAGAGCAGGAACATCGGCTGGTGCGAAAAGCTGTGTCTTCTTATCGGCGGCAGGGCCGAGGTCGACGCCTTCCTTAATCAGCTTTTCCGGAGCCTGATACCACTGAAGCTGACCGCCCCATAATCCGCCGAAATAGCAGTATATCTGGCCATCATCGTCCTTGAATACACTAGGGTCGATACTCATAGAGCCACGGATAGGCTGAGGCTCAGGAATGAACGGGCCTTCAGGGGTGTCGCTGACGGCAACACCAAGGTGGAACACACCATTGTAGTCTTTAGCAGAGAAGATAAGGTAGTATTTGCCATCTTTCTCCGTTACGTCGTTGTCCCACATCTGCTTTTCTGCCCAGGGAACTTGGTCTACGTGGAGTATCATGCCATGATCGGTCACCTCACCGTTTTCCACATCATCCATGGAAATTACGTGGTAGTCCTTCATCTGGAAATGGCCACCATCATCATCAAAAGCAGCACCAGCCTCCCAGTCGTGAGATGGATAAACATAGAGTCGACCATTAAACACATTGGCAGAAGGGTCTGCATAATAATCTTTAGGGAAAAGATAACGCGGTTTCATATTTTCTTGCTTTGAAATTAATTAGTATTCTTTTTTCTCGGCCATCCGGCGGCGTGCCGCCAGTTCAGCCTGCATATTTTCGTTGAATTCCTTTGTAATCGGGTAGAAATAGAGAGCCATGACGCCTACGCAGAAGAGCAAGGCGGGTACAAGGCTTGATACGAGGCGAATGCCTTCGGTTGCACTTTCATTCTGTACTGACACATTGCCAGAGACATAACCGAACATAGAGATGATGATGCCAGCAATTGCACCGCCAAACCCTAGACCGAGTTTCAGAGCCAGAACGATGCCAGAGAAGCAGAAGCCTGTAGCTCTACGGTGACTCTCGTATTCAATATGGTCGGCTACGTCGCCAATCATTGCCCATAGCAGTGGTATGGTTGGAGCATATGCCAATGAACGGAGGAAATTGAGTACAAACATCAAACTGACATCTGTTGGGGTTGGAATATAAAAGAGGGCCGTAAAGAATGCTGTCATCGAAAGACAGACAATAAAGGTTTTCTTCTTGCCGTATTTGTTGGCGAGATATCGGGAGAAGCAAATCACACCAGTAAACTGAACAACGGCTCCCATCATGTTAAAGGCAGAGAAGCCGACGGAATATACATTCTCTTGCTCAATAGTAATAAAATGGGAAAGGAAATCGTAAAGCGATTTCTGGTCAACATTATATTGGAAATAGAAATTCATGGCTGAACCCCACATGGCCAATGTAATGAAGATAGCAAAGGTGAGAAGCGCCATTGCGTTCCAGGAAACACTTGAGACCGTATTTTTTACATCTTCCTTAATGCTTATCTGCTGCCTGGGAGGCGGTTGGATGCGTTCCTTTGTCACGAGGAAAGTGACTATAAAGAAAATGAGAGCGATGCAGGCAAAAATACCTATGGTACAACTCCAGCCATGTTGCAGAGTGCTACCTTTTGAGAAATGATCTACCAGAGGTAGTGTCAGTCCTTGAACCACAAACTGGGCAATGGTTACAACGACAAAACGAATGGTTGTAATACTCGTGCGTTCATGGATGTCGCTAGTCATCACACCGCCTAACGATGTATATGGTATATTGTTAAACGAATAGATCGACATGAGCAATACATAAGAAATGGTGGCATAAGTAGCAACCATTCCTTTTTCTTGAATGCCGGGGTTGTAGAACGCTAACATGTAGAACAAACAGAAGGGAATTGCAGTCCAGATAATCCACGGACGGAACTTTCCCCAACGTGTTGATGTGAGGTCTGTGAGAATTCCAATAGTGGGATCGACAATAATGGCGGAGATACTTGCAATCATCAGAACACTTCCTGCTATTGCTCCGTCCAGACCGAACACATCGGTATAGAATTTCAATTGGAAAATCATCATCATCTGGAACACCAGATTGGCTGCGGCATCCCCTAATGAGTAGCCGAGCTTCTCGCCTAATGATACTTTTTGTGATGATGACTGCTTCATGAAGAATAATAGAAATTTGCTGCAAAGGTAGTGAAAAATGGCTCATTTGACATTCTGATTTGTTACAGATGCTTTTCTAAATGTTTCATGGCAAAATAAAAAGATAAGTTTTGGCCATTTCAACGGGAGTTTTTAGTAAATTTGCAACTGAAATCAACAATTGTATGAAGAAGATCACATTATTCTTTGTTGCACTTTTATGCACCTCTCTCGCTGGCGCAAAGGTTATTTTGCCTCAGTTATTTCAGTCTGGTATGGTCATACAGCGTGGTAAGCCTGTTCCTGTTTGGGGTAAAGCCGATGCTGGTGAAACCGTGACCATCGCATTTAACAAGAAGGAATATACAGCTATTGCCGATGCAGAAGGTAAATGGCGCATAGACCTGCCCAAGATGAAGGCGGGAGGTCCATATACAATGACTATTGGTGAATTGACGATTGACAATATTCTCGTTGGTGATGTGTGGCTTCTCTCTGGTCAGTCAAATATAGATGTACATATTGAACGGGTTTATCCGCAGTATACCGAGGAGATTGATAACGATGAGAATACACAGATACGTTTGTTTCGTGTGCAGAACGATACCGATACGCACGGTGTCCGTGACGATATCCGTCCTACATCTATCAATTGGAAGACCCTTAACAAGAAGAACGCGTGGCCATTTTCAGCGGTTGGCTACTTTCTTGGCAAGCGTATGTTCGAGAAAAACAAGGTGCCACAGGGCATCATCGTCAATAGTTGGGGAGGTACACCTATAGAGGCATGGATATCGAAAGACTCTCTTGAGAAAGATTATCCCATGCTCGTGAAGCGCGTTCAGTTCTTTCAGAGTGACGACTATGTGAAAGAGCAGATGCAAGCCAATATGCTGGCTGAGCGTCAATGGCAGAAGATGCTTCAGAATGCCGATCCTGGTATTCAGTATAACTGGACGGCAACGCAATACGATGATTCAGGTTGGCAGGCCATAAACCAAAACAATTGGGGATGGCGCGGTACGGGTACCATTTGGCTGCGACAGCATATCAATATAGATAAGATGCACGCAGGAAAGCCTGCCCGATTGTTGCTTGGTACGCTTTTTGATCGTGATGTCACTTATCTTAATGGTCAGCAGATAGGACAGACAGGCTATCAGTATCCTCCGCGTCGCTATGATATCCCAGAGGGCTTACTTCGTGAGGGTGATAATGTGATTACCATTCGCTTTATCAACAAGTATGGTGTGGTTCACTTCCTTCCCGAAAAGCCTTATTTGATAGCTTTTGGTGATGATCGCTGTTCGCAGAATCCAATGCCTAAGGATGTCATCCCTCTTAGTGATATGTGGAAAATGCAGGTTGGAGCCGAGATGCCTAATTGTCCTAGTGGCGATGTATCACTACAGAATATCCCTACTACGCTCTATAATGCTGTGCTTTATCCCCTTGCTCCTTATGCCCTCTCGGGTGTGGTGTGGTATCAGGGTGAGTCAAACACGGGTGATCCTGCTCCCTATGCAGACTATCTGAAAAAGCTAATGGGTAGCTGGCGTAGCTGTTGGCAGGATCAGCAAATGCCTTTTGTTATTGTGCAGTTAGCTAATTATGATGGACGTCAACAGACTGCTTTCCCAAGGCCAATGACTCCCCAACTTATGCCAGTTAATAGCGGATGGGCTCAGCTTCGTGAGGCACAGCGCCTTGTCGCAAAAAGCGATAGTCGTGCAGAACTCGCGGTTATCAATGACTTGGGAGAATCGGTTGACATCCATCCTCTTCGTAAAAAAGAGGTCGCCGAACGTATTAGCCTTTGTTTTGACCGTCTTCTATATAATAATAAGGTGAAGCTTGCTCCAGAAGTCATTGCGTCTGAGGTGAACGACGGAAAAATCTTCCTTACCCTCGATCAACCCGTTCAATCTGGTAAACTTTATACCTTCGAGGTGGCTGGCGATGACGGTAAATTCCAGAATGCTGATGCAACCGCCGAAGGCAATCGTGTTATTATTTCTTCACCTCTTGCTTCTCACCACTCACCTCTCATAATCCGATATGCGTGGAAAGACAATCCTATAGCGGCCAATGTCCGTTCACTCAAAGGTTTGCCCATGAGTTCATTTGAAATAACAATTAATAACAAATAATAATTATGAGTACAACTAACGAAACCAAAGGCTTCTACAAGCTCTCTTGGCTCCAGCGCATCGGCTATGGGTCGGGCGACCTGGCGCAGAATCTGATTTTTCAAACGGTGGCATGTTACTTAATGCTTTACCTTACTACAGTATTGAAGATTAATCCGGCATTTGTAAGCGGACTGATTCTTTCTGTCCGTCTTATCGACTGTTTCTGGAGTCCTGTAGTTGGGCGTTATATTGATAACCGCAATCCGAGGTTAGGTAAGTATCGTACCTACCTTTTGTATGGTGGTATTCCTCTTACGATTGCCGCCTGCTTGTTGATGCTTCCTCAAGCTGCAACCTGGTCTACAGGCATGAAGATTGTCTATGCTACAGTCAGCTACACGACGCTGAGTATGATTTATTCTGTAGTAAACATTCCTTATGGCTCTATTATGGCCAGTATGACTCGCGACAACGACGAGGTACTGAAGCTTACATCTACCCGTATGGTATGTGCCAATATTGGTCAGATCGTAGTTCAGGCAGGTTTCCCCATTGGTCTTGCAATTGTTGCCCATACAGTTATCGACTGGAATCAGGCTTTGTTCATGGCCATTGGTACCATTCCTGCTTTCATAATTCTGCCATCTTTGCCAATGCTTAAGAGATGGTTGGGTAAGAAAGGTCTTTATTATATGCTTCTCTCCATCGGTTTTGTTGGCTTTGCCATCTTGTTCACCATTGGTAAGTTCTTTGATGTTGAGGGTCTTAATACCCTTGTTCAGGCAGCCAAGGTGATGACTGGCGTTGGACTTCTTGTCGGTTCGTTGATGTGGGCACTTGTGCCTGAGGTTATTACCGAGGCCGAATATCGTACAGGCAATCGCCCTGCTGCTACTGTTAATGCACTTGCTGGTGTGGCTTTCAAGGCAGGTTTCTCAATAGCAGGTTGGATTACCCCATTGGTTATGGGTATGATTGGTTTTGATCTGGCCAGCGAAGAGTCGGCTCTTCCTATCGATCCTGTTGCCTGGTTTACGGTTACTTGTGTATTTGCTGTTATCGGCTTTTTGCTTTTGCTTTACTGCTTCACTGGCTGTAAGGAGCGGATTGCCACCACACCCGAGAAACCTGTTACTTACGGCGAGATGTTTGCTGAGTTTAAGGCCAATAAGTGCCTTCAGCTGGTACTGAGCATCTTTGTAACCGTGTTCCTGGCTTCGTTCATCAGCGCACCAGTTAATGCTTATTACACGCACCTTGCCGAATATTCTGCCACAGCACAGAATGCCATTCTGGTGTTTACTTGTATTATTCCTGCTGCTCTTCTGATTGTTGTAGGATGTCTTGTTTATAAGTATCCTCTTACTGATGAGAGACTTGATGAAATAAACAAGGAGATTGAGGCACGTGGATAAAGAATAGCATTATTGCTTAAATAGAATTTAAGCCGAAAGTTTTGACGCTTTCGGCTTTTTTTGTATCTTTGCCGGCAAAATAGGAAACAACATCGATGAAAAGGATTATACGTTTAGGAATGATTGGGCTGTTGGTTGTTGTTGCCATTGCTATTCATGCCCAAGAAACCAAGCAGGTTTTTATTTATTCCCCAAGTGAGCGCGCTGGGCTACACATTGCCCAGCAGACGGAAACAGGTTGGAAAGAACTCGGTCAACTCTGTTCGTCGGATTATGGTACCTGGGGGGCTGAGAAACGGATGTACCATCCCTCGGTGGCTCGTGCTAACGACGGCTCATGGCGTCTGGTATTCCAAGTTAATGACAAGAGTCCGCTTTTTGCGGCGGCCTATTCAAAGGACCTTGTTAGCTGGCGTCCGCAGGATTATCCAATTATGACAACCAGCCAATGTTTGCAGCCCACCGTTTTTGCTAATGAGAATGGTTCTTTCGATATCTATTTCAAGACGAAAGGTGGTGAAAAACGTTGGGTTTCTGCCTCAAATGATTTTCGCCAGTTTAGTAAAGACGAGAAGAGCCTGATAGATGATGTGGCTTGGACACGTGATACTGCTATGGTAAATGGGCTGTCGGTGGATGGATGCCTGTTTGAACTCTCAGCCGCAGAGATGGGGGTGATAACTGATTATTTCAACCGTCTTGCCCAAGATGGGAAACAGAGTCAGGAACGTATGTATGAGGATGCTAAGAATTTTCCTGATTTGCAGCCTGTTGAAGCCGTGCTAACCATCACTAATCAGGAAAAGACGATTAGTGACAAGCTTATTGGCATCTTCTTTGAGGATATTAGCTATGCGGCTGATGGTGGCCTTTATGGTGAACTGATTCAGAACCGCGACTTCGAGTATGTACCCAAGGATCATCGTGGTTGGAAGGCTACGACGGCATGGAGTGCTTCGAAGCCTATTAACGTTGTGCAGGTTGATCCGCTGAGTAAGAACAATCCACGCTATGCCGTATTGGGAAACGACACTATCTATAATGAAGGCTGGGATGGTATTGCTGTGAATGCTGGTGAAAAATATGACTTCTCAATGTTCGTACGCAACTACAATGCCAAGAAGTCGTTCATAATCCAACTTGTCGATTCTAATGATGTAGTGCTGGCCAAAGCTACGCTAAAGACAGAAGGGAGTGATTGGAAAAAATATGATGCAGTGCTTACGGCAAAGCGCTCCTGCACAAAAGCCCGTCTGGCTGTGATTGGCGTAAAGGGTATAAAAGCGGGTATAGATATGGTTAGCCTCTTCCCGCAGGAGACGTTTATGCATCGCAAGAATGGTTTGCGAAAAGATTTGGCTCAGGTCATCGCAGACTTGAAGCCTAAATTCGTGCGATTTCCTGGCGGATGCATGAGTCACGGACAGGGGCTCGAAAATATATATCATTGGAATCACACCATAGGTCCGTTGCAGGATCGTAAGCCCGATTTCAATATCTGGGGCTACCACCAGACACGTGGGCTTGGATTCTTCGAATTTTTTCAGTTTTGTGAGGATATTGGGGCTGAGCCATTACCTGTTTTGGCAGCAGGTGTGCCTTGTCAGAATTCAAATAATAATCGTGATGGTATCGGTGGGCAACAAGGCGGTATCCCCATGGATCAGATGCCTGCCTATATTCAGGAACTTCTCAACTTAATCGAATGGGCTAATGGAGACCCGACCACCTCGAAGTGGGCCAAGATGCGTGTAGATGCAGGTCATCCAGCTCCCTTCAATCTGAAATATCTGGGTATTGGTAACGAGGATATCATTTCTACCGTTTTCGAGGAACGCTACGAGATGATTTGTCGCGCCATCCGTGAGAAGTATCCAGAGATAAAGATATGTGGAACCGTAGGACCTTTCCATGCTCCAAGCGCAGACTATCTTGAAGGATGGGATTTCTCGAAGAAACATTCGGATTTGCAGTATATGGTAGATGAGCATTATTATGAAAGTACTGGTTGGTTTATGCATCATCGTGATTATTATGATAATTATGATCGCCATATGCCCAAGGTTTATCTTGGTGAATACGCTGCTTCAACGCCGGAAAAGCGTCCGAATGTAGAGACGGCCTTGGCTGAGGCTCTGTATCTCACAGATATAGAGCGAAACGGTGATGTGGTGGAGATGACTTCCTATGCTCCTATGCTGGCCAAGGATGGTCATCGTAATTGGGATCCTGATATGATTTACTTCTCGAACACAGAAGTGTGTCCTACGCCAGCTTATGAGACTCAGCGACTGTTCTCTGTCAATAGCGGAGACCGCTATGTGGCAACATCGTTGTCGGGTATTCCTCTGCAACTGAAACATCGTATTGCTGCTAGTATGGTCCGCGACTCCAAAACGGGAAAGAAGTATCTGAAACTCGTTAATGCCTTGCCCGTGGAACTGACCATTAGCCTTAATGGTCTGATGATTCCTGAGGGGACATTGGCTGAGGGTTTCGATGGCCAGCCTGAAGAGCAAAGCGTAGAGGTGAAGAGTTTCGAAGTGAAAGGTGAAAAGATAGTCCTTCCACCTTATGCCTTTAGGGTGATAAGGTTATGAAAAAAGCCCTCGCTTATTGGCGGGGGCTTTTTTATTTCTGATTAAAGTTTGTATCTCAGCATAACCATTGAGTAAGGCTTCAACTGGAAGTCGAACTTCTTCTCAGCCTTGAAGGTCTCACCTTTTGTAAAGATAGGCTGGGCTTCATAGTTGTTCTCGTCGTCTGGCTGTCCAATGATGTAAGACCTTAAAGCAGGTTTCTTCATGGTCTTGAAACGACTCAAGTCAATGTGGGCAGTCTTTGTTTCGTCACTAGCATTGCAGAGCTTGACAAAAAGTTCACGCGTTTTGACGTTTAAGACAACTGACTGGCCGTAGTGTACATTCTCCATGGGTTGGCAAGCATCAGGAGCATCACCTTCAAACTTCACACAGTCGCCATAGTAATACTGACCAGCACTCTGTCCAAACATCTGCTGAATATAGTAGCTGCAAGTGAGATAAGTGCGCTGGTTGTCGAAATAGATGAGATCTGGATTCCAATTGGTGGCGTCCTTTTTGGCAAAGAGGGGAGCATATGAAGTCATAGATACTACATCACCGTTGCGTTCTACATGGAGCAGATACAGACCCTCCGCAAGCGCGTCAATCAGTTTCTTGTCCTTGGCAGCATATTCACCAAGGTAAACCTTTGTCTTGCGATCGCGAGGATAATTGTCATACTGTCGTTTGTTCAGGAAGTAGTCGCGGGGTTCGTAGTAATGTTCGTCGATGATTGGCATACCCGTTTCTTCTGCGAGTTTCCAACCGTTTTGGAAATCAGGATTATTGGCATGCGATCCAGGACCAGCTGTGCCAACGATAACGATTTCCGGATGAGCTTTCATTACGCGTTCATATATATATTTAAAGCGCTCGCAGAATTCTGGAGAGATTTTCTCCTCGTTGCCGAGGCCCAAATATTTCAGATTGAAGGGAGCCGGGTGACCAGCATCTGCACGCATCTTGGCCCACTTCGAGGTCGCAGGATCGCCATTGGCCCATTCAATAAGGTCGAGGGCCTCATCAACCCATTCATCCATCTCTTCCATTGGACAAGCATCTTGAGCCTGAGTGGGCCACATGTTCCAACCGCCGTTGGCGCCCTGACAGCTTACGCCAGCAGGCAGGATGGGTACTGGCTCCATGCCAAGATCCTCGCAGAACTGGAAATACTCATAGAAGCCCAATCCCATGCTCTGGTGGTAACCCCATGTATTCTTCAATCCTTTGCGCTGTTCTTTGGGGCCGATGGTGTTTTTCCATCGATATGTATCCCAGAAGCCATCGCCACCGCCATGAACTACGCATCCGCCAGGAAAGCGCATGAACTTGGGTTGGAGCTCTGCCAGAGCCTCTGCCAGATCTGTGCGCATGCCGTGCCCCTTATAGGTATCCTGAGGCATGAGTGATACCATATCGACATCAATCTCACCCTTATCGAGTACCAATATCTGAAGGACGGCCTTTGGGGAATACTCCTTGACAGAGAGTGCAGCTTCGTATTTCTGCCACGATTTACTGTTGATATTGATGATGGTATCAGCCAATAGTTTCGGATCCTTGGGAGGCCAGCCCATCTGGGGCTCTACGAGGGCGATTCGAATCTGTTTGCCTTTGTCGTCGATATTGCGGAAGAAGGCTGAGAAATTGTATGTCTTGCCGTCCCTTACCGAGATACCATCGAATCCGTCGTTCTGAATACCGAAACCTCTCCATCCGCGATAGTCATGATACTCCTTGGTGCGCTCAACGTGTAGGCGCATATAGGTGGGGTTGTTTGGATGGATACTATTGTCCATGCGTGGCTCAAGCCATCCTGTGGAATGTCCTGGGCGTATCATGCGCCAGAAAGTGCCAGGTCCCCATCCGTCGCGTTCAACGGGGCTGTACTCGAAGGATCCGTTTTGTACCAGTTCGGCATAGAGTCCACCATCAGCAGAACTGCTGATGTCTTCAAAAAAGATACCGATTAATTCGTCACTGATAGCCTTGCCGCCAGCTGGCGCAGTCATAGGCTTTTGGGCGCTGAGTCCCATCGTGGCTACCATCAGAAGGGCAGCTAAAGTTGCTCGTCTATTCATGTTGTATAATAAGTTAGAAAATTCCGACTGCAAAGATAATCAGAAAATCCCAAATAGCCATATAATTAGCAAATAATTATCTCATTTCGAATAGATTTGATACGTTTTTTATCTGACACTCCACTCGAAGAGTCCTGTGGCATTGTCTGTTGGCAGTGTTACCTCTAAACGCAAAGCCTTTGTCTTGACAGGATTGAAGTTGACTGTGCATGCTGTACCCTTGTCAGTGGGGTAATCAGTAACTCCAGTTACGGGCTGCCACAGGCCTTGAGCATTCTGATAGAGGATGCGCCATGACTGAGGTACGCGACATCCGCCCCAGGGGCCATCGTCGTACCAATAAACTGTTGCACTTTGGACAAGACTCTCCTGTGGAAATTCGTAGGCAAGCCATTCTGTGCAGTCTTTTTTAGGCCACCAATGGGTATAGGGTACGGATCGGTCGTTTTCATCCTTAGGAATCAAGCGATCGTTGATGGAGGATATGGCAGGCACTTCGCACGAACTGGTGACTTTGCTCTCTGATGCCAGTGTTACAGGCTGAGAGGGAGATGTGGCATTGAGGTCTTGGGGCAGCCATACACGCATCTTTCCTGAACCACGATGACACCATGCGTAGTATGGGATAAGTGTCAGCGTTTGGTCTTGAGTTTCAAGCTTGCCCGATTTATTGAGGTTCAGTGTCTGGGCATCGGTAATAAGGGTCTGAATGGGTGTGCCTGCTATCTCGCCTTTCCCGATACGGAATTGTGGGTTCTGGTTAATCAGGGTTGCCATAATGTCAAAATCGTTATCAGGATGTTCTGCACAATATACCAGCGGTCCACGCTCAATGCTCACCATGCCCCGATCTGCTTCTACCTTATTATTGGCACGTACGGTACGTGGCTCCATATCAAAGTGGATCTGAATCTTATCACCCTTCTTCCACTTACGGTCGATAGTGTAATACCCGTCATTCGTAACTTTTGCTACAACAGTTTGTCCGTTTACCGTGACTGAATAATCAAGACGCTTGTTGTCGGAATACTTGTAAAGGTTTGAGGGTAAGACCTGATTACGCACCCATCCTGGAATGCGAATCTTCATGGCGAACTGACCTGCTGTATTCTGATCGACAGAGACTGTGATGTCGCCATTCCAGGGATATTCTGTCGTCTGAGTCAGACCAACCTTTTTCCCTGCGACGCTCAGAATGCTTTTATTAGAGAGGAAGAGGTTTATGTATACATTACGATTCTTCACTGCATAAATGTAACCCGGCAGTGAGGGTATGAAACGGCAGATGTTACTTGGGCAACAGGCACAGCCGAACCAGGCCTGACGCTGATGCTGCCCCATTGACTCTAGAGGGTTGGGATAGAAGAATCCATCGCCTTTAAGCGATACACCGCTAATCAATCCATTGTAGAGAGTGCGTTCTAATACGTCATAGTACTTAGAATCACCATGAAGCAAGAATAAACGGTAGTTCACATATACATTGCCAATAGCGGCACAGGTTTCGCAATAGGCACTCATGTTGGGCAATTCATAATTCGCACCAAAGGCCTCGCCATTCGAAGTTGCTCCGATTCCGCCAGTGATATAGAGTTTCTTAGTGACAATATTATCCCAGATGGCATCAATGGCCTTAATGTATTCTTTATCTCCAGTGAGTGCAGCTACATCAGCCATTCCTGCATACATATAGGCGGCGCGAACGGCATGGCCTACAGCTTCATCCTGCTCAACAACAGGTTTGTGAGCCTGAGAATAATCATGAACGATGGTGGTCTTGCCGCGATAATCAAGGAAGAACTTGGCTTCATCAAGGTATTTCTTGTCACCAGTCAACAGGTAAAGTTTGGCGAGGGCCATTTCCGCAATCTGGTGTCCTGGTACGACACATGCCTGTCCCGGATTAGGGCCAACCTCCTTGCAAACGACATCGGCATAGCGGATGGCAATGTCGAGGAATTTTCTTGACCCCGTGGCTTGATAGTGGGCGATGGCTCCTTCTACCATGTGACCAAGGTTATAGAGTTCATGACTCAGGTCTTCTTCCATGCTCCAGCGCTTATCGCCAGCCCACTCATGGGGCTCTTTAGGGTTTTGGGTGCGCGAAGTGTAAAGATAACCGTCAGGTTCCTGAGCAGAGGCGATTATCTCAAGCACACTGTCTATATATGCCACCAGTTTCTTATCAGGATAGGTTTGTAGGATATAACTAGCGCCTTCAATAGTCTTGTAGGGGTCTGTATCGTCAAAGGCCAGACCTCCTACCTTGAATACTTTTGATGGATCCTTCAGATGCTCTGCCGCATTGGAGAAGTTGGTGTAACGACCTGTTTCCTCACACTTCGAGAAGGCGAGGGGGATGGTTACCTTGCGACTGGCTTCCAATCGTTGCCCCCAAAACGAGCCGGAGGCTACTTTCACACTTGTAAAAGGTACGGGGGTGATAGGATACCCATGTGCCTGTTCTTTCTGTGCGCTTATAGGCAATATCATGGTCATGCTCAGCGCGATTGTTGCAAACTTTTTCATCTTCTCAAATTTCTTAATTCTTAGTTACAATTTCCTCGGAACAAAGTGGAGGTTTCCTCGGAGTAAAATCCTACTTTATCCGAAGCAAACTCGGAGAGCTTTACAAAGATTGCATGATGACGGGATTGGTTTTCTGTTCATTCTTGTTAGCGTCTTCGATTTCTGCTGCAAAGATAGAAAAAATCTGTGGAACGGAAAGGTAATATCGTCCAAACTCTTGAGTAGAATCGTCCAAAAATGCCCATCCAGCCATGATTTAGACGATTTTTGTATCATCTTGGACGATATTGACAGACGGTTTCGCTATTTCTTTGTTATTTTGCATTTAAAATCGTAACTTTAACAAAAATCTAAAGAATATAACTAAAAATATGAAACAATGTTTTTTACTATTAGGTGCTGCTATCGTATCGCTTGCTGCCTCTGCTCAACAGATTGAGGAGGTGCCTTTTACGCAGGTACACCTTAATGATGTGTTCTGGAGTCCCCGCATAGAGGTGAATCGTACCGTCAGTATCCCCTCTGCCTTCCATGAGTGCGAGGTGAATGGGCGTTTCGATAACTTCGCCATCGCCGCCGGGCTGATTCAGGGTGAACATAGGGGTGATTTCTCATTCGATGATACCGATCCCTATAAGGTTATCGAGGGTGCCAGCTATTCGCTCGCTGTGCATTATGATGCCAAGCTCGATCACTATCTCGACTCTGTTATTAATATCATAGCTCAGGCTCAGGAGCCTGACGGCTATCTGACTACGTGTGTGACCAACAAATGTACGCGACTGAGCAGATGGTGGGGCAGCCACAGATGGGAGAAGATAAACTCGCATGAACTCTATAACTCGGGCCATCTCATTGAGAGTGCCGTCGCCCACTATCGTGCCACAGGCAAGAAAACCTTTCTGAATGTCGCCATTAAGAATGCCGATCTCGTATGCAAGACCTTCGGCCCTGATGAAGGACAGATTCATCGTCCTGGTGGACATCCTATTATTGAGATGGCTCTTTGTAAATTGTATAAGGTGACGGGCAACAAGAAATATCTTGAGGGAGCAAAGTATTTCGTCGAAGAGACGGGTCGCTGTACAGACGGACATCGGCCTTCAGAGTATTCTCAAGACCACAAGCCCATCCTACAGCAAGATGAGATTGTGGGGCATGCCGTGCGCGCAGGCTATCTTTACTCTGGGGTGGCCGATGTTGCTGCACTTACTGACGATAAGGCCTATTTTGAGGCTCTTGAGCGAATCTGGGAAAACATGTCGAGCAAGAAACTCTTCATCACTGGTGGTATCGGAAGTCGCCCGCAAGGTGAAGGTTTTGGTCCTAACTATGAACTATGGAACCATACTTCCTATTGTGAAACCTGTGCTGCCATCGCCAACGTCTATTGGAACTATCGTATGTTCCTTGCTACGGGCGAAAGCAAATATATTGATATTTGTGAACGTGCATTATATAATAATGTATTGAGTGGCGTCAGTCTTTCTGGTGACAGGTTTTTCTACGACAACCCCTTGGAGAGTGATGGTGAGCATGAACGCCAGAAGTGGTTCGGGTGTGCCTGCTGTCCTGGCAATATCACCCGTTTTATAGCTTCAGTGCCTGGATACATTTATGCCCGGCAAGGCAAAAATATCTATGTGAACCTCTATGCTCAGGGCAAAGCTAAAATAGGAAAAGTGGAATTAGAGCAAACCACCAACTATCCCTGGGATGGTCGAATCCGCATTAAGGTGACGAAGGGCGGTGGTAAATTCGCCATCAAATTCCGTATTCCAAGTTGGCTGAAAACTTCTCCTACAAACAACTCTCTCTACAAATATGTTGATGCAGCCCCTGTTTACACCATTACAGTCAATGGTGTAAAAGTGGCTGCAGAAACTGACGACTACGCTACAATCCAACGCTCCTGGAAAAAAGGAGACGTCATAGAACTGAACTTCCCGATGGAGGTCCGTCGCATCATTGCCAATGACAATGTCGAGGATGATCGTGGTAAAATAGCACTTGAGCGTGGCCCTATCGTCTATTGCCTTGAAGGATCTGACCAGGCCGACGGAAAGGTTTTCAACAAGTATATTCTTAACTCTGCTGATATTCAGGCTCACTTCGAACAGAATCTCCTCAATGGCATCGTAACTCTCAGTGGCGATGCTAAGGAACTCCAACTTTCTGGTGAGATAAAAGACGTAAAGTTCCACGCTATTCCATATTCTACTTGGAACAACCGCGGACCTCAGCAGATGGAAATATGGATTGCTAATACCCCAACAAAGGCTGTTGCAACCCCCGTTCAAACCATTGCCTCAAAGGCGCAGACCTTCTCAAACCGCGCTCCCATTCAGAATGATGCTCCAGAAACAGCTCCCGTCGATTCTTGGGCGAGTGGCGTGAACGACCAATGGGAACCTACTCGTAGTAGCGATATCTCAAAACCTTATCATTACTGGTGGCTGAAAGAGGGCTCTACCGAGGCTATCAGCTATCAGTTCGATCAAGAATACGAAGTAAGTAATGTACAGGTTTACTGGCTGGAATTCGACCATTATGACGGAAACTTCCGAACCCCAGAGTCGTGGCAGCTCTTCTATAAGGATGCTCAAGGCGAATGGCAGGAAGTAGAGGATCATAGTCCTTTTACCGTCAACAAAGACTGTTACAATAGCGTTGATTTCAAGCCTGTACGCACCATAGGTCTAAAGATTCTCGCCAAACTTCGTAAGGGAGAGTCTGGTGGCGTTCTCGAATGGAAAGTAAAATAAAACTATACATATTTATAATTCATGAACCTAAAAAAACAAATTGGTATGAAAAAACATTTTTTATGTTTGCTTTTGTTGGGCGGAACTCTCGGAGTCTACGCTTCAGAAAGCACATCACCAGCCGTTGCTGAGATTACTCAGCAGGGTGTGACAATGAAAGGTGTTGTTAAGGATGCCAAGGGCGAACCGATTATCGGCGCTACGGTAACTGAGAAGGGCACCAAGAATGCAACTGTTACTGACTACAATGGTAACTATTCTTTAACTGTTACCAATCGTAACACTGTACTCATCGTCTCTTATATCGGCTTCATCGCCCAGGAAGTCAAGGATGGCGGCGATGTGACGCTCCAAGAAGACAACGCGTTGCTGAACGAGGTGGTTGTCATTGGTTATGGTACACAGCGTAAGGGCGACATTACCTCAGCCATTACCAGCGTGAAGGCCGAGGATTTTGCACAAGGAAATATCCGCGACGCCGGCGCTCTGATTAAGGGTAAAGTGGCAGGTCTCACCATCTCTAATGGTTCAGGCGACCCCAGCTCAGCATCAAGCATCCGTCTGCGTGGCATCATCTCACTCTATGGTGGTAACTCTCCACTCGTACTGGTCGATGGTCTGGAAGGCAGTCTGAGCTCTGTCGCTCCTGAGAACATCGAAAGTATCGACGTACTGAAAGATGCCTCGGCAGCTGCTATCTATGGTACACGTGGTGCTGCTGGTGTGATTCTTATCACCACTAAGGCAGGTAAGCGTGAAGCTAAGACAACAGCCAACTATAGCGGTTATGTATCACTGGCCTCGTTCGGCAAAAAGCTCAACATGATGGACGGCGATGATATCCGTGCTGGCAAAACCAACTATACCGATCGTGGTTATGATACTGATTGGCTCGATGCCGTATCGCGTACAGCCCTCACCCATAACCACAACGTCAATATCAGTGGCGGTAATAAGAGCACTTCTTACAATGCCGACTTCACCTATCGCGACCAGCAGGGTGTATTCATCAACACTTATAGTAAGGAGATGCACTTCAACGGTGGGCTGTCGCACTGGATGTTCAACGATATGTTGAAGCTGCAGTTCAATATTCTGAAGCGTTGGCACGAGAATGGTCCAGTGGATGCTGCTGGTCAGATGGTATATCGTCAGGCCCTGATGCGTAACCCCACAGAGCCCATTTATGCCGAGGATGGTAACTGGTATGAAAACTTCGGTATCAACTATTATTATAACCCAGTAAGCATCCTGAACGAGCAGACTGGTGAGTACAAGACAGAGACCACCCGTCTGACAGGTAACATCACCTTGGAGCCTATCCGTGGTTGGCAGACTAACCTGATGCTCTCTACTGAGCGCTACAATGCCCACGACGAGGGTTACCAGTCGTCGAACTACTATGGTCAGCGTGCTGAGTACCGCACAGGCTATGCCTACCACAGCTATGCTTACAATAAGACCAACAATTTGGAACTCACTTCTACCTATAAACACCAGTGGGGTGATCATCGCTTCGAGGCACTCGTGGGTTACAGCTACCAGTATCAGGTCGATGAGAACTTCTATGCCAACAATACCAACTTCCTGAACGACTTTTTCGAGTACAACAACTTGGGTGTTGGTCAGTATTTGAAGGAAGGTAAGGCTGGTATGGGCAGCGGCAAAAGCGACGACACACTGATTGGTTTCTTCGGACGTGTTAGCTACGGTTTTGCAGATAAGTACAACGTGCTGCTCTCTATGCGTCGTGAGGGTTCTTCTAAGTTTGGTGCCAACAACAAGTGGGGTTCGTTCCCCTCTGCCTCTCTTGGATGGACCATCTCTAACGAGAAGTTCATGCAGGGCACTAAGTCGTGGCTCGATAATCTGAAGCTGCGTGCAGGTTTTGGTGTTACTGGTGTTGTCCCTGCCAGCCGCTATCAGTCGCTCACCACTTGGGCACTGGGTTCACCTTACTATTATGACAATGGTACCTGGAAACAGGGTTTGAAGGTTGACCAGAACCCAAACCCCGACCTGAAGTGGGAGAAATCAACTGAGTATAATGTCGGTCTCGACTTTGCCGTACTCGGCGACCGCATCTGGGGTAACATTGATGTTTACCGCAAGAAGACCGTCGATATGCTCTGGTGGTATGACGTACCTGTTCCACCAAACCTCTACAGCCAGACATTGGCTAATGTAGGTGAAATGCGTAACCAGGGTATTGAGGTGGCTATCAATGCCATTCCTGTTCGCACCAAGGATTTTGAGTGGAAGACCACTGCAACCTTTGCTCACAACGCTACTAAACTGCTCAGTCTGAGCAACGATCTCTACGAGACTGCCAACAAGCACTATATCGCTTATCTCGGCGAGCCTATTTCACTCTCTACACAGATTATGGAGGTAGGCAAGCCTCTCGGACAATGGTATGGTCTGAAGTCGGTTGGCGTCAGTGAGAACGGTCTCTGGATGATTGAGAATCCTACCACAGGCGAAATCGAGGAATTTAACGATAACATGCTGACCGATAAGGAAACTTACTATCAGAACCTGGGCAATGCTATTCCTAAAATCAATGTAGGTTGGAGCAATACCTTTAAGTATAAGGACTTTGATTTGAACATGCAGTTTACAGGACAGTTTGGTTTCAAGATTCTGAATGAGGCCCGTGCCTACTATCAGAACAATGCCGTGACCTATAACCGTCTGAAGGATGCTGCTGTGGCTCCTTATGCTGATGGCAACGTGCTGAAGCCTGCCCAGAAGCAGACCTTCGTCAGCTACTACCTGAGCAATGGTAACTACCTGAAACTCTCGAACCTGACACTGGGTTATAATGTTCCATTGAAGGTCAACAAGTATGTGAAGAACGTGCGTGCTTATCTCTCTGCCGACAACGTGTTCACCATCACCTCATACAATGGTCTGGATCCTGAGCTCTCGAATGGCGATCCCCAGTACTCTGGTATCGACAGCCGCGACAAGTATCCTACCATCCGTACTTATACATTTGGTTTAAATGTTACATTCTAAAACAGTTACTACAATGAAAGCAATATACAACAAATTCATCGTTTCCGCTATGGTGGGGGCCGCAGGCCTGACTATCGGAGGATGTACTGACCTTGATGAGACCATTTATTCACGCTTGGCCTCTGAGAAGTACGAGTTTACTGATGCCGACCTCGAAGCTACCATAGCTCCAGTATATAGCAGTCTGCGCGACGTGTATTGGGGATGGTTCGGTATGGCCGACATTATGGACGAGAGTTCCGACGTGTGGGGCATTCCTAACCGTATCGGTATCGGCTGGGGTGACCTTTATATCTCCCTGCACAAGCATGAGTTTAACTCGGGTATCGGACACTTCTCTGTGAACTGGGGTAACAACTACGCTGGCGTCAACGCCTGCAACCAGATTTTGGCCAACGAGCAGGTGGCTAGTAGCGAACTTATCAAAGCACAGGTACGTGCCTACCGCGCCATGTACTACTACAACCTGTTCGACCTGTTCCGTAACATCCCTTTGGATACCACTTTCGTTCATCCTGATGGTTGGACTCCTGAACAGGCTGATCCTGAGGTAACCTACAAGTGGATTGAGAACGAGCTGAAAGAAGTGGCCGACCAGTGTGGCGACGACATCTCGTTAGGCAAACTCAGTAAGTATGCAGCCTACATGCAATTGGCTAAGCTCTATCTGAACCACGATGCTTGGTTCCCTAACAAGAAAGACAACTCTTACTATCAGAAGTGTATCGACTGCCTGAACATCATCATCAACTCTGGTAAGTTCTCTCTGGCAGCCAACTACAGCGACAACTTCTTAGAGGATATCTCTGCCTCGCCTGAGATTATCTTCGGTATCGTGTTCGAGAACAAGTATGCCAGTGGTAACTTTATGGCCAATCTTTGGATTCATAATGCAGGTCGTGCCCGCTGGAACTTCTCAGGATGGGCCACTGGCGGCGGTATCGTATTCCCGCAGTTCCTCGATATCTACGAGGATGGTGACACCCGTTTGGAAAACACTTGGACGGGCGGTCCGCAGTATGCTCTCGATGGCAGTCCTATCCTTCTCGATGGCGAGCCTCTCGACTACACTCGAGAGATTCACAGTATTGACAATCCTGGCTGTTATCCGATGGAGAGTTGGCGATTGGTGAAGTATGAGATCAAGAGTGGTGACTTTGGTTCGAGCTATGACGACGTACCCTACTATCGTTATGCCGACGCCCTGCTGATGAAGGCTGAGTGCCTACTCCGCTTAGGTGGCTACAACGGTGAGACCGAGGATGATGCTGCTGCATTGGTTACTCAGGTACGTGCCCGTAACTTCAAGGCCGACCCATCGAAGGCCAAGGTTACCGCAGCCCAGCTGAAGGGTGGCAGTAAGTACAACTACGGACACCGCGAGAATACTGGAGAACTGGGTGGTGCCGACAACTGGGTAGAGAACTACCAGGGTGGCGACGACATCGAACTGGGCGGACTGCTCGATGAGCTGGCTCGTGAGTTTGTTTGCGAGGCTCACCGTCGCGATGACATTATCCGCTTCATGATTAAGGGTACCAATATGAATGTGTACTGCGGCAAGTCGTGGTTCTGCAAGGATCCCGAGGCCGACCGCCATACCGACATATTCCCTATCCCTCAGGATGCCCTTGACGGCAACCCCAAACTGAAGCAGAACCCTGGCTATACAGCTGCAAACTAAGGGATGAATAGGGATATATAGAATATAATGATGAATAAATGTAATAATGTAAAAGTATGAAAAAGAACATATTATATATAGCAATGGCTTGCATCGCCTTGGGTTTCACTGCCTGTAGCGACGACCCAGAGGATGCTGTCAGCAAGCACGTCTATGGCCCCGACGAGTCGCCCTATCTCCGTGCGGATGCCGATGCCACCATTTCCTTGAATGCGGAGTTCCGCAAGGGACATGTCACTCCAAAGACCGTCTATCTGAAAGACTATGCCGAGCAGATTCAGACCAAGATGAAGATGACTGTCGATGACATGCTGGCAGGCATCGAGTCGGGCAAGGTAGCGTTCCACAGCATCAACACAGCTCGCGGTATCTGGGATATGAGTGCCATGACCAAAGGCGACGGCTGGTGGTATAATAACAATGGCGCTGTCGTTAGTAACGACGGTGTGGCCAGCATCGAACTCGACAAGGCTGCCAAGGCTCTCGTTCTGAACGTGCCCGAAGGGTCTGCCGCCGGTCTCTCGATGGCGGCCAACGTCGGTTTTGCTGTTGTGAACGGTAAGGACTACGACCAGTATGTCCGCTTTACAGTTAACTTCTCGATTACCGACCCCGGCACGATCATTCAGGATATCACCATTCCCGCCGGCGACTATGCGAGCTACGAGTTTGACCTCACGTCTATTGAGAATGCCATCAATGCCTGCTTCGGTATGACATCGGCAGACTTCATCGCTACGATAGCAAACACAGAGAACGATATTGCTATGTACCTTGCTGACGACAATGGCAACTGGGATACGACATCAGGCTATACAGCTGGTGGTATTGGTCTCTGGGTTGACGTAGACCATAAGGTATGTAACTGGAGTGGTAACGGCTATGCTGCTGGTAACTTCTACTATATTGAGACTCACGCTGACGACAAGACCGTTGGCATTGGTCGTGCCCCCGGTGTACCTTCCGGCACGAAAGCCAAAGTACACTTTGTCTATGCAAGCAAGAGTGATGCCACCAGATTTATAGAGTTTGTATTAAATGCCACATTTGAATAACTATCATATGAAGAATCTATCCAGACTCATGAGCAAGAGCGCCTTGGTTGCGCTCTTGGCTCTCGGTCTCTTGGCTTGCACCAGCGACGACGAGGTGATTTTTGGCAACATCACCATTGCGGAGAGCGAGCTGAATAAGACTGTTGAATGGGACGAGGTGGAGAGTTCCATTACGTTCACCGCCAACGATAAGTGGACTGCCAGCGTCAGCGATGTGACCACCCGTGCCGCCAACACGAAAATCGAATGGCTTACGCTGACTGTGAATAGTGGTAATGCTGGCGAGGTAAAAATGCCATTCTGTCTGAGAAAGAATGACTCAGAGTTCTATCGCGACGCACAAATTGAGATTCGCTGTGGCGATAAAACCTCAATCATCAACGTTCACCAGAACCAGAACCCAGATGCTGTGCACACTATGGACAAGTCGCAGGTTGAGAACTTCGATAAATATATCTGTCCAGGCAAATGGAATGAGGGTTTTGAGAAGGGTGTGGATAATATGCTGCGCGACGATGCCAAGTGGAGTTTCTGGCGCATGAAGCAGAGTGAACACTTCTTCGTATTCTGGGAGCCAGGCTTCGGCTACGATCCCAATGGTAGTGATGTGCCTGCCGCCCTACGTGTCAATATCGACGATCTGCTGCAGAAGGCAGAGCAGTTCTACACCACTAATGTGGAGAAACTGAAGATGGTGACCGTGGGTCAGGGTAAGAGCAACCTCGACAAGTATAAGATGCAGATCTACCTGCTTTATCAGGAGGATTGGCTAGCCACAGGATCTGGTTATGACAACCAGATTGGCGCCCTTTGGGTGAACCCTTCAACATGTCAGCCTGTTGGGTCTACTATCGCCCATGAGATAGGTCACTCGTTCCAGTATCAGGTGAGCTGTGACAAGCTGCTTAACGGCCAGGCCGAGGAGACCAGCTATGGTATGAATGGCGGCTTCCGCTATGGCTTTGGAGACAATGGTGCAGGCGGCTGTTCCTATTGGGAGCAATGCGCTCAGTGGCAGTCATTCCAGGACTATCCTGAGGAATGTTTCACACAGAATTCCAACGTATCAGTATGGCTTCGTTCGCACCATCGCCATTTCAATCATGAGTTCATGCGCTATGCTTCTTACTGGCTGCCTTACTTCCTGACCCAGAAGCATGGTATCGAGGCATACGGACGCATCTGGCAAGAGAGCACCTTCCCGGAGGATCCAATACAAACCTATGCCCGCCTGTTCTGTGGAAGTGATATGGAGAAGTTCTACGATGAGTACTACGAATATGCCGCTCGTTGTGTAAACTACGACTTCGATGCTGTACATCAATACCTCGCCAATAACGAGAGTGCTGCCAACTATAGCACTAATATGCTACCAAAGAACGGCGGCTTCCAACCTACTTACGACAACTGTCCTGGCACGACGGGCTTCAACGCTATTGAACTGAATGTGCCTAAAGCAGGAACCAAGGTGAAGGCCAATCTGAAAGCTGTGGCTCCTGGTAGCGAACTGGTGAGTGGCGATGTTGGTAAGGTGGTAGATGGTGACGGTAACACAAAAGGCAATGTCACAACTTATAACCAGCAGACGAACACATCCTCTGCCTATCGCGTTGGTTTCGTAGCCATTTGTGGTGGAAAGTCTGTTTACGGTACGATGGCGAAGGGCAAGGATGCTGTTGCTGAAATGCAGATTCCCGCCAATACCGATAAGCTCTATCTTGTGGTTGTAGCTACTCCGACAGATTATCAGCGCCAGGCTTGGGACGACGATGAGACTAATGACCTACAATGGCCTTACAACGTGAAATTCGAGAATACTGGCGTAAAAGGCTTCATTGACATCCCTTCAGGCAATCCCGAAAGTGTAAATGTGGCAACAACGAATATTACGGGTCTTGATGCTGCCAACGACAGCTGGGTCGACATCGGATATAATCTGCTTGAGAATGGCCAGATGGAAACGATTGCCAAGGCCTTCAAGATGCAGCCAGCGGAACTCGTTGCAGCAATCATTCCACGTGGTGATGAGGCTGTGACTCCTACAGAGGGCAAGATAGCCTTCGGCCTTACGCAGCCCGATGGTAGTATTTCCTACAATTATTCTGCCAATGGTATCGGCTTCTGGATGACGGCTGCTGGTGCTCAGACAGGATGGGGTAACAACCATGTCTTCTACTTTGAGTACGACGGGGCCTACACTCTGAATATCGGCCATCTGCCTCCTGGTGATACTGCTGTTGTAGGCAAGGGTGACGTGCTGACCTTCAAGCCCACGCTTATCTACACAAAGGATGGGAAGACATATACAGCCGTTATGACTATAAAACTACACTTCTAATTATTTTTGGGGCGATGCAAGGACTTATATCCGACATCGCCCCTTATTACATTAAGCAAACGAAATGTTCCCACGGTGGGAATATAAAGTTCCCATGCTGGGAATAACAGGTTCCCACGGTGGGAACTTTTGCTTTTCCGGCATGTTATTCGAAGTTCCAATCTGTTACATAGTGGTCAAACCTGATGCCGTCGGTGTTGCCATACTGGGCAATGATGCTTATGATATCTTCCTGTTGCCTTGGTGAAAGCATCTTTTCGCCGTTATGTATGCGGTAATAGGCGCTCATGCCGCTACCCAGATAGCTGTGTACGCTTTTGCGTGCTTCGGCCCTCAGGTATTTGGGAACATTGTTATAGAGTTTCTTGAAGCCCCAAGCCTTTTCTATCAGTTTCTTTTCGCAGAAGCAATGACAATGGCCCTCTTGCCAGGCTATGGGATAAACGGCTGGTCCATAATAATGCCCTTCGGCCAGCAGCAGTCCTGCCTGATGGTGCATACATTTTTCTTTGTCAGCACATTCTCCGTTAAAACACCGAGGATATCCCCAAGGTATATCTTCTGCTTTTAGTTCTTTTTCTTCCATATTTGTTTCTGTGAGTTTCATTATGAGGATGCAAAGGTAGGCAAATTTTCAGAAAAAACACCACAAGTCTGAAGGAAGCTGTTGTTTTGATTATTTTTGATATGTATCAATAAAAACTCTGTGTCCGCACACAATTATGTATAAATGCTTTGTTGAAATCAAAAACCGTCGTACCTTTGCAGCGTCAAAAGTAAAATTAGGATAACGTTTAAAAAGTTAAAGCAGGACAGCATGAAGGCTGTCTTGAGTAAAAGAAAGGGTAAAAAGATGAAAAAGATGATTTTGACAATGGTAGCAATGCTGAGTATGACAACTGCAATTGCAAAGAACGAGACCGCAGCTAACGTAAGCAACGTAGAGGCTTATGACTTGAATATTAATATGAATAAGCTCTCTGATGCCTTGAAGCTGGCTGACGACCAGAAGGAGGCTGTTGAGAACATCCATAACACTTTCAAAGCTGAACTGATGTTTGCCACACAGTACAGTAAGAATGATTGCGATGCAAGAGTTAAGCGTGCTATCGAGAACGATGTGAAGTGGATGCGTTACGTTCTCACAGACGATCAGATGCATACATATCTGATTCTGCTTAACGCCACAATCAACAATCGTGGTATCAACAAGTAAATTCGATCAATTAGTTTTTTTAACTAATATTATTTAGTTTTGTGTATAGAGGCATTCCTTATGGGATGCCTCTATTGTGTTATAAGGGGCCTGTCATTGTTGATGGGAATTATATGTCGGATGCACAAAAAAGCAGAAACGCTTGGTTGTGTCGAGTAATTTGTTTACTTTTGCAACATGAAGCGAAGAATGCTGCTACTAACACTTTCCTTACTATGTCTTTTGCCCTTAACGGCCAAGGATGGCTTCCGCTATCGCAGTCTGACAATGAACGACGGGCTGGCCGCTAATGCCGTACGCAATATCGTTCAGGACTCCTACGGCTTCATCTGGTTCGGTACGGATAATGGTCTTTGCCGCTATGATGGTACGCAGATACAGTCTTACCGCATTAACGAACTGGGAATCAACCAGTATGTGTCGACGCTGATGGCTGCCGAAGGGGGATTATATGTAGGAACAGACAAAGGCGTATTCCGACTCAGCCTTGAAAAGCATATCTTTGAGAAACTACCTATGAATATACACTCCACGGTGACGAGCATCGATTCTGATAAGGATGGTAATCTCTGGGTGTCGACCATTGGAGACGGTATATGGCAATATGTTCCAAGAACGAAGAAGACGAAACATTATGGCATCAAGGAGGTTGGTGGGGCTGTAGCGCAGGTACTTGTAGACAGCGAGAATAAAATATGGACCGTAACAAACTGGGGGGAGACTGTTATGCAAAGATTGAATCGTCTGCACGACCGTTTCGAACCCGTCAGTCTTACCATTGGTGGTGAAAAGCTTCAGGCCAACTACGGCGCTTTAAGAATGCTACAGACCAAGGACGGACGGATATGGCTCGGAACCTGGGAGAAAGGACTGCTGTTGGTGCATGGTGATGGTCAATTAGAACAGATGCTATCACCGACATTATCGAAAGTCGGCTCTCATATCCATACGCTTTACCAGCGTTCTGACGACTGTATCTGTATTGGCTGCGACGACGGACTCATCAGTTTTAATCCCAAGACACGCGCATGGGAGCGTTTGCTGGAGCAAGGCAGCCTGGCCGATCGTTTTGTCTATGCCGTCACTAGTGACAGCGAGGGGGGACTCTGGATAGGTACTTTTTATGGCGGCGTGACCTATATATCGCCTGTAAGTAAGCGCTTTGACGCCTTTTCTATCGAGACAGGCCTGAGAGGCAACGTCATCTCCCATTTTTGCGAAGACAAATACGAACGTATCTGGATTGCCAGCGACGATGGTGGACTGATGTGCTATTCTCCAAGAGAGAATCGTTTTATAGATTATCCACACCAAGATGTATTGGGACGCCAAAATGCCCATGCCCTTAGTTTCAGCGGCGACGAACTCTGGATAGGTACTTATACTAATGGTGTGCAAGTGCTGAATATAGAGACGGGTGCCTTGCGCCAATACACGCCAAGTACGGATCCGCATTCTCTTGATAATCCTAGTTGCTATGCCCTTTATACCGATAAGCGCGGTTGGATATGGGTAGGGACGATGGACGGACTGAACCTTTATAACCGTGAAGCAAATCATTTCGAGCGTATTGGCAAGACCAATGCTATGATAATCGACATTGATGAAGACAGAAAGGGTAATATCTGGATTACGACACAGGGCGGCGGACTTTGGCGTTGTGGTATCAGGGATAAGAAACTCAAACAATATCTGCATGACGACAACAATCACTACTCGTTACCTGATAATCAGGTGAATTGTACATTAGTAGATGAGAGTGGCTGGCTTTGGATAGGAACTCTTAATGGCCTCTGCTGTTATGATGCAGAACAAGACTGCTTCAATTATATCAGTCTTGACGTACCCAACCGCAACATTATGAGTATCATAGAGAACAACGGCGTTCTGTGGCTTTCAACCGATCACGGCATTGTCAGTTATGAACCTGGTGCGAAGGGTAATTCTCAAACACAGCATCCACAGACACAACGCTTCACATTACACGACGGACTTGTCAGCGAACAGTTCCAGCCAAATAGTGGATTGAAAACTAAAGACGGTCGGATATATTTTGGCAGCACAACAGGCTTTAACGCCTTTTATCCTTATCAGATTAAGGCCAACAGCGTGATACCACCAGTATATATAACCTCGATGAGTATCCTCAACCATGAGGAATATACGGCAGAAGGTCTTCCTGTCGACCTGTCTCTAACTAAAGAGTTGACTTTAGGTTATAGTGATGCAAAGATGATTACGTTCTCGTTTGCATCGTTGAGCTACTGCTCTCCCGAGAAGAATCAGTATGCCTATATGCTTGAAGGTTTCGATCGCGATTGGAACCATGTTGGCAATCAGAACCGCGCCACATATACCAATATCCCTGCAGGAACCTATCTGTTTCGTGTGAAAGCAACAAATAACGATGGAGTGTGGTCAGAAAATGAGGCCACGCTTAGAATCGTGGTTCACCCGCCATTCTGGTGGAGTTGGTATGCCAAGATAATCTACTTACTGCTATCAGTGATTGCCGTGTGGTATTATGTAAGATTCCGATTGAAACGAGCAGAACACCGACATCAGTTGGAAATACAAAAGCTAAATGAGAAGAAGGATAAAGAAGTGCGCGAGGCTCGCCTGAACTTCTTCACGATGATAGCCCATGAGATTCGTACACCAGTATCGCTCATCATTGGTCCGCTGGAAAAGATGATGAAATCGTCAAGTTTGTCTATTCTTACTAAGGAGGAATCTGGAGTGATGGACGATCTGAAGGTTATCGATCGTAATGCCCGTCGTCTATTGGAGCTTGTCAACCAATTACTTGATTTCCGTAAGGTGGAACAACAGAGTATGGTGATGCGTTTCGCTCCGCAAAACGTTCATGAACTAATGGAAAACATAAGTGTACGTTTTGCTCCAACCTTCGAACAAGGGGGTAAAAGGTTTATGGTGGATTATCCTGATGAACACTTTACAGCCATGATAGATAGGGAGGCAATCACAAAGGTGATTAGTAATCTGTTGACGAATGCAAACAAATATACTAAAGACGAAGTACGACTGAGTTGTATAACAGAACCCGATGGTGAGCATTTTCGTATTATTGTTGCCGACAATGGTATTGGTATTCGAGAGGAAGATTGTGTGCGTCTGTTTGAGCCATTCTTCCAGGCTCAAGGTAATAAGCCTGGTACAGGCATCGGTTTGAACATCGTTAAAAATATTGTGGACTTGCATCACGGAACCATCTCTGTAGAATCGGAGGTGGGCAGAGGAAGTAAGTTTATCATCGTGCTGCCAGTTGGTCAGGATGTTGTCACGACTATCACCGATAAGGGAACAACGATTGTCCAGCCTCATGAAACGGGAGATTCTGATTCCCGCCAATCAATATTCCAATCATCTGGGGTTCAATCAAAGCCCTCGCTTACTTATGATGGTCAGACCATGCTTCTCGTCGATGACTCAGAAGATATGGTTAGTTTTCTAAAAGAGAATTTCCGTGGGAAGTATAATGTTGTTACAGCTGGTGATGGTTTCGAGGCCCTCGACCTCTTACAGAAATATGAGGTCAATATTATTATCTCAGACTGGATGATGCCACGCATGGACGGTTCAGAACTCTGCAGACGGGTGCGTCTTAACCCGCAGACCAGCCATATCCCATTCATCATGCTCACCGCTAAGACTGATGACGACTCAAAAGTGGAGAGTATGGATATGGGAGCTGATACTTACATCGAAAAGCCATTCTCTTTACAGTATTTAGAGGCCTGCATCCGAAATATACTTCAGATGCGACGCAGGCTGATGGAAAAATTCTCTACGCAACCATTGGAGCCTGTTACAGAAATAGCCAGCAACCCGACTGATAATGAATTCCTATTGCGTATGAACAAGATTATTGAGGAAAATTTCTCTAATTCAGACTTGAATGTCAACTTTCTTGCTGACAAACTGAATATAAGTAGAAGCGGACTGTTTGCTAAGATTAAAACGCTGGCAGATGTCACGCCAAACGAGATGATACAAATCATACGTCTGAAACGGGCAGCCCAACTATTGCATAGTGGACAGCATACTATCAGCGAGGTAGGTTATATGGTGGGTTTTTCAAATCCTTCTTATTTCTCAAAATGCTTCCTGAAACAGTTTGGTATTCGGCCTGCCGACTACGTAAAATCTAGTAGAAACCATGTTTGATAATAAATTGTGTATAACGATACCCTATGATGATTTTCCATGTTTTTTTTTCGAATATCCCGAAAAATATTGTATCTTTGCAACCTCACACATTAAAATCTTATAAAGACGGTAATTCTCAGGAGCATGAAGCAAACAATGAACAAAGCCTTGACCATCTGTCGCTTACTGCTGTATATGGCTTTAATATTCGTTTCTTGTCAAAGGCATCAAGATGTTTCCTTATCACCTAAGGCGGATACTGTGGCATGGGCTGATAGCCTGATTAGCGAAACACTTGCAACGAACGATAACGATCGTGTAATAGCCCTTGTTGACAGCTTGGAAAACGCTGGTGCCATCTCGTCTCTAAAAGCGAACTTCAGAAGAGGTTATGCCTATGAACGGAAAGGTATGAGGTATTATACAGAGTTGTATTGGAAGAAAGTGCTTGAGGAGAAGAAACCAAGTCAGGAAGATCTTGAATCCTATATCCATGCCGCCTCATTTCTTGCTAACCGTCAGAATTCAAAGAGTGATTACGAAGGGGCTATTCGGACAGCATCAAAGGCTTTGGAAAAGATTGATTCCACAAAGAATCCTAAACCGCTTTTCAAGGCGATGCTCCTGCAGACTGTGGGCACCTGCCTGATAGAACTGAAACAAAGTTCTGAGGCTGACCATACTTTTGATGAGGCATTCGCTCAGTTCATGTTGGCTGTTGAAGGTGACAGTACTGATCACTGTATGCGAAACGCCATTATCGGATTGAGCAATATTTCGAAGAACTATCTTCAGAAAAAGCAGTTGAAGAAGGCTGCATTTTGGGTGAATCGTGCAGATTCGTTGCTTACCATCTTCAAGAATTTGCCTGACTCTAAGAAAGACAAGATCGATAAGATGCAGGCCTTGATATTGCATAACCGGATCGGTATTGCAAAATCACATGGGAACTTAGAGGAAGCAGAGAGGTTGTTCACGGCATATCAGGCCACAGATTATGCCAAAACAACGGATGGGCGAATGAAGTCTATAAGCTATCTGATGAAAGCCAAACGCTATGAAGAAGCGGTTAAGAACTACGCCCTTCTTGATGGATGGATAGACAAGAAGAACGGGACGCTGTCACTGGAAACTATTCGTAAACACTATACAGGCAAGTTCAAGGCTAATGACAAAGCAGGGCACAGAGATTCTGCATTGGTGGTGGCAAGAACAGTGTTTGCCGCCCTTGATTCTGCCATTACCGACTTTCAGAATAGTGAGATGGAAGAGTTGACCGCCATTTATGAGATACAGCAGAAAGAAGCTGAGATTTCAGAACAGCAAAAACAGAATGAGATGCTGCGACAGCGCTCACGGTTTACGACGGCGGGTATTGCAATGGTCTTAGGTATAGCAGCCATGCTGGTATTCCTTGTTATCAATAACCGATGGAGTCATAGGTTGGAAATAAAGAACCGACAATTACAGCGTGAGCGAAACGTTGTCGTGGCACAGAACAAACAGCTTGCCATAGAGCGTGACCATGCCAAGGCTGCCTCGAAAGCGAAGACAGCTTTTCTGCAGAGTATGACGCACGAGATACGAACGCCTCTTAATTCTATTAATGGCTTTACACAGGTTTTAACGACGAAAGACTTTGAACTTTCCGATGAGGAGCGACTCGACTTTAGTCAGCGCATACAAGATAATACAAGGTTGCTGACCAACATCCTTGACGACCTTATCCTGATTTCTGAGATGGAAAGTGGTAATGAACTGCAGGCACCAGAAGAATGTGTTGTAGCCAGTATCGTGCTACAGGCAGCAGATGCTGTCCGTCAATTTGTGGCTCCAGGGGTGACGTTTGATAGTAATTGGAGCGTGTCTGATGACTGTACCGTCATAACTTATCCACAGATGATTCTTCAAGTTCTCTCGAAACTACTTGATAATGCTGTCAAATTTACCACAGAGGGAAATATCACTCTAAATTTAGACAAGGAAGAGGAAAAACTCCATTTCTCTGTTGTCGACACAGGTCCTGGCATTCCTGCCGATAAGCGGGAGTATGTTTTCGAACGTTTCTCAAAACTCGACAACTTTGCACAGGGAACAGGTCTCGGTCTTACTGTCGCCCGTATGGTTGCTGAACGACTCAATGGTACGCTCACGCTTGATACCGAATATAATGGCGGTTCTAAATTTGACTTTATTATTCCTGTCAATCAAAACGCATGAAAGAAAGACTATTATCACTCATGGGCTTCTCTTTTCAAAGAGACAACCTGAAGATTGAAATCATTTCTGGGCTGACAACCTTTATTACCATGGTCTACATATTAGCCCTTCTGCCCAATATGTTTGCTCCGTTAGGCGACAAGGGATTTCCTGTAGATTCGATGTTTACTGCAGTTGCCCTTGCCTCTATTGTTGGTACACTCTTCATGGCGTTTATCGGTAAGCGTCCTTTCGGACAGGCTCCAGGACTAACTCTCAATGTGTTCTTTATTGAGACAATATGTATTTCTCTCGGCTATCCGTGGCAGTTTGCCCTTACGGCTGTATTTATAGAAGGTCTGCTTTTTGTTCTTATCTGTATGAGTAGCCTGCGACAGATTATTTTTGAGATGGTACCAACCTCGTTGAAATATGCAATCGCTGCAGGTATTGGTTTTTTCATAGCCATGATAGGATTCAAGAATAGCGGTATATTAGCAGAAGGGACGGTCTTTAGTCATCTGGATACACTGACGACTCCTGCTTCAATGCTATTCTTGTTCGGACTTGTAGTAACTGGAGCATTTACGATTATGCATGTCAAGGGAGGATTGTTATTAAGTATTGTTATCATCAGCCTTATGGGCCTCTTGGTGGGAGAGACGACTATACCAGATGGTATTTTCTGTCTGCCTCCCTCTCCCGCACCGCTTTTTTGTAAGTTTTCGTGGAGCTATCTCCTATTGCCAGATTTTTGGGCCTGCGTTCTGACGATGCTTTTCTTTGACATCTTTGATACCCTAGGTACTGTGGTTGGTGTGATGACTTGTTCAGGTATTATCCGCAAGGATGGTCGTATTCCCCATCTGCGCAACATCATACTCAGCGATGCATTGGCCACATCGGCAGGTGCCTGCCTTGGCTGTAGCACAGTAACGGCGTACGTTGAAAGTGCGACAGGATTTGCCGAAGGAGGGCGTACGGGTGTATCTGCCCTCGTGGTTGCCCTGTGTTTTGTTGCAAGTCTCTTTTTGGCTCCGTTGTTCCTGGCTATTCCTGCAGCCGCTACCGCACCCGTCATGGTTATTGCGGGCCTTTACCTTTTTGGCATCATACGCCATATCAAACTCTCTGATCCTTTAGAGGCTATGCCAGCTTTTCTCACCATTTTGCTTATGCCTGTCACAGGAAGCATCACTGATGGTATTATCATAGGCTTGTCCTCTTATATCATTCTTTCATTCCTTTGCAGATGGTTGAAAAAGAAGAGTAATAATTGAATCTTTAACAACAAATAAACATAGATTATGATGAAACGAATTCTGACTATGACTAGTCTTCTGGCACTCTTTGCTAGTACGACTTTGGCTCAGCAAAACGGGTATCCCTATACCCAAGTTCCTTTTACTTCGGTAAAAATTGCACCAAATACCTTTTGGGGCGATCGTATCAAGGCTGCAAGGGAGGTGACGATTCCTTTAGCATTCTCAAAGTGCGAGAGTGAACATCGTTATAAGAATTTCGAGATGGCTGCCTACACGTTGCAGCATCCAGGGCATTCTGGTTTGCAGACAAAGGAATGGGATGTTTCGAAATTCATGGGTTTTTCGTTTGATGATACTGATGTCTATAAGACTATAGAAGGTGCCTCGTATGTACTTCAATCTTTCCCGGATGCAAAACTGAAGGCTTATATTGATAGTGTGCTTGACGTAGTAGCTGCTGCCCAAGAACCAGACGGCTATCTCTATACCGCCCGAACCATCAACCCCGAGCATCCGCACCAGTGGAGTGGTAAAAAGCGTTGGGAAGTGGAGGAAATCCTAAGCCACGAGCTTTATAATCTTGGACATATGGTGGATGCGGCTTGTGCTCACTATCAGGCTACGGGGAGTACAAAATTTCTCAATATTGCCAAGCGTTATGCCGACTGCGTGATTAAAGAGGTTGGTGCTGCTGATGGTCAGGCCTGTGTGGTTCCTGGTCATCAGATTGCAGAGATGGCACTCGCCCGTCTGTATGTTCTAACAGGCGAGAAGAAATATCTTGATGAGGCCAAGTTCTTGCTTGACTATCGTGGTAAGACAGGACGTAAGGATCTTTATTCTCAGAGCGATAAGCCCGTAGTTGAGCAGACGGAGGCCTGGGGGCACGCAGTACGTGCTGGTTATATGTATGCCGGTATGGCTGATGTGGCCGCCCTCCTCGGAGACTCAAGTTATATCAAGGCTATTGATACGATTTATGAAAATATTGTGGGCAGGAAGTATTATCTGACAGGTGGAGTTGGAGCTCGCCATTCTGGTGAGGCCTTTGGTGCTGATTATGAATTGCCAAACCTGACTGCTTATAACGAAACCTGTGCTGCCATCTCAATGGTATATCTTTTTGAGCGCATGTTCCTGCTCCATGGTGACGCTAAATATATAGACTGTTTGGAACGCACCTTGTATAATGGTGTTATTAGCGGTATGAGTGTTGATGGAGGAAAGTTTTTCTATCCTAACCCTTTGTCAAGCGATGGACACTATCGCTTTAATGCAGACAATACGATGACGCGTCAGCCTTGGTTTGGTTGTGCTTGTTGTCCTTCTAACCTCTCTCGTTTTATCCCTTCTATGCCTGGTTATGTCTATGGTGTGCGTGATAATAATCTCTATATAAACCTTTTTGCTGCCAATACCGCGACAATTCAGGTCAATGGCAAGAATGTGACCATCGAGGAGAGTACAGAATACCCATGGGATGGTGATATTGCCATTAAGGTGCTTCAGAATAAGGCAAAGGCGTTTAATATGATGATTCGTATTCCAGGATGGGTGCAGAACCATGTTGTGCCAAGTGATCTTTATTCGTTCAGCGACGATGTTCTCTCTGGCTATGAAATTATTGTTAATGGTCAGAAGATGAAAGGTGAATTACAGAATGGTTATTTTGTCATCAATCGCAATTGGAAAAAGGGAGATGTTATTCGGATTCACTTCGATATGCCCGTACGAACGGTTATGGCAAATATGAAAGTGGCTGATGACAGGGGGCGTATCGCTGTGGAGCGCGGACCATTGGTTTATTGTGCAGAATGGGCTGACAATGATGGAATAAATCCTCACCATCTTTTGCTTGCTCGCCATCCGCAGTTTGAACTGAAGACTGCCTATGGCATTCAGAACACAGAAGGTGATGGTAAAACTTTTAATGTAACAGCTATTGCAACAAAAGCTCAGGAAGCCTCAATAACTAGTGAGGGTAAGCTTGTTGCTAAAGATGTTACGGTGAAACTTATTCCTTATTATGCTTGGAATCATCGTGGTGCAGGGAGGATGGATGTATGGATAGCCAGAAGTCTTTCCGGTCTTGATGACTAGAATATATTCATAATTTAAGAAAGGTTCTGCATCGTGAGATGTGGTACCTTTCTTAAGGTTATATAATGCTTTTTCGAGTACTTTCTCTTATCTCCAATCTTGCGTTAACTATTAAATTCTGTATTTGAGAATCTCCATTAATCTGATCTAGTAGCAGTCTGAACGCTTTGGTTCCAATCTCTTTTATATTTTGTTTCACAAATGTCATACGTGGTGTTGACATCCCAGAAACCCAATCACTCATAAAACCTATAATTGATACATCTTCTGGAACATGCAATCCCTTACTGATGACAACCTGAATGGAAGATATTGCCAAAAGACCATGAGATGCGATGATTGCATCAGGAGGTTCTGGCAGACAGAGCAGTTCTAATGTTTCGGATAGTCCTGCATTAAAACTGATATAGTCGCACTTTACTAATTCTTTCCTGACAGCGATACCTCTTTCATGTAATGCTTCAATATAACCATGCTTACGATCGGCAGTTTGTCGCATCTGATTAGGACCCCCTAAAAAGGCGATACGTTTGGCACCACCATCAATCAAATGTAGAGTCGCTTGTTTCGCCAGCGATTCATCATTGATGGTTATTGATGAGAAATTTGAGCCTGCAACTCTGTCGAACAACACTAATGGGATGTGGTTCTTTTTTATCCGTTCCAAATGGCTATAATCTGTTGTCTCTTGTGAAAGGCATAGGATGATACCTTCCACATGCATGCTTTCAAGATGTTCAAGACATTCAATCTCGCCTTTATATTTGTCATCGGAATCTGTCACGATACACATAAATCCAGCTTTACGGGCTTCATCTTCAACGCGCTTCACAAAATGAGCATAATAACTGAAAGACATGTCGGGTACAACAATCCCTATTGTTTTTGTTGTGTCATATCGAAGACTCGTGGCAAAAGGGTTTGGTCGATAATTATATTCTTCTGCAAAGTGCTTAATTTTTAATCGAAGAGTTTTGCTAACTCCTCCAAGACCATTTAACGCCCGAGAAACCGTAGAGACATTTATTCCAAGGTTTTTAGCGATATCGCGCTGTGAGATACGTTTTTTCACACTTTTCCGTTTATTACGTTACACTCTTACAAAAGTAGCCTTTTCTAACAAAACAATAACGAAAAGGATGCACGAATTATTGCGCAACGCGTTGCGTTCTTGGCGAAGTAAATAACCACCTGCTTTCACAAACAGGTGGTTTTCAATAAATTCATATATAAAACTATTGTGTTGTGTTGGGGAATGGGATATTTGATTATATCTCCTCCAATATTGCAAAGAAACAAAAATATATAAAGAAAAGCAATAATATAATACTAGAAATCAGACGCAACGCGTTGCGTCTCTAAAAGCAGAAGTTTGGAAATACTCAAATAAATTTGGTATTTCGCTCACTTATTCGTACCTTTGCACCCAAATTAGAATAAATACGTATTTAAAGTAATGGAAAACAAGAGATTCAGGCGTACGACCGTTACGTCGGCGCTACCATACGCTAATGGCGGCGTACATATCGGACACCTGGCTGGTGTATATGTACCTGCTGATATCTATGTGCGTTATCTTCGTCTGAAGAAGCGCGAGGTATTGTTCATCGGCGGAAGTGATGAGCATGGTGTGCCCATTACCGTTCGTGCCCGTAAAGAGGGTATCACTCCTCAGGATGTGGTTGACCGCTATCATAAGATGATTAAGGATTCGTTCGAGGAGTTTGGTATCTCGTTCGATATCTATAGCCGTACTACTAGTGAGACTCATCATAAGTTTGCTGCCGAGTGGTTTAAGAAACTCTACGACGAGGGCAAGCTGACTGAGGAGACTACTGAGCAGCTTTACGACGAGGAGGCTAAGCAGTTTCTGGCCGACCGCTATGTAACTGGTGAGTGCCCACACTGCCACAACGAGGGTGCCTATGGCGACCAGTGTGAGAAGTGCGGACGCGATCTGAGTCCTACTGAACTTATTAATCCAAAGTCAACAATCTCAGGTTCTACTCCTGTACTGAAGAAGACCAAGAACTGGTATCTGCCTCTGAACGAGTATCAGGACTGGTTGAAACAGTGGATTCTGGAGGACCACAAGGAGTGGCGTCCAAACGTATATGGACAGTGCAAGAGCTGGCTTGATATGGATCTGCAGCCACGTGCAATGACTCGCGACTTGGATTGGGGTATCCCTGTGCCTGTAAAGGATGCTGAGGGTAAGGTGCTCTATGTTTGGTTCGATGCGCCTATCGGCTATGTATCAAACACCAAGGAACTCTGCGAGAAGGAGCCTGAGAAGTGGGGCAACTGGGAAAAGTGGTGGCAGGATGAGGATACTCGTCTGGTTCACTTCATCGGTAAGGATAACATCGTGTTCCACTGCATCATCTTCCCTGTAATGATGAAGGCTCACGGCAAGTATATCATGCCTGACAACGTTCCTGCCAATGAGTTCCTGAACCTTGAGAACGATAAGATCTCAACCTCTCGTAACTGGGCTGTATGGCTCCATGAGTATCTGGTTGATATGCCTGGTAAGCAGGATGTATTGCGCTATGTACTGACAGCCAATGCACCTGAGACAAAGGATAACAACTTTACTTGGAAGGATTTTCAGGATCGTAATAACAACGAGCTCGTAGCTGTTTATGGCAACTTTGTAAACCGTGCTCTCCAGCTCACCAAGAAGTATTGGAACGGTGTAGTTCCTGCTTGTGGAGAGTTGCAGGATGTAGATAAGCAGGCTCTTGAGGAGTTCAAGGATGTAAAGGCTAAGGTTGAGGCTCTGTTGGAGCAGTTCAAGTTCCGCGATGCTCAGTTTGAGGCTATGAACCTGGCTCGTATCGGTAACCGCTATATCACAGAGTGTGAGCCTTGGAAGGTTTGGAAGACTGATCCAAAGCGTTGCGAGACTATCCTGAATATCTGTTTGCAGCTTACAGCTAACCTCGCTATCGCCTTTGAGCCATTCCTGCCATTCAGCAGTAAGAAGCTCCGCGAGATGCTGAACATCAGCAGCTTCGAATGGGAGCAGCTGGGTAGCACCGACCTCCTGGAGGCTGGTCATCAGTTGGGCGAGGCATCTCTGCTGTTCGAGAAGATTGAGGATGAGGTTATCCAGAAGCAGCTCGATAAGCTTGAGGCTACCAAGAAGGCCAACGAGGCTGCTAACTATAAGGCTGCTCCTATCAAGGATACAGTAAGCTTTGAGGAGTTCGAGAAGCTTGATATTCGTGTAGGCTTGGTAAAGGATTGTCAGAAGGTTAAGAAGAGTAAGAAACTCCTGCAGTTCACCATCGACGATGGTTCTGGTACCGATCGTACCATCTGCTCGGGTATTGCTGCCTTCTACGAGAATCCTGAGGAATTGATTGGTAAGCGTATCCTCTTTGTGGCCAACTTTGCGCCTCGCACCATGATGGGTATCGAGAGCCAGGGTATGATTCTGAGTGCTGTGGATGCCGACGAGAGTCTGAGTGTGGTTACAACCACTAAGGATGTAAAGCCAGGTAGCCAGGTAGGATAATTATAATATAAAATTAAGAAGAGGCTCACTTGAAAAACTTGTGAGCCTCTTTTTTATTATTGTTTGGTAGCTTTCTGCATACCATCAAAGAATTTCTGTTGCAAATCCTTAGCCAGTTTGTTTTCAGGATTCAGCTTCAGGGCCTTTTCGTAACATTGCATCACCATCAGATAGTAACGCTGGCCGTTTACAGTAGGATTCTGTACGATGCGGGTCATGTATAGATAACCTGTAAGCGTACTAATGTCTGATTGGTCGGCATTGCCCATATGTTTCATCTTCTCGATGGTCTGCTCGGTTTCTTTCAGCAGATTCTCTGTCTGTTCTGCCTGAGGGTTCATTACCGAATAATTCAGCGATTGAAGTGCCATCTGATACTTAGGTTGAATGCTGTCTGGATACATAGCGTCGATACGCTTCAATTCTGCAATACTAGTCAGATAGTTCTGGGGGGAAGGTTCCTGCAATCGAGAGAGGGATTGCATCAGGAGATTATCCATCTTTGCCTCCTGAGCATTGACATTTACAACTGCGGTCAATAAAAGAACCATTACACACACGTAAGTTTTAAAAATTTGAGATGTCATAAGCTTTATTATTTTTAAGTGAAACAAATATTCCGATGTAGAAGAACCGGTCGCGCGAGCTTAATACGGATTTTCCCTGTGTATCGTAGCCATGTATATTGGTGCGGCCAAGCATGTTGTTGAGTGAAGTATATACAATCACCTTGGGACTAACAAGGAATGTCACGTTGGCGTCTACGCTATTATAATGAGGAGTCTTGCCCATAGGGAACTCTCTGCCGCTGGCATACGAATCGGATAGTCCTAAAATGACCTTGCCAAAGTTGTATTTGAGAGATACTCGCAGATTGTGACGAGAGGCGTAATCTGGTGTACATAGCCTGGTATAATCCAGATAGTAACGCTCAGAGTCGTTGAAGGAGTAGGATAGTATCGTGGTGAGACGCTTAATTAGCGAGTTGTTTTCAAGAAACACATCTAGCCCCTTGCTTGAGCCATAACCGTCAGCGGTATAGGTGTTGGTATTGTACAGAGGTAGGTTCTTGTATTTCTTATAGTAAGGCTCTATTCTCAGTACTGTATTCTCTGTTTGGTACTGCATGCTCACGATGCAATGATTGGCAGTACACTGTTCCAATTGTTTCTGGCTGATGGCAATATAGTCGTCCTGAGCTGTCTGGCTATAGCGTCCGTACATGGCCGAAAGTTGGAAATGTTTGTTGGGTATGTAGCTCAGCGTTGCGCGAGGCATCAGTTGGAGCTTGTCAATATAACTGACATGCTCAGTTCTTGTCGAAAGGTTCAGGAACAGACGAGGCATCAATCGGACCTGTGCGTCAATGTGAGCAGCCATCAGATTGTAGTCAAGATTATATTCGTTTGCTTCGTATCGCTTAGAACTGTTACGGATGTAGTCTTCAATTCCTGCCGACATCTTTAATACGGGTGAAAATACCTTTCTGAGTTCTGTTTTCAGATGAATCTCGTTACGGCGATTGTGGTAGTGGTCGCCAACAATTTGAGCGTCATCAATATCGTTGAGTACCGTTGAATTTGCTATACCTGTAAACAAACTGTATCCTCGTCCGATATTGGTCTTATATGTTACATTGGCATAGAAATTGTGTTCTTTGAGCGAGAGTGACCTGTTGTCTATATGCTGTCCTACCGAAGTTAGGTCGTAACCCACATACGATTTCAAAATGCTATTCTGCGAGAATTCCTTCTTGTATTGTGCCTCGCCCGAAAGCTTACGGTAGGGACGCGTGAAATCCATGCGCTGAGTAAACAGCTTATCGTAGAGTCCCATGCTTGTATAGTCGACGTTAAAGCCTAAACTGCTATTCTGGAAGGCCTTTGTCCCACCGATGTTCCAGTCGACCAGCGATGCGCTTATACCCATCTTGTCGCTTGTTGCCATATCTGTGGTCTCCATTGGAAGCACTGAAGACAGGGCTTGTCCGTATTCACCACTGTAGCCGCCCAGTGAGAAATTGATACCTTTGAACAGGAATGGTGAGAAACGTCCGCGTACCGCGTTGTTCTGTACATTCGTTGAATAAGGTACGAGCACGTGCATACCATTAACAAAAGTTTGGCACTCCTCACTCTCACCACCTCTCACGTATAGCTTACCATCTTCGCCCACCTTTTGCGTTCCTGGCAGGGTTTGTAAAGCTGCTACGACGTCGCCGCATGAATTACCCGACATCACGACATCGAGTGCATCCATTGTTTTGAAGTTGTCGCTTTTGCCGAAATTGAATGTACTAGCAGTCACAACCACTTCGTTGATTGATGTGGCCTGCTCGTGCATAATTATCTTCAGGTCATTCATCTTGCTTACGTCTGTCGTCAGCAGATAGTTCTCGAAGCCGATAAATGTCACCTTGATAGTCAACTCGCCTTGTCTGGTCGTTGTAAAGTCGAATCGTCCAAGCGAGTCGGTTAGACAGCCGTCTATCGTACCTATTATAAACACATTGGCACAAGCCAGAGGCTCACGCCCATCACTTACAATACCCGAGATTCTTGTCTGGGCAGTCAGATGGCAGGTAGCCATCAACATTAGAATTGAAATAATCAGTCGCTGTTTCATGCTGCAAATATATGCATGAAAAGTGAAGCCACCAAATTCTGCTGACGGACAGCTAGAACTGCTGATGAAAAACTATTCCGAAAGCTGAATGACTAGAATTCAGGACGACTGACTAAGCAATAAAAGACTTGAGTTTAGGTACAAAAGAGCGTGAAACGGGTATGATGTACTGGCTTCCTTTCAGTATAAGCTGATAGCCGTTAGAGTTACCTCGTGCTGACGTGATATTATTCAGATTTACCACAAATGAGCGATGGCACTGGAAGACATTCTCATAATCCTTCAACTCGTCGAGAACAGCAGTTAGCGTGGAGTGAACCTCCTTGCTGGTCACCTTGCCCTCGCATAGATAGCTTACCATCACATTGTTCTTCTGAGCTTCTATGTACAGCAGATTATTAAGCGGTAGCGTCAGGTCGTTTCCTCTCACGTTGCTGTCGCTGATAGTTATTACGACATTTTTCTGCTCTTCTGCCGTATTGCTGAGGAGTGTCTCCATCTGGTTTCTCAGGTGCCGATTATATTCTAGAAACACAGAGAAAACGGTGATGATGGCACCAATGATGAGAGCCCAATATAGGAAAAGAAGGAATTCGTTGATGTTGGCCTGATAGGAAGCGAAGAGAAAGTTACAGATGGCAATAAACACAATCATGCCTAAGATGGCTACTCCCTCATGCCAAATGCGCCAAGGCTTGATGTGACGATATAGGAATCTTAATACCACACCAGTATAAACAGCTGTGCAGCAGAAAGTAATTAGCCCGAATATCAGCGCCGCCAGCAATTTGTTACCTGGATACATAGCAAAGCCGAAAGGCTGTAGCAGATAAAGGATAAGGAATACGATGGTGCTGGATATTGCACTGTCTCTCAGCCAGTGTATATCTTCGGAGAACGGATATTTTCGGGTAAGTATCGACATCGTTATTTAACCTTTGAAGTCATAGGACTGCGCACTCCCTTGTAGCTCTTCAGATAGGCCTTGGCACTTCCAAAGGAGAGGAACATGTCGAGTCGTACGGGAATGTGGTTCTGATCGTCTGTGATATAGAACCGTATAAGCTCCTTGCTTTTACCCTCTTCGCGCTCATAGAACGAGAAAACCATGCAGCGAAACTTCTCCTTAGAATCGTTCATCTTGAAAGTCTCTTTTCCACGGTATTCGAGCCATGAGTTCGATAGGTAGCGCGCATCGCTGATAGGCATGGGGATGACTTCACCTTTCTTCATCTTGGTACCATCGAAGTTGCGTGCACGGAGGAAGATTGACATCATGTCGTAGATGCAGGTGCGGTAAGTGCTGGTTTTCCACGTGTGCTCTCCATGATGGTTGATACGATGTTTTTTTAGCTGACAGAGGCCGTTGGGGTAACTATACCATATCTCGTCTACATAATAGCGGTCGCCTTCGCGGGCTCCCTTGCGGTAGTAGAGGGGGGAGAGGTCGGGATTGCAGTAAGAGAGCAGCGTATCCCGCATCATGAAGTATTTGTCGAGCTTGTTGTTGCCGCGGGTAATCAGATACGACTTCCATGCATCTTTTCCCTCGAAACGTGCCATTTTCGTGTCCATCGACGCCGTTCCAACCTTCATCCAGATGAATTTCCAGTTGAAGTAGAGGTCATAGTCAAGTTCCTCTCCGCTCTTAAAGGCCGTGTTGGCTATACCACACTGAGCTGAAGCTGTGAATATGGAACAATGGATAGCGAACAGCGCAAATAAAAATATTCTCTTCATACCTTATTATCATTCTTTTACGTTGATTTTTCCATTATATGTGATGCCCATTTGCTGAGCGCGCTGGGCGTTGCGGTTTTTAAGTTTCTTGTCGGCATCGGGTTTCTGCTTGGTGATGGCGCTTGGTTTCTGATGGAAACGAGGTACAGAGGCGACATTCCACGAATGGCTGATGTCCCACTTCTCCTTGCACTCTATCTCGCGAGGATAGTAAAAGACGTCCTCAGCCTGAAGATCGGCATCGTAGTCGCCAGTGTCCCAGATGCCGTTACCGTTATTGTCGATAAAAGCGCGGATGTAGTACTTGCCAGGTCTTACGTAGTTAAATTGAGCCACATGACCGGCCACATGTGCCTCTTTCACTACTGCATCGGAGGAACTAAGCAGCTGAACAACCATCAGCGAGTCTTCAACTCCCGAGATAGTGAGTTTCAAGTTGCTGTATTCATCGGTCGAACGCACCTTGATGCCTTGTTTGAGAGGGTTGGACACGTTGCCATAGATATCCTCAAAGGCTGCTGAGTCGACCTCAAGACTATATTCGATGCCAGGGCGCCAGTCGGCCAAAATCTCGAAGTTGCGGAGTTTGTAGGGCATAGGTTGCAGGCGACATGTGGATTCGTACCACACGGAGTCTATCATGGAATAAAGGTGTACGGCCGATGTGTCGCAGCGCAGCAGGGGTGCAGGCATCTCAACCGTTACAATGCCGTCAGGGTCCATCGATGCGGGTGCGTCGTATTTCACGTCAAGCGGCTTTACAGGATAGATTGAGTCATAGTTCTCACCGCGCTTCTTGCGCTTCTCCTGATCCTTCTGCCACTGCTCCAGCTCCTTGGCTTGATTCTTCAGTCGCTTCTCGTATGGTGTTTTAGCTAAAATGTCGAGTGTGTCAGTCTGACTCACAAGGCTGCCCAGCGTGTCGGTCATCATATAGCTCACTTCCATACGGAGTGTGTCCTGATTGATGAGCGTGGTGTCTCGCAACCAGTAGTGTATCGTATCCTGCTTCTCGCCTGTCTCAACCACGAAGGCATCTGTGGCGTTGAAGTTCAATCCCTTGATGACAGGCAAATCCTTGTGACCATAGCTGAAATACATTGAGAACTTCTCGGCGTCTACGCGTTCCGTCTTAATCAGATAGCGGTCTGTCAATGTATGGGTGAAAGCCAATAATGTGATATTGTCGGGTAGGTAGTGAGTATAGGGTACTCGTATAAGGTTGTCAATATGCAAAGAGTCGCGCCAGACGGTGTCTATGCGGATATCTGGCCTTGACGAAGTCTCAAACGTGTCGTGGTTGAATGCCATCATTTCACTCTTCTGTGTAAAGCGGAAGTCTCCATCGGCATCCTTCAGCGCGTAGGCGCGATAAATGCCTGGCGCAATGCCTTTCACCACGAAATGGCCGCGGCTGTCTGTGCGCGAGATGCGTAGCATGGGCTTGGTCTTAAAGGCTGAGTCGGCGAGGTCGGCATAGAGTCCCACGGCGATTCCCTTGATAGGCTCTAGATTGCTGGCGTCGAGCACGTAGCCCGACACTTCGAAGGTGTCGATTTGCTCGCCTGTAGAGAAACTGTAGGTGAACGAGCCCATGGGGTTGCCCTCATTGTTGTCAGAGATGGCGTCGCTGAAGTCAATGGTGTATGTAGTATTGGGCATCAGCGAGTCTTGAAGTTCTACCACGACCTTCTTTCCTGAAGCTTTAATCTCGGGCATTTCAAGTTGGGGTGGCGACACGATAACCTTGTTGGTAGCGTCTTCAAGTTTGATATATTCATCGAATAGGATGGTAATCTTCTTGCTGTCGACGTTGACTGACTTATCGGCAGGCATGCTGCTTAACACCTTGGGAGGGTCGTCGTCGAACCATCCCCCGTCGGGATTACCCATACGGGCGCAGGCAACAAAAAATAGAAGGGTAAGAAGCTGGAAAGGAAAGAAGAGGTTTCTACCCTTATACCTGTTAACCATCATATCAACTATTCGCTTCATTTCTTGCCTTTTTTTACCTTTTTACTTTGTTTACCTCTTTCTTTACTTTTGCAGCGCCAGCAGTTGTTCTATTGTGTCGCGTGAGTTGCTTAGACGGGGCACCTTATGCTGTCCGCCTAGTTTGCCGCGCAATTTCAGCCAGTCGTTGAAGAGATTTTCACGCGCCTCGACAATCTCCAGGTGCTGCAGCGTGATATCCTTGTAGCGCTTAGCCTCGTAGTCACTGTTGATTTCCTGTAACTTCTGGTCGAGCAGGTCGGAGAACTGCTGCATGTCCTCAGGGCGTTTAGAGAACTCAATGAGCCACTGGTGGCGGCACTTGGCTTTCTCGTCCATAAACACGGGCGCTGCCGTATATTCCAGTACCTCGGCGCCCGTCTGTTCGCAAGCGTAGGCCAGGCCCTGTTCTGCGTTGTCGACAATCAGTTCCTCGCCAAAGGCGTTGATGAAGTGCTTGGTACGCCCGCTGATGATGAACTTATAGGGGTTGGTCGACGTGAATTGTATCGTGTCGCCAATCTCGTAGCGCCATAGGCCGCACGAGGTCGAGATGACCATCGCGTAGTTCTTCCCCTTCTTAACGCCCCAGAGAGGTACGATTTCGCCCCCGTCCATGGGTATGAACTCGTAGAATACGCCATAGTCGAGCATCAGCAGCAGCGACTTATCTGCGGGGTCGTCTTGTATGCCGAAGAAACCTTCGCTGGCGTTGTACGTCTCCATATAGTGCATGCGGGATGAGGTGATGAGCTGCTCGTATTGTTTGCGGTAAGGTGTAAAAGCCACTCCGCCGTGGAAGAACACCTCGATGTTCGGCCAAACCTCTTCAAGATGTTTTTTGCCCGTGATGTCCATCATACAGGTCAGTACGGAGAGCATCCATGAGGGAACACCAGATATGTTTGTGACGTTTTTTGTCATGGCCTCGCGGGCTATCCGCTCACGTTTCACCTCAAAATCGCTAAGTAGAGCCGTTTTTTTCTTCGGAACACGCACCAAATTGGCCAGTGGATTGATGTTTTCGATGAGAATAGCGCTGAGATCGCCCACAAGCGAGTCCTTCAGGTTGTAATTCGGCGCATGACTGCCTCCGAGAATCAGACTCCGGCCGTCGAACAGACGCGATTTTGGGTTGTTTCTCAGGTAGGTGGCCACCGAGTCATACCCTCCGGCATAGTGAATATCGTGCAAACCGTCACGGCTTACGGGTATGAATTTAGACTTGTCGTTGGTTGTTCCACTCGATTTCGCAAACCACTTTACGCGCCCTGGCCACAAAATATCCGTCTCGCCTTGGCGCATACGGTCGATGTCGCCCTTCAGTTCTTCGTAAGTATTCACTGGCACATGGGCCCTGAAGTCGTCGTAGCCCTTGATGGCCATAAATGCATGGTTTCGCCCGTATTCCGTGTCTTTGGCTTTCTGTGTCAGCCGCTCCAGCACAGTCCTCTGCAAAGCCTCGCCCTCGTTCTGATGCCGCTCCAAAGCATGCTGACGGGGCACAAACAGTTTTCCTATAATTTGAGTCAGACTCATTTTTTCTTTATATTGCGCAATTTTGGTGCAAAGATACTGAAAATCGGACGAATCACCAAATTATTAAATAATTAAGCCCCAAAATTTTGCAGTTTTAAAAAAAATTATCTTTGCGACGTGATACATCTATTTGCCAGATTAAAATTAATATGAAGAAACAGAATTGTTGGATTCTTGTGCAACCCTATTCTATGGTGCTGTCGTGTATACCTCCTGTGAGAATGCCCGTGCTGACACGCCTGCACAGCAAGTAGAGACCACGGAACTTATACGTACCAGTCAGAGTTTGGACGGAGCCGAACTGCCCGACTATCTACTAAGGCGTCCCGAACTCGTTGCTGTGAAATACGTGTTTTCGCTAGGTGTGAAACTAGGGTGGCATTACCATGTAGCCATAAACTACAGCGTGCTGAGAATCGGCAGAATCGGTGGTTGAAATTTGGAGAATGTGGAAAACCGTACGTTTGCAAACGAATTCAGAAACTCTGGAGCCAGGCCTTCAGTTCGAACACGACATTGTAGTGGTAGGGAAATGATTCGCGATAGCCCCATCCGTGGCCGCCCGATGGGTAGATGTGCAGAGAGGCGGGCACGTCGTGCTTGTATAGTTGTTGATAGTAGTTCAGGCCGTTGGCAGCGGGCACGGCCTTATCGTCATCACTCAGGGCAAGGAAAGCACGGGGTGTGGTACGGTTCACTTGCAACTCGTTGCTATACTCGAACTCTAGCCGCTTCAGCTCCTTCTGGTCTTTCTTGTCGTCGCCGAAAGTGCCTAGAAAATTATCGTGTGATCCCTTATGAGTGAACCCCTGATCCATTGTGATAACTGGATAGAAGAGAATCTGAAAGTTGGGCGCAGCGTCGCCAGTGGCGTGAGTGGCGATGGTAGAGGCGAGATGACCGCCGGCAGAGAATCCCATGATGCCGATATCGCTCTTGTGGATGTGCCATTCGGCAGCGTGCCGGCGCACGGTCTTGATGGCCTCCTCGGCATCGGAGATGGGTACCATACGATTACCGTGGGGCATGCGATACTTCAGAACGATAAGTGCAATGCCTTGGTTGTTGAAGAAGGTGGCCCACTGATGCCCCTCGTGGTCCATAGCCAAATGGCTGTAGCCGCCTCCTGGACAGCACACCACAGCGCGGCCACTGGCCTTTGCGACATCGGGCAGGTAAACGGTAATTTCGGCTTTGTCGTTGGCGTCGCTGCTTGCCACAGCGGCTTCGTTAGGCCACAAATCCATAGTTGCTCCTTTCTGTGAGAAGGACGCCGCAGACACGCCAAGGAGTAGCATCGTGAGTATTGATTTCAGACTTTTCATCATTGTTTTGGTTATAAATTTCTATGCAAAGGTACTACTTTTTTGTCCACTACTGACACTAAAGGTACAAAATTAAGAAGTTTTAGTGCAGTTTGCCCCTTTCGTTGAGGTTTTTTCAGAACATTATACTATCTTTGCAGGCGGAAACTTGAAACTATCCTGTATAATGAAAAAGATTCTCGCTTTGATGGCTCTCGTCGCATTGGCGACGCTCGGCGCACAGGCCAAAGTTAGGTTGCCCCACATGATTGGCGACAACATGGTATTACAACAGCAGACCGACGCCCGCCTCTGGGGGTGGACGCAGCCGGGTAAGATGGTGAGGGTAACGGTGTCGTGGAGCAAGGACGTAGTGACGGCCAAGGCCGACAAGCAGGGACAGTGGCTCGTAAAGGTAGTGACGCCTAAGGCCTCGTACGAGCCGCTCTCAATCACGTTTGATGATGGCGAACCCCTGACTATTCGCAATGTGGTGGCAGGTGAGGTCTGGGTATGCGCGGGACAGTCGAATATGGAGATGCCCGTGAAGGGCTTCGGTATGTGTCCCGTAGAGGGCTATAATGACGTGGTTATCGACGCAAAGAACCATCAGGGCGTCCGTTCGGTGAAGATTCCAAGTGTCATGTCCTCGAAACCGCTCAACGATGCCCTGTGCGAGTGGCGTGTGTGCTCGCCCCGAACTGTTGGGGAGTTTTCGGCTACTGGCTATTTCTTCGCCCGCAAGATGCACGAGGCGCTCGACATACCTATCGGACTCATTGAAGCCAATAAAGGAGGTACGCGCGTGGAGAGCTGGCTGACGAAAGAGAATCTGGAGAAATATACCAACGACCCTACCGATTCGGTTGAGATATGCAAGAGGTGGGTTGACTACGACTATCACCGTTCGCTGCTCTGGGGCAACGGCACCTTCAATCCCATCCTGAACTTCACTGTGAAGGGCATACTCTATTATCAGGGTTGCTCGAATGTAGGCGACCAAGGCAACCAGTATTCAGAGCGTATGAAGCTGCTGGTGGAGCAGTGGAGAAGTCAGTTCGCCCTCGGTGAAATACCCTTCTACTTCGTGCAGATTGCGCCTTACAGATACGACGACGATAACAACGCGACAAACGGTGCGCTGCTTCGCGAACAGCAGTTTAAAGCCCAGAGCCTTATCCCGAACAGCTCGCTGGTGTGCATCAACGACCTAGTCTATCCCTACGAGTTCTCGCAGATACACCCCACTCAGAAACAGCAGGTGGGCGAACGGCTGGCTTACACGGCTCTGAATCGCGACTATGGCTTCGAGAGTATCATGTATAAAAGCTCGTCGTTCAAGGATATGCTGATAAAAGGCGATGCTGTGTTCATCCATCTTCAAGACAATTATTGGGCTGATGCACCATTCGAAGACATGCAGGGCTTCGAGGTGGCTGGCGACGATAAGATTTTTTATCCCGCCAGTGCGCAGCACTTTTGGCAGCCAGGCGGCGCTTATTGGGATGAGGCTATCCGCATCTCCTCGCCCAAAGTGAAGAATCCCGTAGCCGTGCGCTATTGTTTCAAGAACTTCCAGACGGGTAACGTGAAGAATGCTGGCAACCTGCCGCTCTTCCCCTTCCGCACTGATAATTGGTAAACCGCCATGGAAAAACATCCTTTAGCGCAATTCCATTTTTGCCCGAGATGCGGCAGCCAGCAATTCGTGATACACAATGCCCTGAGCAGGCATTGTAACAACTGCGGTTTTACCTACTATCAGAACCCACGGGCTGCCACAGCGGCTTTTATCCAGAATGCTAAAGGTGAGCTGTTGGTGGCGCGTCGCGCAAAGGAACCTGCAAAAGGCACGCTCGATCTACCAGGCGGCTTTGTCGACAATGACGAGACGGCCGAGGAGGGCATGGCACGTGAAATCAAGGAAGAGACGGGACTCTGTATTTCGCCAGAGCATGTGGAATACATGTTTTCCGTGCCCAACATCTACAACTATTCAGGCATGGACATCCACACGCTCGATCTATTCTTTTTCTGCCGTGTGGGCGATGAGGCTGTGGTGAAGGCTGCCGACGACGCTGCAGAATTAGCCTGGATGCCGCTGAGGGTGTTGAATCCAGAACTCTTTGGACTGCGTTCTATCCGCGAGGCTGTGAGTCGGTTCTTAGTGCAGAATTGTTAATAAAAACAAAATTCCTATATATATATAAGGTGGAAGAAACTTTTTTGCTTACTTTTGCAGCCCGAAAGAAATCATAACAAGACAAAAGTATGCAGAAAAACTTAGTGATTGTCGAGTCTCCAGCTAAGGCAAAGACCATTGAGAAGTTCCTTGGAGATGACTTCAAGGTGATGTCAAGCTACGGACACATCCGTGACCTGAAGAAAAGAGAGCTGAGCATCGACGATAAGACTCTGGAACCAGAATACGAGATTCCAGAAGAGAAGACTAAACTGGTGGCCGACCTCAACGCAAAAGCCAAGAAAGCAGAAAAGGTATGGCTCGCATCCGATGAGGACCGTGAGGGAGAAGCCATCTCTTGGCATCTGTGCGAGGTGTTGGGGCTGGATAAGCAGAAAACCAACCGCATTGTGTTCCACGAAATCACAAAACCCGCAATTTTGGAAGCCATTGAGCATCCGCGCCATATCAACATGGATTTGGTAAACGCCCAGCAGGCACGACGCGTGCTCGACCGCCTAGTGGGGTTCAAACTCTCCCCAGTTCTTTGGCGCAAGGTGAAGCCAGCTCTCTCGGCAGGTCGCGTGCAGAGCGTAGCTGTGCGTCTCATCGTAGAACGTGAGCGTGAGATTCAGAATTTCCAGAGCGAGGTATATTATAACGTAAATGGTGTCTTCGCCATTACCAATGTCGATGGCTCTGCTTCAGAGGTAAAGGCCCAGCTTGCCAGTCGTTTCAAGACAGAGCAAGAGGTGTTAACATTCCTCGAGAAGTGTAAGGAAGCAACCTTCACCGTGGAGGGCATATCTAAGAAACCCGTCAAGCGTACACCGGCTCCGCCATTCACCACATCGACACTCCAGCAGGAGGCAGCCCGCAAACTTGGTTTCTCAGTAAGTCAGACTATGATGGTTGCTCAGCATTTGTATGAAAACGGACGTATTACCTATATGCGTACCGACTCTGTAAACCTCTCTAAACTCTGTCTTGGTGCTAGTAAGAACGAGATTGTCAGTCTCTACGGCGACAAATACAGCAAGACCCGCCAGTATCATACCAGTGCAAAGGGTGCTCAGGAGGCGCACGAAGCCATCCGTCCTACCTACATGGATCAGGCTGAGATTGAAGGGACTGCTCAGGAGAAGCGGCTCTACGAACTGATTTGGAAACGCACCATCGCTAGCCAGATGGCAGATGCACAGATAGAGAAGACAACAGCCAACATCCGTATCAGCGGCACTGACGAGTATTTCGTCGCACAGGGTGAGGTCGTGAAATTTGATGGTTTCATCAAGGTCTATCGCGAGTCGCTGGATGATGACGATCAGCAAGACGAGTTTGGACATATTCTTCCGCCAATGAAGGAAGGGCAGCAGCTGACACGCCGTGAAGTGTTGGCAACAGAGCGTTTTACCATGGGTCCGCAGCGCTATACTGAAGCCAGCCTTGTACATAAGATGGAGGAACTCGGAATTGGTCGCCCTTCAACTTACGCTCCGACTATTTCTACTATTCAGCAGCGCGAATACGTGCAGAGAGGTGATAAGAAAGGCGAGGAGCGCCCATACTCTCTCTATCAGCTGAAGGGTAAGCAGGTGACTCAGAAAACCAGAAAGGAAATGGTTGGCTCAGAGAAGGGCAAGTTGCTGCCTACCGATATCGGAATCGTGGTAAACGACTTTCTGATGGAACACTTCAAGGAAATTATGGACTACAACTTCACTGCCAAGGTGGAGCAGGATTTTGATAAGATTGCTGAAGGCGATGAGAAATGGACTGACATGATGAAGCAGTTCTATAAGAGTTTCGAGCCAACGGTAGAGAAGACAATGAACAGCCGTCAGCAGCACAAGGCTGGCGAACGTCAATTGGGTAAGGACCCCAAGACGGGAAAACCCGTATTTGTGAAAATCGGGCGTTTCGGCCCCGTAGTACAGATTGGTACTGCCGATGACAAGGAGAAACCCCAATTTGCGCAACTGCCCAAGGAGCAGAGCATGGAAACCATCACCCTTGAAGAGGCGTTGGAGTTGTTCAAACTACCACGCGAGGTGGGAGAGTATGAAAACAAGCCTGTAACCATCGGTGCTGGCCGTTTTGGTCCCTATGTACTCCACGACCGCCAATATACTTCACTGCCGAAGGGAACAGATCCGATGACTATAACCCTCGACGAGGCTATTGCACTCATTCAGGAGAAGCGTCAGCAGGACAGCAAGAAGCACATGAAGTTCTTTCTAGAGGATTCTAAACTGGAGATTCTGAATGGAAGATATGGCCCCTATCTAGTATATGACGGCAAGAACTATCGCCTCCCCAAGAATCTGCACGAAAAAGCTACTGAACTGACTTATGATCAGTGCATGAAGATTATTCAGGCAACACCAGTAAAGAAAGGCTGATATGACGCGCATTATCCTGATAGGCTATATGGGTGCGGGGAAAACAACCGTTGGTAAAGCGCTTGCAGACGAACTGGGTGTCATCTTCTACGACCTTGATTGGTATATAGAGAGCCGTATGCGCAAATCTGTGGCTCAGATCTTTGCTGAACGTGGTGAGGAGGGTTTTCGCCAGATAGAGTACAACATGCTGCACGAGGTGGCCGAGTTCGAAAATGTTATCATCAGCTGTGGAGGCGGAACGCCATGCTTCTTTGATAATATGGACTACCTGAACCAGCAAGGGAAGGTGGTGTATTTGAAAGCTGATCCGGAAGTGCTCTACAAGCATCTGCTAATGGGGAAAACGGAACGTCCGCTTTTGAAGGGCAAAAGCCCCGAAGAACTGATTGCCTTCATTCGTGAGCAGCTCGAGAAGCGTGAGCCTTATTACACAAAGGCCAAATACACTCTCGATGTCAGTCTGATGGATAATTATGAGAAAATAAAAATCAGCGTGGCTAGGATAAAAGAAATTTTGGAATTATGAAGAAATGGACCATTGAAGATTCGAAGGAGCTCTATAACATTAACGGATGGGGCACTTCTTACTTTGGCATCAACGAAAAAGGCGATGTCTATGTCACTCCCTGTAAGAATAAGACAGAGATAGATTTACGTGAAGTGATGGACGAGTTGGCATTGCGTGATGTCACGCCTCCAGTACTGCTTCGATTCCCCGACATTCTGGATAACCGTATCGAGAAAACGTGGAGTTGCTTTAAAAGAGCAGCCGAGGAATACGAGTACAAGGGCGAGAACTATGTGGTCTATCCTATTAAGGTGAATCAGATACAGCCTGTTGTGGAGGAGATCATCAGTCATGGAAAGAAATTCAATCTTGGCGTTGAAGCAGGTTCAAAACCTGAACTGCATGCTGTTATTGCCGTGCAGTGTCAGAGCGATTCTATCATCGTGTGCAATGGCTATAAAGATCAGAGCTATATAGAATTGGCCTTACTCGCACAAAAGATGGGTAAGCGCATCTTTATCGTTGTAGAGAAACTGAATGAACTGGAAATCATTGCCAAGGTGGCCAAGAAGATGAACATCCGCCCCAACATCGGTATCCGCATCAAGCTAGCTTCAAGTGGATCTGGCAAATGGGAAGAGAGTGGTGGTGACGCCTCAAAGTTTGGTCTGACAAGTGCAGAACTTCTTGAAGCACTCGAGTTGTTGGATAAGAAGGACATGCGTGATTGTCTGCGACTCATCCATTTCCATATCGGTTCGCAAATCACAAAGATACGCCGTATACAGACTGCTCTTCGCGAAGCATCTCAATTTTATATCCAGCTGCACAAGATGGGGTACAATGTGGACTTCGTAGACTGCGGCGGTGGTCTTGGTGTGGACTATGACGGAACGCGTTCTCCTTCAAGTGAGAGTTCTGTGAACTATAGTATTCAGGAGTATGTAAACGACTGTATCTATACCTTCGTTGAGGCTGCGAATAAGAACAATCTACCTCATCCGAATATTATTACCGAGAGCGGACGCTCACTCGCTGCTCACCATTCTGTGTTGGTGATTGACGTGCTGGAGACGGCCTCGCTGCCAGAGATGCCAGAGGAGTTTGAGCCTGATGAGAACAGTCATCAGTTGGTGAAAGACCTCTATGAGATATGGGACAACCTCTCGCCGCGCAACGTGCTCGAAGACTGGCACGACGCAGAGCAGATACGTGAAGAGGTGCTTGATTTGTTCTCGCATGGTATCGTGGATTTAAGGACTCGTGCAGAGATAGAGTCTATGTATTGGAGCGTATGCCACGAGATAAATATCCTTACCAAGGGCCTGAAACATATTCCTGAAGAGTTGATGAACATCGACAAGTTGTTGGCTGACAAATATTTCTGCAACTTCTCACTCTTTCAGAGTCTACCCGACTCGTGGGCCATCGATCAGTTGTTCCCTATTATGCCCATACAGCGACTTGATGAGCGTCCCACGCGCAATGCGACAATTCAGGATATCACCTGTGACAGTGATGGTAAGGTCGCAAACTTCGTAACCAACCGTAATAATTCGCATTCGCTACCTGTGCACCCTCTGAAGAAAAACGAACCCTATTATCTAGGCGTATTCCTTGTAGGTGCATATCAGGAGATTCTGGGTGACATGCACAATCTGTTTGGTGATACCAATGCTGTACATATCTCAGAGAAAGATGGTAGCTACCACATTGATCAGATTATCGATGGCGAGACTGTCGCTGAAGTGCTCGATTATGTACAATATGATCCTAAGAAACTGGTGCGTCAGTTGGAAGTCTGGGTAGCTAAGAGTGTCAAGCAGGGTAAGATATCTCTTGAAGAGGGAAAGGAATTCCTGTCTAATTATCGTTCAGGACTTTACGGTTATACATATTTGGAATGATGAAAGAAAAATTAACCATAGTTAAAGTAGGCGGGGCTGTGGTGGAAGACGAACCTCAACTCTTGCAACTTCTTAAGGATTTCAGTGCCATTGATGGCAAGAAAGTGTTGGTACATGGTGGCGGTCGTCGTGCAACTCAGGTAGCGGCCAGCCTTGGAATTGAGTCGAAAATGGTAAACGGCAGAAGAATCACTGATGCTGAGATGCTCAATGTGGTGACAATGGTGTATGGTGGATTGGTCAATAAGAACCTCGTGGCCCGTCTTCAGAAGAATGGTGTAAACGCCTTGGGGCTGACAGGAGCTGATATGGATGTTATCCGTAGCCATAAACGTCCGTTAAAAGACGGTATCGATTTTGGTTTCGTAGGTGATGTTGACAATGCTGATGGTAAAATGCTCAGTAAGTTGATTGAAGAAGGCATCACGCCAGTCATGGCGCCTCTTACTCATGATGGTCAGGGTAATATTCTTAATACCAATGCTGATACTATTGCCTCTGAGACTGCTAAGGCTCTTGCACCCTACTATGATGTAACCCTCATTTTTAGTTTCGAGAAAAAAGGCGTACTTCGTAATCCTGATAATGATGACTCTGTGATTTCCGTGATTACGCATGAGGATTTCAGAAAATATAAGGAAGATGGCACTATTAGTGGCGGTATGCTTCCTAAGATAGAGAATGCACTTAATGCTATTGATGCAGGCGTTTCACGTGTTATCATAACCCTTGCTACTGCTATCGATGGAAATTCTGGCACAGTGATAAGATAAAAAAGGCGAAAATTTTTTCGCCTTTTTGTAACTATTCTCCATTTCAATCGTCATTTATATTAGAGAGGATGAAAAAAATCAGTTTCCGGAACGATGTCCTGCCACTCAAGAATGAGTTGTATCGGCTTGCTCTCCGCATCACTCTCAACCCTGCGGAGGCTGAGGATGTTGTACAGGAAACAATGATTAAAGTCTGGAATAGGCGGGAACAATGGGTTAATATCGAATCGATAGAAGCTTTCTGCCTCACCATCTGTAGAAACATCTCACTCGACAAGATGAAAAAGATGGAGAACCAGAATCAAAGCTTGGACGAGAGGGAACACGATGCTCCGGATTATAGCTATTCATCCAATCCAGAGGAACAGGCCATGCAGCAAGATAGAATGCAGCTAATACGCCACCTCATTAACGAACTGCCGGAGAAGCAGCGAAGCGCGATGCAGCTCAGAGACTTTGAGGGTAAGAGCTACAAAGAAATCGCAAAGGTTATGGATATAAGCGAGGAGCAGGTGAAGGTTAATATCTTCCGAGCACGCCAAGCCATTCGGCAGAAATTTATAGAAAAAGAGAAATATGGATTATAAGTACATCGAACAACTCTTAGAGCGCTACTGGCAGGGAGAGACAACCCTGCAGGAGGAAGCTATCTTGCGTGCATTTTTTAGTCAGGAAAATGTGCCTGCAGAATTGCAGAAATACAAGGAGTTGTTTACCTACGAATTCCAAAAAGAGGAATCACTGAGCGGCGATTTCGATGCCCGCATCCTTGAGATGGTTGGCGAAGAAAAGCCTAAAGCAAAAGTAGTTACTCTGACAAGTCGACTGATGCCGCTTTTCAGAGCTGCGGCTATCGTTGCTATCGTTCTCACCTTGGGTAATGCAGCTCAGGCTCCTTGGGATCGCGGATGGGATGATCCAAAGGATGCCTACGCTAAATATCATCAGCAAAAGGTTGACACAGTAAACGTCCTCGGGACAATTCAGGCGGAGAATATGTTGGACAGCATGAAAACGGCTACAACCCCCACAGAGGCTCCTGCTTATTATGAATAAGAACATTTTCTATGCTTTCTTTATAATAATCATTTTAAACACAAACGAAACTGTGAAGTTTCATTCTCTCAAATTTTCAGAAAAATACTAACGAAGAAGAATGGGCTGCCTCCGTAAGACGGGAGCAGCCCACTTCAATTCTCTATTTTATAATCATTTACTTAGTCTCTGGTTCAGTTGGAATAATGCTGGCAGGAAAATGAGTAACGAGAATCCCAAGGCCATCAGTACGCGTTGTTCATTACCAAACAGGTCTGTCAGTGTGAGGTCGGGCTTGGGATAGAGGTTGTATAATACGTAAGCCACTGTATTGTTTATCCAATGGTAAACCACACCAGGCACGATACTGTCGGTACGGTAATACATCCAGCCAAGAAGCAGTCCGATGAGAAAAGCATGAGGCATCTGAGCAGGATTCATATGAATAACTGCAAAGAGAATGGCTGAGATAATTATGCCAACCCAAGGATTTGTCTTCCAACGGAGCAGACTTCGAAGAATGGCACCACGAAAAACCATCTCTTCAGCCAAAGGGGCCAGCAGACCTACTACCAGATAGCCCCAGCGGTCTTTCATAATCATATCGAACTCACCTTCAACATGGTTTGGTAACTCGGGCATAAGTTCTTGAAGCCATACAGATGGAACAAGTGCTCCCAAAGCTGCTAATACGCACCAAAACAATACAAACCAAGGACGTGTTCTTACCCAATGGCGCGATATAACACTCCACTTGGCCCATAAAAAGATAACCATTGTCAGTATACTGAATACAGCCATCATAATAATCATACTTGTGGCATTCATTGGAGCTTCTTTTCCCATCACTATCATCCAGATGCCTTGTGCCAAAAATCTCACAATGAGTTGAATGGCTGCAAAGATAACTATATAAATCAATGCATTCTTCATATCAATATCTTTTTTACTTGTTCTTGATCTTTCTTCAATTGGTTTACCAATGCCTCTGGTGAATCGAATTTTCTTTCTTCGCGCAGACGAGCTACAAATGAGATTGTTATTATTTGCCCATAAAGGTTAGCCTCATAGTCAAGAATGTTCACCTCTAGCGTCTGTTGTTTGCCTTTGAATGTAGGGCGTGTGCCAATATTCATCATAGCTGCGCGACGCTGGCCGTCCATCAATGTTGCCCATACAGCATACGCCCCGGAGGCAGGAAGCAGTTTTTCTGCGCAAAGAGGTTCTAAATTGGCAGTAGGAAAACCTAATTGGCGTCCAATATGCTCTCCAGGCGTTACTTCTCCTGATAATTGATAATTCCGGGTAAGGTATCGAGGCATCTGTTCTACTTTTCCTTCTTCTGACAGCAATTGGCGGATGACAGATGAACTGATGGTAATATTCCTGTCAGCGATCATCGCTGCCTTACCACGAAGCACTTTCATCCCCATCTCCTTGCCATAACGAACGTAATCTTCGAAACCTTCAGAACGATTTCTACCAAAACGATTGTCGTAACCAGTTATGAGTGTCTTTACGTTCAATTGTTGGTGAAGTACTTTCTGCATAAAGACGTGAGCAGTGAGTTCTGCAAACTCTTTAGTAAAAGGTAAAACCACAAATACATCAATGCCAAGTGATTCCACAATGGCTTGTTTCTCCTCTAAAGTTGTCAGCACCTGAGGGCGAAATGTAGGGTCAAATAACTGACGGGGATGACGATCGAATGTGATAACCATAGAACTAAGCCCAGTCCTATGAGCCTCATCTTTTACCATTCCTATCAGCAACTGATGTCCTGCGTGAACCCCATCAAAGACACCTATCGTTGCTACGCTTTCTGGGAGTTCAAAAGACCCTTGATTCAGACAAATAGTTCTCATAAGGCCGCAAAGTTAAGCATTTTTTCGTTATTTCCACAAAAAAATTTGGATATTTAATGAATTTGCTGTATCTTTGCAACCCAAATCCCGGACTTGTAGCTCAGTTGGTTAGAGCAACAGACTCATAATCTGGAGGTCCCAGGTTCAAGCCCTGGCTGGTCCACTCCTACTAAAAACCTGGCGTATGAATCAGAGAAATTTGACAAAATACGTGGTTGCCTTTCTTATTTTTTTTATGGCAACCAGTTGTTCCAAGGAAAATTCTTCCAATCTACCAGTAACAGAGAATTTCAAAGCGCTTGTTATGGGTGGCAAGGATATCGATCCTAATCAGACTTGGAGTACAGCTTCAAATATACCTGTTACTATTAGTGTTGATTTTCTATCTGGTTCTAAATACACCATTTATATCTATCAAAGCCATCCTGCTTCAGATAATAATATCACCTATTTAGGCATGACCACCATCGTATCAGGAGAGTCGAAAACTATCTATGTGGCCAAACCTGCTGATGTTAGTCAGCTTTTTGCCGCTTGCTACGATGACCAGCAACATGTAATATGTGTACCTATAGTGAATGGCCAGGCTAAGTTTAGTGGTAAAATTTCAACCTCTACAACCATGCCAACCATTACTACGGGCAACAATTGGAGTGTACCCACGCAAAGTATGCCAGATCTCTCGAAATATACTACAGGTACATTGACTGAGGCAAGTGAACTGAGTCCGGATTTGGCTGATGATGCAGAAGCAAGACTGAAGATCAGCGATTCTTATACGGGCTTTATCCCTTTCCTTGGAACACATTCTAATATGTCTGTCTATGTAACCTCAACTTGGACACTTACTTATGATCAGCGTATCAATGCGGGCAATGTTATCGTGGTTGGCAATGGCGGGAAAATTATTGTTCCGAAAGGCTTTAAGTTGACAACTACTCCATTGGGTGAGTCAACTGTTATGGGGAGAATCTATGTGATGCCTGGTGGTGAAATATCTGGTGATGGAATCGTAGAATTCAGTTGTGAAGCTTCGGGTTGTAATTATAATGAAGGCCATCTGACAACTGGTGAAGTATCAATCGTTAGTGGAACACTTTATAATACAGGAATCATTGGCGATAACGTAACCCCCACGACCAAACTTGTTGGTTCTGCTGTAAATGAATCATCAGCCAAATTCGTGAACCTCGCCTCTGCATATTTCTCTGAGGTCAATGCTTCAACACTTTCTATTTTGAATGGGGGGGTAATCAGAGTCTCTGATAATCTGACGTTGGGGCAGAATGCTCGTATGGATGATGGAAGTTCTCTTAGTTGTGGTTCATTAACTCTTCAGGGTAACGGCAGCAATGTTCTCTATATGGGTAACGCCGCTGAATTAAACTGTAGTGGGAGAATAAGCGTCAGTAACTTTGGTGTATGGGGGCCTTCTGGCGATAAATATGTGGCTAATGCACGTCTTAGAGTAGGTGGGTGTACACAGATTAGTGCATCTTCTGGTAATGCATCAGACTTCTTACTCGACCATATACAACTTGAAGTGCCTATTGGGGCTTCTGGGCTTGATATGCTCTCTGGTTGGATGAATGGCAGTTGTGGAGATATTGAAGGGAATCGTCAGACTTGTTTCTGCCAATTAGAAGGTACCCAGTCTACGCCCAAGAACGGATGTGTTTATTATGCGTTTGAAGTTGCAGATAATTATTCTATTCGTGACTTTGATTATAACGATGTCGTTCTTCGCGTAAGTATGCCTTTCGATAATGGCGACGGTACTTATACCATTTCTGTAAACGTTGCAGCTGTTGGTAGTTCAGAGGAGATTCAGGTACTTTACAATGGTGAGGATTTTGGAAAAGAAGTACACGAAGTTATGGGTGTTGCTTCGAATATAATAGTTAATACGAGTTCAAAAGATCGTGATTTTCAAGTATTAGGTTTGATTACTTACAGTAATTCAGATGTTGAAGTTGATAAGCTTCCTTTCTCTTTGCGTAAGAAGGGTAGGGATGGTTCTTCGCAAACATTGAGACAATCTGCCAATAAAGAAGAAGCTCCCCTCTACCTCGTTATCAATGCAGATAGCTTTGGTAAATGGCAATGGCCCAAGGAGAATTCTAATATTGGGCTGGCCTATAAGCTGTTTGGTACATGGGCCAACAATGCACAAACAGCCCTTGATTGGTATAAGGGCTCGAATGCAAGTTCAAACAGAGTAGTGGCTTGGTAAGAACTGATTTACCACATGAAAATCTGACCTCTTGTTCCGTACTCTTTCAGATACCAATCTGTAGCCTTGGTTCTGTTCACAGACCATTCGCCAAAAGAATGTCCCTCATAGGAATAAGCACCAAACAGGATCTCAGCATAGTCGTTATAGTCTGTCTTCATACGGAATCCGATATTCTGACCATGTAGCGGATGGCAGAAGTCTCCTGTGGGGATAACCAAAGCCCATGGCAGATTTTGTATATCAACATATTTGTTCTCATAAAGAGCGTCTACCGTGCGATAGGGGAAAGTGTGTATCTCCCTTCGGTTATTGGCATACATACGTATGATAAACGGATCTATATCATCAAGAGTCAGGTAGTTTAACACTAAATCGTCTTTGACTTTAATCGCAAAGGTTATTTCGCGGGGCATCAGCTCTGTTGTAGTAGTGGTTGTACCATAAGCTACGTTGTATTGTTTTCTGCTATACACGCCATACTCATTAGTCCTGATATCGCCCATTGCCCAATGGGCGTCAGCAAAGAGGTTCAGAACAGGCTCACCTTTCTTGCTCTCAAGTAATAGGTCTCTGTATGTGTGTACTGACATGTTCTGTTTGGCAATTTCCTCGCCATGCATGTTTACGTTAAACGACTTGTCATTTTCAGTATATACAGAATCAATGTCTTCCATTTTGATACTTGGCAAACGGATGGCGCCAGCTAATGGCTCGTCTGCGCCAACGGCAGCAAGGCGGACATGGAACTTTATTATTTTTTCGACAGAGTGATCCAAGGCAATATGCATCACAACATCGTTGTAGTCATAATCGCCAAATTCGGGGAATTCCTGCTCATAGCAGAAAGCGTAATAATGTGGTAATGGCGTGTAGCTTAATGATTGTGACTGATAAATGGAATTTGAGAAATCCACACGATTTGAGAACGCAGGTCTGAAACTCGATATTGTATAGCGTCCATTGGCATCAATGAGTGCAGCATAAAGTGTGTTCAGTCGCTGTGGATAGGAAATGTTTATCGAGAACTGGTCGCCGTCACGCACACTTTTTTGCGCCAATACCGTTGCTTCAGTCGTTACAACGGGGTCGTCTGTTAATATCTGCAGCATCTTAGCCCCCACACCAGCATTTACATTTACTTTTAATGTCTTTTTCTCCGACAGAATCCATGTATGGTTGGGGTCAACGGTGTCAACAGGCGACTTGATTTTGGCAAGTGTATCATAGATATCAATGTCAAAAACATTTTTATTGCAGGATGTGCCTAAACCAGTTAAAGCACAGATACAGATGAATATAGCAAAAACATAAGCGACCTTTTTCATATCAAGCAAATCTGATTAGAATGATTCCGCGCCAAAATTACAAAAATAATCGCATACATGATACAGAAATAGAGGTGTTTTAAAGATTTTAACATTAAAACAGATACAACTTGGAAGTTTTTTGCTTAAATTTGCACCCGAATCGATTCTATATATATTAAGTTACGTAACATCTATTAAGTGTTTTTGTGCAATGAGAAAGTGTTTGATTTTTGGAACTTTAGCTCTCGTAGCTGGATTATATCTTGCCAGTTGTACTGATCACGATACAGGGTATGATAGTCTTTATGATGAGAAGATACAGACTTTTGAAAAAGTTTTCAATAAACTCTATGGGCCTATCGATCCTCAGCACAACTGGGGCTTTACGCCGATTAGCGTAGAACTTGGTGGCACAAGTACCGCTGATGTGCAAGCGCTGACGCGTGGGCACGATGCCAATGCCAATGAATGGGCTACAACTTGGGTTGTGCCCGATCCTCTCACTGAGGCACAGAAAGACAAAGTCCGTCGTTATTTCCAGGCACATCCAAATCCAGAAGGGGTTGCATTTGACTATGCAAACTTCTTTGTGCAACAAGTATATAAGGGTGGTGACAAGGTCGGGGCCAACTCTCCAGAGAAGTATACTGCTGCTGATGGCATTACAACGATGGTTGGAAGCAATCAAATGGATAAACTTACCTGTGGCTCGTATAGTGCTGGCGCAGAGAGCTTGAACTATTATGACCATATCAACAACTTCAACAATGGTACAGCCACTTGGAACAATAACGTTCTTAATAACGGTCAGCCCGTTAATGGCGGTTCTAAACACAGCGACCAGATTATGCTGATGGTCAATTCGAAGAGCGATTGTTTTGGCTATTGGAATTCTAATGGTTCTGTGGGCTTTAATAATAGGTATGTAATCATTCCTGGTAGTGTGATTCAGGAGTGGGACGGTTCGGGCGGTAGTAATGCCAACGTTTCCGGCATGTGGTTTGTAGGCTTCGATTTCGAGCAACTTATCGATGACGATGTTTATGCTAACGAATATTATAACTTTAATGGTAAACGGTATCGTTATCTGAATTCCAGCATGAACAGGTATTGTGGTGACAAGAAGGAGTACAACAACACGCCTTCTGCCAGCGTTATACAAGGTTTGCTCGATGATGGCTACCTGCCTGTAGCAGGTAAGGCAGACAAAGTTTTCGTAAAGCTGAGTTCATGTGCTGATGGCTATTACAGCGATTGGATTGTCAGAGTGATTCCTGGCACGAAGAGAGACACTTCGGGGGATAAGGATAAGGATAAGGAAGAGACTACTACCAGCAAGAAATATACAGCTACCATCCATCGTATCATGAGTATGGGTCGCGTATTCGTTGAGGATCTTTATAAGGCAACTCGCGAAGACCTTGACTACAATGATGCCGTGTTCGATGCCATCATTTGGCAGGATGGTAAATACGAGATAAACGAAGAGGCTACCACAGACGCTAAAAAATACGTTCCTGCTGGTGCCAAGACCTATCGCGTAGAGATTGCTCTGTTGGCTGCTGGTGGCACTATCCCGCTGAAGATTGCAGGAAGTAAGTTTGGCGACGTGCACGACTCTTTTGGTGTGGGTATGACAACCGTCGTCAATACTGTTGGCGAAGCATCCAATGTGGCTGGTACTCTTTCTCGTGTAACAGGTCAGCCTTACGTTTATAAGATGTTTGATTATACCAGCGAATTGGGAGGAACCAATTATACCATCAATAACATTCCTATCGATGTGAAATGGGCGACAGATGAGGTAACCGTTGGAGCGCGCCTTAATAATAAGGAGATTCATGAGTACAAGAAAGACGAGAACGGAAACTTTGTGCTCGACAGCAAAGGTAACCTCATCATCGTCAACTCGGGAACACAGTCTGCACCACACATTCTTCTCGCCCCTATAGGAACGCCTTGGGTTCAGGAGCGTGTCAACATTAGGGACGCATACACCCGCTTCCCCACTTATGTGGGCAATAGAAATACCGACGTCTGGGGAGGCGATGTTGAAAACTTCAATCTCTATGGCGACAATCGCTCTCCTCTTGCCTATGCTGACAAATATCAGGGCTGGTTCTACATGACGGATATCGAAGAAATTTCTCCTTATGAGGGAACGCAGCTGTGGGTTGGTCCTAAAAAAGGCCAGTTCGAGGTATCGTTCTCAGGAAGTATCCTTGCTAATGCAACGTCAAAAAGTAAAATCCGCATTTATCTGACGTCTTCAACAAGCACCTCATATTGGCATATAGCGCTACAGAAGAAGGATTGGTCTGGAGCAATTAACATACCAGAATGGGGTAATAGTAACACCATAAGTTATAACCCTCAGCCTCAGAATTTCCCAGGCTACGTGGAGTTTAAACTTTCGAGCAGCGTCAAGTCTGCTATTGTTAGCAAGGGAGGATTTGTAATACAAACAGCAAATAATAACAACCCATTCTCTATAGACTGTATTACGTATATTCCTTAATATAGAAAATTCTATAAATCAAATACACAAAAATTTGCACATGAAAGAGGGGGCGTCTGCGTGAGCAGACGTCCTCTTGCTTCTTGGGGAAGCGCTTTATAATGATTAGACTTTAATTAATATGTAAAAATATGTGCTGTTGGAAATAGAAGGGAGTTTACTCCGAGTAAAGTTCCACTTTAAGCGGACTAAACTCCATGTCCTTTTGGTTTTAATATGGGAAAGAATAAATATTCACAAATTTTTCTGTTTTGCATCTTTTTAAAGATGGTGTCATTATATAAAATTGGCAATTATTATCGACGAACTAATTAATTCTTCAAATGTTTGAAATGCCAATTAACTTTATTTAACTAGAAAACGATTGCGCTATAATTCTTTTTTTATTAATTTTGCAACCAAATCCAAAGAACAAAGAACCATTAAAGTTCATTTATTAACCAATTAGAAACATGTAAATATTTAGAACATCGAATAATAACATAATAAGAAAATGAAGAAATGAAAAAGTATTTGATGACAGGCCTTGCAGCCATTGCCTTAGCTGCTACAACTGCAAGTTGCTCAAAGAATGAAGACCTCTACAACTCCAATGCGGAGATCGATCAACAGAAGCAAGCGTATTCAGACGCGTTCAAAGCAAAGTATGGTACCATCGCCTCTAACCACACATGGGGATTCGACAAAGTCCGCACACGCACTCGTGCTGCTGATACCGATGCAAAACTTTGGGCGGGTAAATCTGAGTATGAGGGAATTGTTATTCCAAAACCCATTAACCAGGGTGGAAATCCCAATGAAGCCGCTGAGGTCATAGCAGAGTTCAGCAAGGTTAGAAGAGAACCATCTCCCATCAATTTGAATTTTACAGACTTCTTTGTACAGCAGGTTTATAAAGGAGTGGCATCATATAGTTCTTGGAAAAAACAGGATGGCACCGTGCAGACGGGTATCGTTGGTAGTAACCAGATGGACCAGTTAGCTTGTGGCCCTAATCATGATCATATCAGGAACTTTAACTATGGTGATTATTCTGGTGGCAAATACGATCAAGTATGGACAGGTGCTCTTAGTGGCCCTAATTTGAATACAGACAAAGTATATCAGGATGACCAGATGATGCTGATGGTGGGAAGTAGCACATCTCAGTTCTCATTCCACAACAGTTGGTCAGAACCTCAGCACTGGTATGATCATAACTATTATATTCTTGAGTGGAAAGGCTCATATTATGTAGGCTTCGACTTTGAGTCAGAATCTAACGAGACACAACAGGTTGGTAAGGGATATTTGAAGGGCGACAAGTTTGTTGATCGTGATTATATTTTCAACGACTGGATCGTTAAAATCACTCCTGCTTATCCTGTTAACGAACCCGATAAAGTGGTGAAGGAGACTGGTCGTATTATTTGTGAGGATTTAGGTACTGTTGATGATTTTGACTTCAATGATATTGTATTCGATGCCACAATCTATACAGACGGAACGTGTGATATTACCATTCTTTCTGCTGGTGGTACACTTGATGTGACAGTTGCTGGCGAAGACATTCACTCTCATACGGGAACGATGAACACGAACTGTAACTATGCTCTGCCTACTAAGACGGGCTATGCTCGCCTCATTGATATCCCCATTGTGGTTAGCAAAAAAAATAATGCAGGTGAGGTTGTAAGCTACGAGTTGGCTGCTACAGCTGGAGCTGCTCCTCAGAAAATTTGTGTCCCCAAGAGCTATAAGTGGTGTGTTGAGCGTACAAATATTGAGGAGGCTCATCCACAGTTTACGAATTGGGTTAATAAAAATGACATCGATACTTGGGCAACAAACTATGTTGTTGGCAAGGTTATTGAATAATAACATATCAGATACTTAAAATAACTAAATTAAGGGAGGGGGCGTCTGCGTGAGCAGGGGCCTCTTTTTTATGTGAAGAGAATGTAAACGTTTCCGTGAATTTCTGTTAAATATAAGGTGTGGAAGTTATAACAAATAAAATTTTTTTGTATTTTTGCACAAATAATGACATCTATATTTGGGAAGCTTATTATTCTAAAGAAGTTGAGTATGAAGAAGTATTTGATGACCAGCGTAGCCGCAATTGCCTTTTGTGGGCTTTTTACCAGCTGTACACACGAAATAGGTTTTGAGGCGCAAGCCCAGAAGAACGTGATTGAAACCTATCAAAAAGCCTTCGTAACCGCCTTCGGACAGCCAGACCCTGAAAACGAATGGGGTTTTGGTGAATCAAAAGCAGTAAGTTCAAGAGCTGTAACCCGTGCAAAAAGTGATTACGCAGACTATAAAGGCTCTATGCAGCCTGTAGAGTGGTATCAGGAAAATGGTCAATGGAAAACCCGACCATATACATTCCCTTCAGATGCAGCAAGCAGTAACTTCCTTGCAAATGTACCTAGTGGAGTAAAGTCGTATGCAGAAGTGTCAGGATATGGCCAAAGTGGATATGCAAAGGGGACAAGTTATCTCGATCCGTCATGGAAAGGTGATGTAAACATCTGGGGATCAAACAATTCTGGTGGTACGCTCTATATAAAAGGAAATAACGATTTCTCCAGCAGAAGTTTCTATGTGTCTCCTAATACAAATGTCTATCTTCTTGAAGGTGCCACTTTAAAACTGAGAGACGACGCTGCAAGCACCATTAAGTTTAATCTCTATATGGCGCCCACGGCGAAGTTGATTGCCAAAGGAACAACAGGGCGTGTAAAGTTAGACAATACAGCCAAACTTTATAATCATGGTGATATCGAATGTAAGAGTTTCGAGGTCAACAACACAAGTCTGTTTTATAATTGTGGAACTCTGACCACAAGTGGTGAGGTGTTTGTTGCCAACAGGCAGTCGGTTCTGGTAAATGATGGGACTATTACATCAGGAACTCCTGAGAGAAAGACGGGTCGTTTGGTTACTGCAGGTAGTGGTCGCGTTCAGAATAATGCAGAATGGACAGTCTATGGTGAGACAATCATTAATAGTAATGCCAACATTTGGGTGAACAACGGACATTTTACTACAGAAAACTACACCTATACTGCCACAAGTAGTAGTGTTATCAATAACTGTTTTCTCACCGTTCATGAGAACTTCTGCATCAATATTGCTGATAGCCGTGGTAGTTTCAAGATTGATTCTGGCGGTGGTGTGTTAACCAAGAACTTCTATGGTGGCGGAGATTTTGTTGCCAAAGACAACAATGGTAATAACGTAACTTTCCAAGGTGGCCCCTTTAAGGTTGAAATGGGTTCAAAGGCCTTGTTTAAAGTTACGGAGACAGCTATGATGAATGCGCTTGGCAGCGGAATCGAAGAGAATGGCTATGGTTTTCATGGTGTTGGAAGTGATTATGCCGTGCTCCAGGCCAAGAATATTGTCCAGACGAAAGAAGGTCATGGTAACGTGGCCTATGGAGGCAAACTTTATGTTTCTGCTGAGACACACTTCCCTCAAGGTTATAGTGGCGCATATCCATATATTCATTACCAGAATGGTTGTTCGAAGAACAATATATATGCTGCAGGATTCAACTCTGGCAAGCCAAAGATTACGATTCCAACCACTCCATGTAATCCAGGATTTGGAGACACGCCTCCAGATGTGTCAGATCCAGACGTGATTCGCGTAATTTGCGAGGACCTGTCTGTGACGCAGAATAGTGACTTTGATTTCAATGACGTCGTGTTCGATGTGAAGTTGATTGAGAATAATTCGAAGGTAAGGATTACTTTGCGTGCTGCTGGTGGTACGTTGCCATTAACTGTTGCGGGTGAAGAGGTTCACGCACTATTTAAAGAAGTTAATCCAAACTTAGGCATTACGACGATGTCGATGATTAATACCGAAAATACGGGCGATAAATATACCTTTATAGGTTGTGTTCCGGCCACCTTTGAGGTAAACAATATATGGGGTTCTTCAGTAAAGGAAGTTGCCAAGAATATCCCCGTTTTGGTTTACAAGCTTATTGGCGAGGAGAAAGTTTGGGTAGAATTAGAGTGCGAAAAGGGCAAGGCTACAGCAAAGGTTGCAGTACAAGACGACTATAGCTGGTGCGACGAGCGTACCCATATAAATAACAAATACACGCTTGAAGATATGCGTGGCAATGAGTATCCGGGTTTCACAATGTTTGTTCGCGGCATTGTCGACGCAGATGAGTGGTATAGATACAGAGGCCCCATCACCGATGAGATGGTACGTGAGTATACAGGTCAATAAAGACGATATTTCATCAAATACTTAAATACTAGTCTGGGAGGGCGTCTGCGTGAGTTGACGCCTCCTTTTTTGCCTTAAAACATACAAAAGGAATGAATCCGCTTGCATATTTTCGGAATAATTTGTAATTTTGCAGTCAATATGGTATTAAACTGGATTTGGGTAGCGTTTTTCATCGTGGCGTTTGTGATTGCGCTGGTGAAACTAGTGTTCTGGGGAGACTTCGATGTATTCCCTGCTATGATGGATTCAACATTTTCATCGTCGAAAACAGCCTTCGAGATTTCCTTAGGATTAACCGGTGTGTTGTCACTCTGGTTGGGTATCATGAAAATAGGTGAGAAGGGCGGTGTCGTGAATGTACTGGCCCGTCTCCTGAGTCCTATCTTCACAAAGCTGTTTCCTGATATTCCCAAGGGGCATCCTGTTACGGGTTCCATCTTTATGAACATAGCAGCGAATATGCTGGGGCTTGACAATGCTGCTACGCCTTTGGGACTGAAAGCTATGGAGCAGCTTCAAGAACTGAACCACAAGAAAGATACGGCAACAAATCCGATGATTATGTTTCTTGTGCTGAACACTTCAGGATTAACACTGATACCAATTTCTATCATGGTGTATCGTGCCCAGATGGGAGCCGCTCAGCCAACAGACATCTTCATCCCCATTTTGTTGGCTACATTCTTCTCGACCCTTGCAGGTATTACCATTACGAGTCTCTTCCAGAAAATTAATCTGCTAAATCGCACCATCCTACTTACACTTGGTGGGGCTGCTATAGTTGTGGCTGGTATCATTTGGAGCCTTGGGCAAATGGACTCTTTGCTGATGAATCGTGTAAGTACCTCATCAGCCAATATCCTGTTGATGGTAATTATCATAGCTTTCATTCTGGCAGGAGTTAGAAAGAAAATTAATGTCTACGATGCCTTTATTGAGGGGGCGAAGGAGGGCTTTCAAACAGCAGTCAGAATTATCCCTTATCTCGTAGCGATCCTTGTTGGCATAGGCGTTTTTCGTGCTTCAGGCGCAATGGATATGATAATCGACGGCATTCGTTATGGCGTTGAGGCTTGTGGTGGTAACAGCGACTTTGTTGCAGCCCTGCCTACAGCGCTGATGAAGCCTCTCTCTGGCAGTGGTGCTCGAGGTATGATGGTTGATGCCATGACTACATATGGCGCAGATTCTTTTGTGGGGCGTTTGAGTTGTATTTTCCAAGGTTCTACTGATACCACATTCTATATCTTGGCTGTATATTTTGGCAGTGTAGGTATTGTGAAAACCCGTCATGCTGTAGCATGCGGTCTCTTGGCAGACTTGGCAGGTATCATTGCTGCCATTGCAATAGCGTATTTATTCTTTAGTTAAGTTATGGCAAATCTAAAATCATTAGCAAAAGACACGGCGATTTATGGGCTGAGTAGTATTGTTGCCCGATTTATCAATTATCTGTTGGTACCTATCCAGACGGTACGATTCGCAGCGTCTGGAGGAGAATATGGTATTATCACAAATGTCTATGCTTATGTGTCGATACTTATCATCCTACTGACCTTTGGTATGGAGACCACTTTCTTTCGCTTTATGAGCAAAGAGGGTGAGGATCCTAAGAAGGTCTATTCTACCACATTGGCAATGGTGATGATGACATCACTTATCTCGACAATTCTGGTTTTATTGTTTCTACATCCGATAGCAAGTGCCGCAGGTTATGCTGACCATCCGGAGTATATAGGGGTGATGTATGCCACTGTTGCCATCGACGCATTTATGGCAATCCCGTTTGCCTATTTACGATATCTACACAAACCCCTGCGTTTTGCCTTGCTGAAGGTTATAAACATTCTGATGAACATTACGCTTAATATTCTATATCTTATTGTATTACCTGCCCTGAAACTGAATCTATTTGGTATCTATGATGAGCAGTTTACACTTGATGTGGCTTTTGTTTTCTATATTAACTTGTTATGTACAATTGTCACTTTATTGCTGCTCTGGAAAGAGTGGGGGACGAATTCCTTTAGAATCGAGAAGGCTACATGTAAGCGTATGCTTACTTATACTTGGCCGCTACTCGTGATGGGATTGGCGGGACAATTGAATCAGGCTGCTTCACAAATACTTTTCCCCTACCTTTTCGATGGATCGCAGGATGAGGCACGCGAGCAACTTGGTATCTATGGAGCATGTATAAAAATAGCCATGATTATGGTGATGATAACTCAGGCTTTTCGTTTCGCCTATGAGCCTTTTGTGTTTGGAAAATCAAAAGAAAAGGATAATCGGGAGATGTATGCTCAGGCCATGAAGTTTTATCTGATATTTACGTTATTGGCTTTCCTAGTGGTGATGGGCTATCTTGACATTCTTAAATATGTGGTTGGCGAAACCTATTGGGAGGGGCTTCGTGTTGTACCTATTGTAATGGCAGCAGAGATTATGTTTGGTGTATTCTTCAATCTCTCATTTTGGTACAAACTCACAGACAGAACAATATGGGGAGCGTACTTCTCTGGTATCGGAGCCGTGGTACTCATAACGATAGATGTTCTGATGATTCCCAGTTTTAGTTATATGGCATGTGCGTGGGCAGGATTTGCGGCATACGCGACTTCGATGGTCCTATCCTACTTTATAGGCCAGCGATACTACCCTATTGCTTATCCGATTAAGGACATGACTGTTTATCTGTTAATAGCCATCCTTCTCTTTGTTGGAATTCAGATATCAAACAATTTGCTGATGACCTGGCTTGCCATATCTGTGAATACCTTATTGGTAGGAGTCTTTGTTGCTTATCTGGTAAAAAAAGACTTTCCACTCAGCAGTATTCCCATTATCGGAAAGAAATTCAAAAAATAACAAGATATGAAAAAATTACTTTTTACATTAGTGTTAATATGTAGTCTTTCATCAGTTCATGCAGATGAAGGCATGTGGACACTTTACAACCTGCCGAATGCTGTCTACGAGACGATGAAGCAGGAGAATTTTGAACTTCCTTATAGCGCGCTTTATCAAGGCGATAATGCTATTAAGAACTGCGTTGTTAACTTTGGTGGTTATTGTTCTGGTGTTGTAGTATCACCTAACGGATTGGTTTTCACTAACCATCATTGTGGTTTTGAGGCCATACGCAGCCATTCTACCGTAGAGCACGACTACATGCTTAATGGTTTTGTTTCCAATAGTTACGAGGAGGAACTGCCTAATGAGGACCTCTTTGTCAGTTTTATGGTGGAGCAAAAGGATATCACTGCTTATCTTGATTCATTGGGACTGAACAAACTGGCAGAGGTGGAACGCTCGCATTTTGTTGATTCCATAGAGAATATGATGTTGAAAGAAATTGCAAAGCAAGATTCAACGTTGCGTGTGGAAATCAAGCCTTTTTACGAAGGGAATCAGTATTATCTTACCACCTATCGCGACTATCATGATGTTCGTTTGGTGTTTGCCTTACCCAAGTCAATGGGTAAATTTGGTGGTGAGACCGACAATTGGATGTGGCCTCGTCAGACTTGCGACTTTTCTGTATTTCGTGTTTATGTAGACCCTAAGACGGGTGGACCTGCAAAATATTCTAAAGACAATGTTCCGATGAAGCCTAGAATGTGGGCGCCAGTTTCATTGCAAGGCTATGTGCCAGGTTCTTTCTCTATGACTATAGGCTATCCTGGTAGTACAAGCCGCTATTTGTCGAGCTATGGTATTAAGGAACGTCGCGATGCTGAGAACAAACCCCGTTACCAGACTCGTGAGGTAAAGCAGGATATTATGATTCGTCATATGCGTGCTGACGAGGCCGTACGTATTAAGTACGACTCAAAATACGCTCAGAGTTCCAATTACTGGAAGAACTCCATCGGAATGAACAAATGTATCGACTCCATCGGACTTATCCAACAGAAGGCACAGTTTGAACAGAAAATTCGCCAGTGGCAGGATTCTACAGGCTTTTTGATGGGTAAACTCGACTTTGAAAAGCTAGAAAAGCTTTATGAGAGGCGCTTTAATGCCGTGCGAGCATTGACTTTCTATAATGAGACTTTTGGTAGACGCAACACCGATGAGATGACCCGTAGGGCTGTTCGTGTACAGAATGGCGCTATCATTAAAGGCAAAGATGGTAAGCCCAAGAGCAACTATATCGAGTTCAAGAACAATTCTGATGAGTGGGACTATGATACAGACCGTGAGATTCTTGCAGCCCTGCTGAAGCACTATCGTGATCAGGTGGAAATAAAATATCAGCCCGACTTCTATAATATTATCGATCACGACTATAAGGGTGACTATCAGAAGTTCGTAAATGAGCTTTATAAGAAGTCGAAACTAATGAAAAGTGGCAAGAAAATCTATGTAAATAAGAAGGGATATCATAAGGATCCTGCGGTGATGTATGGCGAAAGCCTTATCAGTACCCTTGCCGATATACGGACTGACATTATTTCAACTATTGATTCTATCGATATTCAGGAACGTTACCTCTGTGCTGCCAAATTACGCATGGAAGAGGATATGCCTAACTATAGCGATGCCAACTTCACTATGCGTCTCTCTTATGGCCAGGTGGGTGAATATCTGTTGGCAGGCAAGCCCTCAGGTTATTATACTACTGCAGAGAGTATTGTTGAGAAAATGAAGCAAGGAGAGCAAGGGGTAATCGACTATGAGGCAGAACCTATCATGAAGGAACTGCTCTCTGCGAAGGATTTTGGCAAATATACTGATAAGACTACGGGTAAGATGCATCTTTGCTTCCTTTCAAACAATGACATAACAGGTGGAAACTCTGGCTCACCTATGTTTAATGGCAAAGGTGAACTTATAGGTCTCGCTTTTGACGGCAACTGGGATAGCCTGAGTTCTGACATTTTCTTCGACTCACAATTGGCCCGCTGTATCGGTGTAGACATCCGTTACGTGCTCTATATGATGGAAAGCTGGGGTAAGGCCGACAGATTAATCAAGGAGATTGGCGCAAAATGAGTGAAGAATAAAAGAAACTGAAGACCGAATGAAAAAACTAACTACTATACTACTAATGGCTGGCCTCTGCCTGAATATGCAGGCGGAGGCTCTGCCGAAATACATTGATCTGAGTGGCACTTGGCTGTTCGCTCTTGATCGTAACAAAACAATCCAGGCAGGGACTCAATTAACGGAAACAATCCAACTGCCAGGAACAACCGATACCAATAAGAAGGGTGATTATACTGCAAGAAGTGAGGAAACCACCCAATTATCGCGACTTTGGTCGTACAAGGGACGAGCGTGGTATCAGAAAGAGGTGGATATCCCTGTTTCTTGGAAAGGTAAGCCTGTTTATCTGACTCTGGAACGTACAAAGCCATCGGAAGTTTATGTGGATGGAAAATTCGCAGCTTCCTCAAACGATATATCTACTCCTCAGATATTTGAACTCTCCAAATGGCTTAAACCTGGTAAGCACCAGCTTACCATCATGATTGATAATGGTTACGGAGTGCCTGAGCAACTTTACGAAAGTAGTCACGCCTATACCGAGAGCACTCAAACAAACTGGAATGGTATCATCGGTAAAATCGAACTGTCAACACAACTCCCTTCACCGTCACAGGTAAAAGTAGTACACCAGAACTTCCGTGATTTCCATATCGAAGGCCAGCATTTTTATGCTAATGGACATGTCATCTATTTAAGGGGTAAGCACGATGCTTGTGTATGGCCGTTGACAGGTCATGTGGCAATGGATGTAGAGTCGTGGAGGAAATATCTTGGCACTTGTGGTGCATATGGTATTAACCACATCCGTTTTCATTCCTGGTGTCCGCCAGAGGCAGCATTCGTAGCTGCTGATGAGTTGGGCATTATCATGCAGCCCGAGCTTCCCTTCTGGGGTAGCTTTGATGAGCAAGACGATACGCTGATGACCTTCCTACATAAAGAAGGAGTGAATATATTGCGAACCTATGGTCATCATCCTTCGTTTCGTATGTTTGCACTCGGCAACGAGCTTTGGGGCTCAATAGAAAAAATGGCAGAATTCGTCGAAGATTTCCGCAAGATTGCCCCGGACAAGTTTTATACTTTCGGCTCCAATTACTATTTGGGTTATCAAGGCGTGAAAAAAGGAATGGATTATTTTACCACTTGTCGTGTAGGTGGTGAGGGATGGGGAAATTATAACACCCACACCCGAGGCTCGTTCTCGTTTGCAGATGCCGCTGACGGTGGTGTTATAAATCATTTTTATCCTAATACGATGATGAACTTTGAGGAAGGCTGTCAATTAGCCTACCCAGAAGGGACTGCATGGACTAAGGCCGTTCCTGTCATTTCACACGAAACGGCTCAATTCCAGACTTATCCCGATTACGATGAAATCAAGAAATACACAGGTGTGCTTTATCCTTATAATATGGAGGTGTTCCGCAATCGCCTAGAGAAGGCTGGTATGTTAGATCAAGCAAAAGACTTTCATAAGGCAAGCGGACTCTGGTCGCTCCAGCTCTATAAACAAGACATAGAGATGGATTTGCGCACTAGAAACATGGCAGGTTTCCAGCTTCTTGATTTGCAAGATTATCCTGGGCAAGGCTCTGCTTACGTGGGTATTCTCAATGCCTTTATGGAACCGAAAGGCATTTGTACGGAGCGTGAGTGGCGACAGTGGTGCGCCCCTGTAGTACCGCTACTCATAGCCGACAGATTTTGTTTCACCAACCAAGAAGGCATCAGAGCTTGGATTCAGGTAGCTAACTATAGTGGGGAATCGTTGAATGGAAAGACATTATGTTGGCAACTGACTTCTGGCTCGAAAGGCGTTGCATCAGGAAATATTCTACTGCCTTCTACAGAAGGCCTTTTCACTGCTGGAGAACTCTGCATCGACCTCTCAGCCTTTGACAAGCCAACCAAACTTCAGCTCAGCCTTTCTATAGGCGAAACGGAGTATTTCGGCGCACCCTATCACAATACTTACGATCTCTGGGTTTATCCAGCTTGGAGTGATTTGAGTAAACTGGAGAGTTTGGTAATGGTGACGAATGAACTAAACGATATTGCCATTGGTCAGCTGCAGAAAGGTAAGAGTGTATTGTTAATGCCTGATTCTACCGATCTCTGTGTTGGCGGACTCTTTACCACCGATTATTGGAACTATCGTATGTTCAAAACCATTTCCGAGAATAATAAAAAGCCTGTTTCACCAGGAACCCTAGGTATTTTGACAGATCCGAATCACCCCATATTTAATGGTTTTCCTACAGAAATGCATACCAATTGGCAATGGTTTCCTATTATCAAAGCCAGTCATCCGATGATACTCGACAATACTAGCCCTGACTATCGTCCTATCATACAGGTTATCGATAACGTGGAACGTAATCATAAACTCGGCCTTGTCTTCGAATTTCAAGTGGATAAAGGCAAGTTACTGGTATGTATGGCCGATCTTGAGGCTGCCACATCCTATCCAGAAGGCCGCGCCTTCTATCGCAGTATCTTGGAGTATATGACTTCTGGGGACTTTACTCCAAAGACCCACATCACCCTTGAAGACTTCAAGAAACTTATGACGAATCCTGTTGTTGAGGGTAAAATAGGTGAATTGAATAACATTTCACCTTATTAATTGAAAAGAAAGAGCCTTGCTACTTGCAAGGCCCTAAATTTTTATTATTTGGCTGATTTCTTCGATGGAATCAGCTGTTTTTATATACTGGTGCCAATCACCGCGAATCATTCCTTTTGCCTGCAAATCGTCAAGTAGGGCAATCAAATGGTTCCAGAAGCCTTTCATATTATACAGAATGACCATCTTCTGATGATACCCGATTGTTGCTGATGCTGCAACGGTAAACACTTCGTCAATAGTGCCGATACCTCCAGGCAGGGCGATAAACACATCGCTCTGATCCATCATCAGTTGTTTGCGGTCTGTGAGATTATCGCAAGGAATCTCCACATCTACATAGTCGCTTGTGCGTCCACTCTTTTCCACCATCATAGGCACGACACCTATCGTGCGGCCTCCATCCTTCTTTGTTGCTTTAGCCAAACACTCCATAAGCCCTTGGTTCACACCGCCATAAACAATGCTGTGATTGTTGGTGGCGGCCCATTTCCCAAGTTCTTCTGTCATCGCAAAAAACTCAGGATCAATCTGCTCATTAGCAGAACAAAATACACATATCTTCATAATGTTTGCAAAGTTACAAATATTTTTGTATCTTTGCAAGCGAAATAGAAATTAAACAATAAACCCACAAAACAATAACTTATGAAGAAACTATTATTATCACTCGTAATGACAACATGCATAACAGCAGGTTATGCACAAAAGAAACTAGTGCTTTATTTTTCCGAAGGTGGAACAACAAAAGTCGTAGCAGAAGAACTGCAGAAACAGTTAGGTGCTGATATTGAAAGTATTGAGGCTGTAGAGCCTTATTCTGGAGACTTCCAGGCAACTATACAGCGCAGCAATAAAGAGAGGCAGAGTGGTCAGATGCCAGCTCTGAAGCCTCTTAAGTCGAACATTGCGGATTACGACATAATTTTTCTAGGTTATCCCATTTGGGGCGGTACATACGCTCTTCCGATTGCTACTCTCCTGAAAGAGCAGAACTTTGACGGGAAAACCATTGTGCCATTCTGCTCATTCGGTAGTGGTGGGCTGAACACTTCTTCTGCAGATTTAAAGAAAGCCCTGCCCAATGCAAAGATTCAGAAAGGTTATGGTGTCCGTGCTGCTAGAGTGGACGCTGCTGCAAAAGAACTTGACCGTTTCCTGAAAGAGAACGGATATAAAGAGGGAGTCGTTTCCAAGTTACCTGAGTATTCCGCTCAGCAGCCTGTAACTGAAGAGGAGAAAGCTATCTTTGATGCCGCCTGCTCGAGTTACCAGTTCCCTCTTGGTACCCCCTCAACCGTTGGCAAACGTATTACTGATGATAGCACCGATTATCAATTTACGGTGAAGGGTCGCGGTATGAACGGTGAAGAGGCTGTCTCTACCATCTTTGTAACGGTGGGTAAGGAAGAAGGGGCAAAGCCGGAATTTACTGAAGTTGTAAGATAATAGATGAAGACATTTGAAGAACTTGGCGTTTGTGAGGCAATTCGCAAGGCCATCGATGAATTAGGTTTTGTACAGCCAATGCCTGTACAGGAGGCGGTGATTCCCTATTTGTTGGAGAATCAGAATGATGTAATCGCTTTGGCGCAAACGGGAACAGGTAAGACCGCAGCATTTGGTATTCCCTTGTTGGAGCGCATAGACACATCATGGCGCGATACCCAGGCACTGGTGCTCTCGCCTACGCGAGAACTGTGCTTACAGATAGCAGATGATATCCGCGATTTTGCCAAATACATGGATGGTGTCCATGTTGAGGCTGTTTACGGCGGTGCTGCTATAGAGCCACAGGTACGTGCCTTAAAGAAAGGCGTGCAGATTATCGTGGCAACTCCTGGACGACTTGTCGACCTGATGCATCGTGGCAAAGCCCAACTTGGACAAGTAACGAATATTGTGCTTGACGAGGCTGACGAAATGCTGAACATGGGATTTTCAGACAGTATCAACGAGATTTTTGAATCATTGTCTGCTAATCATCATACGCTGATGTTCTCTGCCACGATGAGTAAAGAGGTGGAACGTGTGGCTAAGAAATACCTGCACGACTACAAGGAGATTGTGGTAGGTAGTCGCAACGAAGGAGCCGAGAGCGTAAACCATATTTATTATATGGTGAACGCCAAAGACAAATACCTCGCTTTGAAGCGTATTGTCGACTATTACCCCCGCATCTTCGCCATCATCTTCTGTCGTACAAAAGTCGAGACACAGGAGATTGCCGACAAGCTCATCAAAGACGGATATAATGCAGAGTCACTACATGGTGACCTGAGTCAGCAACAACGAGACCTGACGATGCAGAAGTTCCGCAACCATTTGACACAACTGCTAGTAGCCACAGATGTGGCTGCTCGCGGACTGGATGTGGACGATCTGACACATGTCATCAACTTCGGGCTGCCCGATGATATCGAGAACTATACCCATCGCTCTGGTCGTACAGGCCGTGCTGGCAAGAAGGGAACTTCTATTTCGATTGTTCATAGCCGCGAGAAGTTTAAGATTCGCAATATCGAGAAGGAAATTGGTAAGGAGTTTGTGAAGGCTGAGATTCCATCGGCAGAAGAGATTTGCAAGAAACAGCTCTATAAAGTGATGGACCAGATTGTGAAGACCGACGTAGATGATGAAGAGATAGCTCCTTTCATGCAAGATATCAATCGCTATTTCGAATATATCGATAAAGAAGAGCTTATCAAGAAGATTGTATCATTGGAGTTTGGAAAGTTTCTGGCCTATTATGCCGAAGCACCAGAGATTGAGGCGGTTGTACCAGACAGGAAGGAAAGAAAGCCTCAGAGCGACAAGCAAAAGCTGCAGAACAAAGCAGCAAAGGGCTATAAGCGACTTTTCATTAATCTCGGTAAGCGTGATGGCTTCTATCCTGGTGAACTGATGCAGACATTGAACCGCTTCGTTGGCGGACGTCAAGAGGTGGGGCATATCGACCTGCTTGATACCATTTCTTACTTTGAGGTACCGGAAAAGGATGCCAAGAAGGTGATGATACAGTTGTCTGGCATCAGATATAAGGGAAGAACGGTTCGTTGTAATGATGCAGACGAAGGTGGAAAAGTGCCAGAAGGCAAGTCGTCATCAACCTCCAAGCGCCAGAAGAAAGACGATAGGCGTAGCTTGATGCGTTCATCCGAGGGTCGTCCACAAGGCAAGAGCAGAGGCGCTCGTGATTTAAAAGGGCCAGAGCCTGATTTCACTGAAGAAGGTTGGGCCATGCGCAAGCCTCGTAAGAAAAAGAAATAAATAGCCCCCTATCCATTACAAGCGGTCTGTATCGGTAGTACAGACCGCTTGTAATAAGGAAAGGTGACGTCTAAGTCAGCAAAAACAAGACAATACAGTTTTATTGCTTAAGTTTTTCTGCCATGGCATGGCCGAGAGCTTCGCATTGGGCTTTAGTCTCGGGGGTGAGGGATTGCTTAATCTCTACAGGTTCTCCTACAGCCTCGAAGTGAAGACGCTCATCGTTCCATTTCTGAATCTCAGCTACAGCCTTTGACGCCCAGCCGAAAGAGCCGAACCATCCGAGATAGTGGTTCTTAATGTCCTTCCCTGCTAGTTCCGAAAGCAGCACGTCCATCTCGTGATAAAGCCCTGTATTATATGTAGGAGCGCCTACAATCAGACCTTTGTAGCGGAACACGTCACGTATAATATAGCTATGGTGAGTCTTTGAGACATTATACATCACAATGTTCTTTACGCCAGCCTCAGAAGCCGCACGGGCTATAACTTCTGCGGCACGTTCAGTATTTCCATACATCGTACCATAGCAGATGACAAGCCCTGGCTCTGTCTCATACTTTGAGAGCGTGTCATAGATACCTATTACCTTTTCAACATATTCATGCCATACTGGACCATGTGTAGCACAGAGATAATCCAACTGAATGCCTTCAAGTTTCTTCAAGGCGTTCTGCACGGGAGTACCGTATTTGCCAACGATATTTGAATAGTATCGCACCATTTCCAGCCAGAATGTATCAGTATTGATCTGAGAATCCACAACACCGCCATTCAAAGCACCGAAGCATCCGAAAGCGTCACCAGAGAAGAGGACGTGGCTTACCGATTCCAGTGTTACCATCGTCTCAGGCCAATGCACCATCGGAGTCATCACGAAGTTCAGCGTGTGACTACCAAGTTCCAGCGTATCACCGTTCTTGACCTCTAACAGACCGTCAATGACGCCATAGAAACCTTCGGCCATCTGGAATGTCTTTTTATTACCGATAATCTGAATCTCTGGATAATATTTCCTAATCAGTGCAAGACTGCCGCTATGGTCAGGTTCCATGTGGTTGATAACCAGATAGTCAATTTTGCGATCGCCGATGACCTCATGTATGTTTTCAAGAAACTGCACGAAGAAATCTACCTCGACAGTATCAATCAGACACACTTTCTCATCATCAATCAGATAAGAGTTATAAGACACGCCATTTGGCAATGGCCACAAACCTTCAAAGAGGTTCTTGTTACGATCGTTGACACCTACATAGTAGATTTTGTTGATAATTTCCTTCATAAATTTATCATTTTTAGTTATTCTTTTCCAATTCCTCCAGGCATGCCTCCCGCTCGGCTTTGCCGCTTGGCTCGTCCAAGAGCTCTTGTTTTTTCAGGTCGGCAAACACTTGGTCCACACTGTTGTTGATGCTTTGGCATACGTTTGCGGCAAACTGCTGAGCCTCATCTACTATTTTGTCCCACAGCTCTTCAGGAAGACCGTGTTCAAGCATCTCACGGGTAACACCGTACTTAATAATTCCATAGACGAACCCTGCATTGAAGTTGTCGCCAGCTCCAATCGTGCTGACAGTTTCAGACTGCATTGCGGGATATTGGCGACAGAAGCCCCCTGCGCCACGCACTTCCAAAGGCTCTGCTCCTTGTGTATAGATGAAGTTCTTACAATAGAAAGATATCTCTGAGCGATAGATTGATTCTGCGTCCTTTTTATTATACATCACCTCAAAATCCTCCGTACTGCCACGAATAATGTCTGTATACTCAAAATTCTCAAGCAGGTTGGGCTTGACTCTCATTAGATCGTCACGGTGAGAGGCGCGAAAGTTCACGTCGTAATAAAGAATGGCGCCGCAATTGTGAGCGTGCTCCAGAAAAGCCGCCATCTGTTGTCGGATAACAGGGTTTACGGCATAGAAAGAGCCGAACATCACGATATCATCAGAATGAATGTCGGGGTAAATCATCTCCAGTCTGTCGTGAGGATGGTCTTTATAGAAAATATACTCCGCATCGTTGTTCTCATTCAGGAAAGCCAGAGATATAGGTGACTTTGATTCCGGATAGATACTTACGCTACTGGCATCGACGTGATTGTCCTCCAGAAAACGGATAATACGCTGCCCCACACGGTCGTCGCCCGTCTCACTGATAAATGTCACATCCATGCCCACACGCCCTAATGAAATCAGACCATTGAACATAGAGCCGCCAGGTACAGCTCCTATAGGCTGTTCATCCTTGAAAATGATATCGAGAATTGTCTCGCCAATACCTATTACTTTTCGCATATTCTTTTAGTTATGGCTGCAAAGATACGAAAAAAATCGAAGTTCCCACGAGAAATCGAATGATTTTGAGTAACTTTGCAGCCGAAATGACAAAATATAACACTTACACCCTTAAAAACGGTCTCCGCGTCATCCACCTGCCATCAGTGTCGCAGGTGGTCTATTGTGGTTATCAGATAGCTGCAGGCACACGCAATGAACTTCCTGGTGAAGAAGGACTGGCTCATTTCTGCGAGCATCTGACTTTCAAAGGGACAGAGCGGCGCAATGCCTTGCAGATTATCAATGCCCTTGAAGGTGTGGGTGGTGAACTAAATGCTTTTACTAATAAGGAAGATACGGTGTTCTATGCCGCCATCTCTAAGGAGCATTTCCTGCGTGCAGTCGACGTTCTTACCGATATTGTCTTTCACAGCACCTATCCTCAGCATGAGATGGATAAAGAAGTAGAGGTCGTTTGCGATGAGATTGAGAGTTATAACGATTCTCCAGCCGAACTAATCTACGACGAGTTTGAGAACATCCTTTTTGAAGGCCACCCTCTCGGTCATAATATCCTTGGCAGGGCCGACCTCCTTCATTCTTATACAACAGCAGATGCACTCCGTTTTGTTCAGCGGTACTATCGCCCAGACAATGCCGTCTTCTTTGTATATGGTGATATTGATTTCAAGCGACTGGTGAGAAACCTTGAGAAACAGGAATTCAGAGAGGATGGCAGACAGAAAGAGAGACCTGCGATTAATGAATCCTTCAAGGAGGAAATTTCAGAAACGCTGACACTCGAGAAAGACACTCATCAGGCCCATGTGATGCTTGGCACCAGGTCCTATCCTTATGAGGATCCGCGCCGCATGACCCTCTACCTGCTTAATAATTTACTAGGTGGTCCTGGCATGAATGCCCGTTTGAACCTCTCGCTCCGTGAACATCATGGACTGGTCTATACCGTTGAAAGCGCAATGACATCTTATTCTGATACGGGCGCATGGAGCGTTTACTTCGGTTGCGACCACAATGATATCCGTCGTTGTCTCCGCTTGGTACGCCACGAACTCAACCGTATGATGCAAAAACCGCTTAGCGACAGACAACTTGCTGCGGCTAAACGGCAATTGAAAGGTCAGATTGCTATTGCCTGTGATAATCACGAACAGTTTGCACTCGACTTTGGCAGAAGCTTTCTCCATCATGGACAAGAACGTCATCTTGATGCCCTTTATCGTCGCATCGACGCCATAACAGCCGATGAGATACAGCAGGTGGCCTGCGAACTGTTCAAGCCAGAACGGTTACTGACCCTGATTTTCAAATAACTTATTTCGATAAAATCTTACAAACGTCGTATATTGTATGAGAGAAGGGACCGGTGTGCTCAAGTTTCAGAGTACACATAGCGGCAGCAAAGTTCCCGCTCTCAGCGTACGACATGCCTTTGGCACGTGCATAAAGATAACCTGCACTATAAGTATCGCCACATCCTGTCGCATCAACAAGATGGCGTGGAGGGTAGGCTGGCGTCTCATAAAACTGGCCCTCGGCATAGATTACCGAGCCACCGCCACCAAGGGTGATTATTACCTCCCGAACGCCCCAGTCATGAATCTGCTCTGCGGCCGTAAACGGATTGGTAATACTCGTTAGCGTCTGGCATTCCCATTCGTTTACTTTTAGGATGGCTGTATGCTTCAGCAACCGAAGCTTGTCTGTCCATTCCGTAGAAGAGACCTCTTCTCCGACCACCTTACGCAGATATCCCTGCACATCTATGGATACATCACCTTTTGTGGCAAGATATTCCACAACCTCTGGGGCGAAGTCGTCTGCCAGTAATGTACCGAGATGAAAGACACGTGCCTTTTCCTCTTTGAGTTGTTCCATGGTGAAGGGCGCCGACTTGGCTAGCACCCGTTGAGTGCGGTGGTCCATGTTCTCGCCATATTTGTTCTCGAAGAACACGTTTGTCTCGCTCTCGAAGGCTGTCACACGGATTCCTGCCTTGCGAAGTTTCTCCACTTCAGGCATTACCTCATGGCTCACGCTGGTCACCATGTGGAAGTCTACATCATGAGGCAGTGCTTGAAAAGCCCAGGCAATGTAATAAGCCGAACCTCCAGCGCAGTGAACCGTGTTTGGAGGGTCTTGAGTGATGATTCTGTCACGTGTGATATGTCCTATGCAGCATATATCTGTCATTATATCGACTTTTAATGGATTAAACGGGTGCAAAGATACTATTTTTATTCGAAATGTTTTGTTTTATTCACAAAATATACTATCTTTGCAACATAAATTTACCCGTTACTACTAATATAATCATGTTAAAACGAACGTTTCTGTGTGGATGTATGCTCATGATGCTGACGCTTTCATCTGTTGGCCAAATCGTCTACGATGTGACTACTTTTGGAGCCAAGGGTGATGGTAAGACAGACGACGCTCAGATCATTCAGCGTGTCATCGACAAATGCTCTGCTGAGGGTGGTGGACGAGTGCTGTTTCCGCGTAATCATACATTTATGGCAGGCCCTATCCAGTTGAAGAGTAACGTGGAACTCTACCTGGAGGCGACAGCCACCTTGAAAGCCAATCCTGATGAGAACATCTACCACCTGAGCGCATTCGGTGAGAATCGCGGCGAAGGCATGTTGTGGCTCTGGGCCGAAGATGCCGAGAACATCAGTATAACAGGAAAAGGCACCATTCATGGCAACGGCATTGCCTTCATGGGGGCAGAGCTGGAAGACTCCTATGAGTTGAAGCCTCTGGCTGATCAGGCTTTCGATCCTCGCCCTCATGTACTGACGCTGACGAATGTCAGCAATCTCACCATCCGCGATGTCACCATCAAGGAAGGAGCATATTGGACGGTACATCTCGTGGGCTGTAACGAGGCTGTCATCGATGGAATCAATCTTCTGAACAATCTCAAGATTCGCAATGGCGACGGTATCGATCTCGATCATTCTAAGAATGTTCGTATCAGCAATTGCCATATTACGTCGGGCGACGACTGTATCTGTCTGAAGAACCGTCGTGAGACAGAGCGTTACGGTTCTTGCCACGACATCACCGTCACCAACTGTGTCATGTCTTCGCGCTCTTGTGCCATCAAGATAGGAAGCGAGAACATGGATTCAATCTATAACGTAGTGTTTGATAATTGTATTATCACAGGTTCAAACCGTGGATTGGGCATCCAGAACCGCGACGAGGGAACGGTGACGGATGTTGTTTTCTCAAACATCCAACTCGACTGCCGTCTGTGGAGCGATGTGTGGTGGGGTAAGGCCGAGCCAATCTATGTTACCTCATATCCCCGTGCAAACGGAAACCACAAGGATGCCAACTGGCGTTTCCCTAAAGGCCAGATTGAGGGCCGCTGTGGTGAGGTGAGCCGCATCTGGTTCAATAACATTACTGCTACCAGCGAGAACGGCTGCTTCGTGGGAGGCGACGTACCTGGTAAGGTAAAAGATATTTATTTTAATAATGTACACGTACGCATGATAAACAAAGGTGAAACTCTGTTGATGGACAAGCGCCCATGCAAAGGCGAAGGCTTTATCCGTGCAGACTGGGACAGCTTGACTAAGACGGCTGTTCCCCTGATGACAGAGAATGCAGAAGTTGTCATTAACTGACGAATATTTATTTTAATTATACTAACTCTATTTTATTATGCAAATGATCCTAAATCTCAAGCATGGAACGCAGAAGGCCATGTTCTTCGTGTTCTTTCTGTTGTGCAGTACGGTGATGCTGGCACAGAACAAGGTGTCGGGAACTGTACTGGACGCTACTGGTGAGCCTCTCATTGGCGTAAGCGTACTCGAGGCAGGAACCTCTAATGGTGTAGTAACCGACTTTGACGGTAACTTCTCACTGACCGTAAAACAGGGTGCCCAGCTTACTTTCTCTTATGTAGGCTACACCTCACAAACCCTCGCTGCCAAAAACGGCATGATCATCACTCTTCAGGAAGACAACAAGGTGCTCAACGAAGTGGTTGTCGTAGGTTATGGTACCATGCGCCGTAAGGACGTTACCTCATCTATCACCACCGTTAAGGCAGAAGACTTGAATAAGGGTGTATTCACCGATCCTGGTCAGATGCTTCAGGGTAAGGTGCCCGGACTGGTTGTATCTTCTACAGCAGACCCTAACGGCTCTCCTACCATCACACTGCGTGGCGCTTCTACACTTCGTTCTGGTGCCATGTCACCATACTATGTAGTAGATGGTATTCCTGGTGTTGACATCTCTATCGTTTCTCCCGATGACATCGAGAGCATCGACGTGTTGCGCGATGCTACTGCTACCGCCATCTACGGTTCTAAGGCTGCCAATGGCGTTATTATCATTACTACCAAGAAAGGTGCCGAAGAGAAGACAAACGTAACATACAACGGTTATGTAGCATTCGACAATATCCTTAAGACCTATGATATGGCTTCAGCCAGCGATCTCCGCGAGTACGCATCAAAGAATGGTGTTGCTTTGAAGGATGGTGGTGCCGACATGGATTGGCAGAAGGAAGTGCTCCGTACTGGTATCAGCCACAACCACAACGTTGGTATCAGCGGTGGAAATGGCCGTACCAACTATATGATCAGCGGTAACCTCATGAAGCGTGAGGGTGTTGTCAAGATGACAGGTATGGACCGTTTCAATGTCCGTTCACTCGTTTCTACCAAGACATTGAAGGACCGCCTCACATTGTCTATGAGTCTGAATTCTATGTATGGCAAGCACTTCGGTGTGCCTACAGGCAATGAGGGCGCATCAGTGCTCGATGCCATGAACTACTACTCTCCAACCAATGCTGCCAAGAATGCCGATGGCTCATGGACAGTTGGTGCTGGTTCAAAGAACTATAACCCACTCGCTCTGATGGAAGAGAATACATCAGAGACCGTTTGGAAGCGTAACCAGTTTATTGGTAAGGCAACTCTCGAGATTATCAAAAACCTGCTTTGGAATGTCAACTACTCTTGGAGCAACTACCAGAGCACCTATAGCGCCTATAATACCCGCAACTCTCAGCTCGAGGGTATCGGTAACAAGAATGGTCAGGCCAGCCGCAATACCTACTTCGGCCGCGAGCAGACCTTTGAGACCTATCTGAACTACGGCTTCACAACAGGTAAGCATAAGGTTGATCTGATGGCAGGTTACACTTGGGAGGAGAAGAAGAACAACGACGGCTTCGGCCTGAGTGTTGAGGGCTACTACAACGACAACCTGACATGGTACAATATGTCGTATGCACAGACCATCCTTCCTGTTCAGAATTCTGTATCAAGTGGCTATGTAGAGAATGTCCGCAACATCTCGTTCTATGGCCGTGCCAATTACTCATTCGACGGTCGCTACATGTTGCAGGCAACTATTCGTCGTGACGGCTCTTCAGTATTCGGTAAGAACAACCGATGGGGTACATTCCCCTCTGTATCAGCAGCCTGGAATATCACAGAGGAGAGCTTCATGAAGAATCAGAAGATCTTCGATAACCTGAAGCTGCGTGCCGGTTATGGTATTTCCGGTAATGCTATGGGATTCGATGTCTATTCTTCATACGCTACTTATGGCGCTTCTGGTACATTCGTTTACGATGGTAAGACCTATCGCACCTATGGTGCCACAAAGAACGCTAACCCCGACCTGAAGTGGGAGACCACCTCTATGCTTAACATCGGTCTCGACTTCGCATTCCTGCGTGGACGTATCAATGGTACCTTGGAGGTTTACAACAAGAAGACCAAGGACCTGATCTGGAGCTATCCTGTTCCTACCACACAGTATGTATATGGTTGGATGGATGCTAACGTGGGTGAGATGACCAATAAGGGTATCGAGTTCTCGCTGAATGCTGTTCCTGTTCGTACCAAGGACTTCACATGGAGCACCACTATCAACCTGTCGCATAACAAGAATACTGTAGACAAGATGCAGAATGAGACCTATCATACCACCAATCTGTCTCAGGGTGATCCTATGGTGGCAGGTGTCTCTGCCAACGGATGGACTCAGCGCATTATGGAGGGTGAGTCAATCGGTACATTCTACACTTATCAGTATGCAGGAACTGTAAACGGACGTTCTGAGTACTATGTACTTGATGAGAATGGAAATAAGACTGGCGAGACAACCAACAATCCTGGTCTGAAGGACCGTGCTATCACTGGTTGTGCACAGCCTAAGCTCAATGCTGGTTGGAACAACAGTCTGACATACAAGAACTGGAATCTGAATGCCTTCATCACTGGCGTATTCGGCCATGATGTTTACAATGGTCCACGTGCTCACTACACCAGCGCCCAGATGTTCTCTGATGGTAAGAACGTGCTGAAGGAGTTCCTGTCATTCCCAGCAGGTGATGCTTCCGGCTCACTTCCATCTGACCGCTGGATCGAGAAGGGCACTTATGTACGTCTGCAGTCGCTCTCTCTGAGCTACACATTCCGCAACTGTTTCAACGACTGGATTCAGGATCTTACCCTCTATGGTACAGCTAACAACCTTCTCACAATCACGAACTACAAGGGTCTCGACCCAGAAGTTAATCTTGGTGGTATTGACCCAGGTATCGACTACCGTTGGAGCCGCTATCCCCATACACGTACCTTCATGGTTGGTGTAAAGATCAACTTTGGTGATGGCAAGAAGAAATAAAGTGATTATCATATAATAAGATTCAAGCATTATGAAACTAAATAAAGTATTTCTCGCAGCTGGCATGTTTGCCGTAGCGCTTACCAGCTGTACGGATTTGGATGTTGCTCCAAGTTCACAGTATACAGAAGACCCCAGTAAGAATTCTGGAGTCGACCCGATGATTGTCGTAGAGGCAAAGATGGCCGACGTCTATTTCCACATGTCAGGCACTCTGGGCCGTCGTTACATGGAGGCACAGGGCCTTTCTTCCGACGAGTTCACCTGTCTTGCCTTCGATGGTGGTTACTACGACGATGGTACTTATGCCCACCAGGCTCTTCATAGCAGCGTTGCTACCGATGCTTCGCTCGACTGGTATTCAGAGGTAACGTCTGGTATCACAAAGGCAAATACCATTCTTGAGGAACTTGGCAGCGGCGCCTCTGTACAGATGACAGCTCCTGCCCGTGCCATGCGTGCCTATTTCACATGGGTGCTGATGGACAGCTTTGGCGATACACCTATCCTTGAGAAGGTTCCTGCCGAGGGTGAGGTTGTTGCCCGTTCTCCACGTAAGGAAGTTGCTGAGTGGATTGAGAAAGAGCTCACAGAGATTATTCCTTCGCTTACAGAGGATGTTACAGCAAACACTTATGGCAAGCCGACCAAGTGGATGGCAAAAGCTCTGTTGGCTAAGCTCTACATCAACTGGGCTGTTTACACCGCAGCGTCTGTCGATCAGTACGATGCAGCCACTGCTGCCAACCCCAAGCTCGACGACTGTATTGCTGCTTGCAATGATATTATCAGCAGCGGTAAGTTCAACCTCGGCTCTGTCGACTATCTGCATAAGTTCTCTTATGACAATGGCTCACAGATCGAAGACTTCATCTATGCCGTTCCTTACGATGCCCTCACCCTTCAGGGCATGCAGTACGGACGTCCTCGCTCGTTCAAGCAGCTGAAGAACCTGATGCCGAATGTGTATGGTTCAACTGATAAGTTCACACAGTCTACTGGTGGTAACATTGTTGTAACGCCTGAGTTCGCTAAACTGTTCTGTCTGGAGGGCGACATCCGTAACCTCAGCATCCTGCGTGGCGACATCTACAATCGCGACCCCAAGACCCTGAAGCCAACTACTGAGCCATTCATGTATAACGGCAAGCAGGTTCACTTCACCGAAGACATCAAGCTCATAAAGGAAGACAACACCATCGATGTCGGTAACGATGATAATGCCATCCAGCAGGGTTGCCACTCTATCAAGTGGTTCATGACTCCTGCCGACTACAACAATGGCCGTAACCAGTCTAACGACGTGCCCATCTTCCGTTATGCCGACATCCTGCTGATGAAGGCTGAGGCCCTCGCACGTCTCGGACAGAGCGGCGCTATGGAGCTGTTCAACCAGATTCGTACCTATGCCGGTGCTCCTCTGATTGCTGCTGAGCCTACGCTTCAGGAGATTTACGACGAGCGCGGCCGTGAGTTCTTCGATGAGAACTGGCGTCGTAACGATATGATTCGTTTCGGCCACTTCGAGGACGAGTTCTTCCCCCACTATAAGAAGTACGACTTTGCCAATTTCGACAAGCGTCATCGTATCTTCCCTGTAGAGCAGGAGATGCTCGACCTGAACCCTGGTTGGGAGCAGAACCCCGGCTATTAATCCGAGGATTCCTATAACATCAATATCCGTCAGGGCAGTCACCATCGTGGCTGCCCTGATTGTTCTCGGGTTAATTGTTATTAGACATGCGCTCTTGTTCTGCTTTACCTGCACCGGTTCCCTTATATTTACTCTTCTGGGCATTGAAGGTGTAACGGATAGAGATGTCCAGACGGTGGCTACGGCTTCGTGTTTTCTGCACAGTGTAGAAGAAACCACAGTCATGAGCCATATCCTGTACGCTACGCTGGAACACATCGCTGATGCTGGCACGCAGGCACAGGGCATCGTTCTTCAACCAGCACTTCTGTACCACAAAACTGACATTATATGAGGGTGAGAGAATACGGAAGTTCAGTACGTCGCCCTTGGTCTGGATGTTGGCATTGGCCTCCAACTGCCAGCTGTGCTTAAAGCAGAAGGTGTTATTCAGGTCGAAGAAGAAGATGGGCTTGGTGAAGATCACATCAGTCTTACCTGTAGCGCTACGAGGATCGTCGAACGTCATCGTATTCCAGAACTTCTGCCCGCCAATCGTCCAACTTGGGCTATATACACCCCATGTAGGATTGGCCGAAAGGAAGATGGCCAGATTACGGACGGGGTTGGACAGATTGGCCTGCTTCAGCAGCATGATACCCTCGTTGTTATAGACCATTGGCACCTGTGTGATGGTGTTGTCGCGACGTTCATAGGCAGCAAACAGGTTAATCCACTTCCAACGGGCATTGATGCTCACCTCCTGCATGGTGGCGTTTTTCAGTTTCGAGTTGCCCTGCTGCAAGGTAAACGAGTTCAGATAGTAAATATGGTCGTTCAGTGAGCTGTACCTCGGACGCACGGTTTTCATGGTATAGCTCAGCGAGGTCTGGATAGGGCCAAACTGCTTTGACCATGTGACACTCGGGAAGAACTCGTCCTGATAGCGCGTCATATTGTTCTCGGCATCCAGGTTGTCGATGTAGTCGAAACCTACATGCTCGTAACGCAGTCCGGCACTAACGGTACCATATTTTTCCAAGTTGGCATTGTAAGCCACAAAGGCAGCCACGTTGTTCTCCTTTACATCCGTATCGGTAGAGGGGAGGGGATAGTTGGTAATTGACGAACTGCTCTGGCGTTTCACAAAACTCATCTCCGTTCCAGCCTGCAACTGTCCTTTCCAAACAGGATAGCTCAGCACCAGTTTGGTAGCCCAGAGTCGCGACCATGTATGCGAGTTCTGCTGCATAGTCTGGGTTTCTGGCAAATACACATCTATCTGGTCGTCGTCATTCTCTTTATCTGTCAGAAAATCCACGTTCAAGTCGATGTTCAGTTTGCCCACCTGGCCGTTATAATAGGCATTGCTCTGCCAGTTGTACGGATAATGGGTATGACCGTCCTGGTGCGAAAGGTCGCGACCTGTGAGATTGTTTTCGGTATCTACCCACATGTCATTATACGTATTAAACTGGTTGTGGCGTTCCACTCTGGCACCCAGCGAGTGCTTGTCGTTAATCTGCCAGTTAAAGCCCAGATTGTAGTTCAGACCCTCTCCGTGCCAGTCGTTACGTGCATGGCTGTCCTGAAGAATATTCCTGATGCCTTCATCCGCCTTTAAGAATGTAGATTGCGTAATACGCAGGTCGTTAGGACTATCCCACGACCAATAGTTCACCATACCAAACAAGTCCAGGTTGTTGTGGCGATAACGCAGGTTCAGCGTGGTGCTAGGATCGCTGAAACCAAACGCCAGGTCCTGATTGTTGGCAGCCATCAGGTCGAAGCCGAAACCAGCCCCCTCGCGGCGAACGGTCTTGATACGGACCACAGCAGGTACCGTTGCGTCGTATTCCGCGCCAGGATTGGTAATCACTTCCACGCTATGGATTTCCTCTGAGCGTAAGCGCTTCAGTTCATCTTTATCCTTCATCTTGCGCCCGTTAATATAGAATATCGGCGTCCCCTTGCCCAATACCTCAAGATCGTCGCCCTTCATCATCATGCCAGGCACTTTGGCCAGCATCTCCATGGCTGTTCCCGACAGGCCGAGCACGGTTCCCTGAATGGTCGTCAACATAGAGTTTCCCGTCAGCTTGGTTTTCGGCATCTGCCCTTTCACGGTAATCTCGCTGAGCATGGTCTGGTCTGGCTCCATCTGAACGGCACCAATTTCTGAACCGTTCACATCAACATATTGTGTCTTGTAGCCAATATATGAGAATCGCAGGATACAACACGTTTCTGTTGTCTTAATCTGAAAGCACCCGTTTACGTCGCTCGTGGCGCCTTGTATATAGGTAGAATCCGCCGTAAGTAGTGCCACACTGACAAATGGCAGTGGCTCACCCTTTGCGTCAATCACGCGTCCGCCAACGTCTTGAGTTTTTGCCTGAACCGTCAGGCTCATCATCACTGCAGTCACGACTGCAGCCATCTTAATCATTCTTTTCATATCTTTTTGCTTAAATGTTCTTTACCCTTTATTGACGGCAAAAGGATATGAATTAGTTGCAACGATGCTCGATAAAAAACACCTAACCACCTAACCCTTTCTTCCGAATCCTTAGTATTTACTAGGGTTTCAGAGGGTTAGGTGTTGCACAAACACCTAACCCAACACCTCACTCTTTTCTGGGTTAGGTGTAGGGTTAGGTATGGGGTTAGGTGTTGGAGAACTCTGTTTTCGTGTAAGTCGTTTTGTGTGAGGCTCTTAGCAAAATCGAGGGTTAGGTGGTTAGGTGTTTTTGCAAAATCATTCGTTCCCCAAAATACCAACAGACTTTCTCGTAAGGAAAGTGGTAGTTTCTCGTAAGCAAACCCATAGTTTGTACTATCCAAACTCCCCCTGAGAACTATCCTCGTTCTCGTTGCGCAAACAGGCTAAAGAGCCTGTCTATGCTATGTTTCACAAAGTGAAACCAATTGAATTCAGCGTGAATTCTCATCGAAAGAAACATTATTTCCAGAACTTTCTTCCTTTTTCCAAAAAACTTTCGTACCTTTGCCCTCGAACATTGGCAACAAGCCTCAGAGGAGGTGCCAGTGTGACTTTTGTGGGAAATAATTAACAAGCGTTTGCTGTTATTCGGAATTGCTTCAAGAACCTAGGAAATTCAAGAACTAATATGCCGAAAGAATAAGTCGCAAACGTCTGTGCGATATGCATGGGCGTGACTTATCTGGTGTATTTAGGCTTCCTAGGGCCGTTGAAGCATGGGTGATGATCGTCCATGCTTTCTTTATGCCCTATAGCCTACCTCCGAAGATAAGCAATACGCATAATGCATAGCGTATGGCAAACAAAAACCTAAACGCCGCCAAGACGGCTAAGAAGGATGAGTTTTACACGCAGATGACCGATATTGAGCGAGAGTTGCAGCACTACTGGCCGCACTTTCGTGATAAGGTGGTGTTGTGTAATTGTGACGATCCTTATGAGAGCAACTTCTTTAAATACTTCGCTCTTCGTTTCAATCAATTGGGGCTGAAGAAGTTGATTTGTACCTGTTACAATGGCTCGCCTGTTCAGGGTAATGAACTGATGATTGACTTTGGAGATTTCTCTGATGAGCCAAAGAAGATTGCCTACAAGGTGGAGATTACAGAGGTCAAAGACATGAATGGTGACGGAGCTGTTGACCTCAGTGATGTACGTTATTTGTTACAGAATGACAAGAATGTACTATCAACATTAAAGACTGGTGATTTTCGAGATCCAGAATGTATCGAACTGCTAAAGCAGTCTGATATTGTCGTTACAAATCCACCATTTTCATTGTTTAGGGAGTACATCGCACAATTGATGGAGTATGGGAAGAAATTCTTGATTGTCGGGCATCAGAATGCCATTACATACAAAGAAGTGTTCCCTCTGATTAAAGAAAACAAAGTATGGCTTGGCTATGGATTTAAGGGCGCTGCGGCTCATTTCTTCTCACCATACGAAGACATTGCAACTGCTGGCGATCATAAACAGAATATGATACGTGTGTCAGGTGTTACATGGATGACAAACCTTGAAATTCCAAAACGTAATGAAGAATTAGACTTGGTGTGTCATTACTCACCAGAAGAATATCCTAAATATGATAATTACGATGCGGTTAATATTTGCAAGACCGTGGATATTCCATGTGACTATGACGGCTACATGGGAGTACCTATTACATTCCTCGACAAATACAATCCCAATCAATTTGAGATTATTTGGCAAGCATGTGGAAACACTAGAGCTTCTGCCCCTTCTTCTGTACTTAAAGAACTACAGTACAGACCTCATCCAGAAGATCGAGGCGGCTGTGGAGTCGTAAATGGTAAAAGACAATACGCAAGAGTTATTATTCGCAACAAAAACCCAAGAACGATATGATGACTATTACCCAACGAGAAGTAACCGTCGGTGAGATAACCCTCGGTTACGTGAATAACGATGAACAAGGTGTTCGTGGTTATAATGGCAAACTCGACATTCGCCCACCTTATCAGCGTGAGTTTATCTATAACGAAAAAGAGCAGCAGGCTGTCATCACAACGGTATTGCACGGCTACCCTCTGAATGTGATGTATTGGGTGAAACGCTCTGATGATGCCGATTGCCCTTATGAGGTGATGGACGGTCAGCAGCGTACACTCTCACTCTGCGAATACGTAGCAGGTAAGTTCTCGTATGAGTTTAAGAACTTCTTCAATCAGCCCGAAGATATCCAGCGCAAGATTCTGAACTATCCGCTGACGGTCTACGTGTGCGAAGGTGACGCCAGTGAAAAGCTGGAATGGTTTCAGACCATCAACATCGCAGGTAAACCACTTAATGAGCAAGAGATTAACAATGCAATCTTTGCTGGCCCATTCGTCTCGGATGCCAAGCGTCACTTTTCGAAATCAAACAGTGGAGCGTACCGTTTAGGCAAGGATTTGGTAAATGGAACCCCCATCCGTCAGGACTTCCTGAAGAAAGCGTTGGAGTGGATGGCTGAGCACGAGACACGCAATGGTCATCGCATGACGGCCGTTAGCTATATGTCGGCTCATCAGCACGACCCGAATGCAAATAACTTGTGGTCGTACTTTCAGACGGTATTGAATTGGGCCATTACCAATTTTGACATGAAGCGGTTTAAAAAGATTATGAAAGGTCTCGATTGGGCGGCGCTCTATGATAAATATGGTTCTGAGACTCTCGACACTGTGGCTCTGAGTAAACGTATATCAGAACTGATGCGCGACAGTGAGATTCAGAAACAAGCGGGCATTATCCCTTATGTATTGACGGGCGATGAACATTATCTCGACCTGCGGGCGTTTCCTGAAGATATTAAGTTGGCTGTATGGGAGCAGCAAAACCATATCTGCAAATCGTGTGGCAAAGAGTTCGACTATGAGTTTATGGAAGGCGACCATATTACTCCATGGCGTGAAGGTGGGCGTACCGTCATCGAAAACTGCCAGATGCTCTGTCGTGAATGCAATCGTCGTAAGGGAGCAAAATAGAACCGTAAAAGCTCAATCTTGTATCAAAGACCTTCGTAATCCGTAGGGTCGGGGATGCCGGCATCGGCAAGGGCTTCCTTACGCTCTACGCAGGTGCCGCACTTGCCACAGTGCTTGTCGCCTCCGCGATAGCACGACCAGGTCTTGCTGTAGTCGATACCCAGCTCCTTGCCACGGGCGGCAATCTCGCCTTTGGTCATATTACAATAGGGTGAGAGCAGACGCACACCATTGAAGGTGCCGGCATGGACAGCAGCATCGAAGGCCTCGACAAACTCTGGGCGGCAGTCAGGATAAATGGTGTGGTCGCCTCCGTGGTTGGCCATCATGATATACTGCAGTTCGTTCGACTCGGCCATTCCTGCTGCGATGGCGAGCATGATGCCGTTGCGGAAAGGCACTACCGTCGACTTCATGTTCTCGCTGGCGTAATGGCCTTCGGGGATGGCAGCGTCGCCTTCGAGAAGCGAACTGCGGAAGTACTGACTCATGAACTCGAGGGGAATGACGATGTGTCTGATACCCAGGTGCTCGCAATGCCAGCGGGCAAAGGGAATCTCCTTGGCGTTGTGGTTGGAACCATAGTCGAACGAGATGGCCAGGGCGATGCGTTCCTGGTAGTCGTATAACAGGGTGGTGGAGTCCATGCCTCCGCTGAGAATCAGTATACTGTCTTTTTTCATTTTCTTCTATTTATCAGGTGAGATGGCTTTATCGAAACCCAGCTTGATTACTTTAGGATATCTGGCTAGGAGCTTGATGACTGCCAAGCCTAAGCGGCTGTAAAAGAGATTTGCTAACGTCTGCTCGCGGCGCTTTTTCTTGAATATCTTGTGATTAACCTTGCTGAAGGGTGTTCCCTCGCTGATGGCCTTTGCTGCATTCATGCCTGTGGCTATGGCATAGTATAGTCCCTCATAACTCACTTTGTTCGGAAATCCGCCAGCATCGCCTATCAGGATGATATTATCAAGGTCTGACACCACTTCTTCCACAGGAATATAGGCACCTCTGAGCTTTGTCTCTTTGATGCCGCGCTCGGCCAGTATCTGGCGGAAACCCTCAATGGTTGTATGCTGGTCGCCAAAGCCTACTACATCGTAATCTACGCCTGGAAACAGGTAATAGTAGCCTTTGTTGAATTTCTCGCTTGACAACTCTATTTCTACCGCGTCTTTCGACTTTTCGACATATTGCTCTAAACAGAGAATCTTTGCAGTTGTGCCTTTCATCTGGTTTCTTACGCGGCTGTTAGCTCCATCGGCCCCTACCAGGTAGTTACATAGTATCTGCTGTCCTGACTTCAGCGTGACGAGTATTCGTCCGTCAGGCTGTACGTCGTATCTCGCAAAACTTCCTTGCTTAAACTGTCCGCCAGCCTGCAGGTATTGTTGCAGTAGCTCATAGTCGAACACCTTTCGGCTAACAATCCTCAGTTCGTCGGCTGGCTCAAATTCAAAGACGGTATTCCCCATCTTTACCTTGACTTTCTTAATGCTCTGATAGTCGTATTTGAAGTCTGGCATCAGCTTGGCGAGTAATGTGTATGCCTTCGTTGTCAGTCCACCGCCGCAAATCTTGTCGCGCGGGAATTCTGCCTGATCCAGCAACAGACACTCTATGCCCGCCTTTCTCAACTGATAGGCACACGTGGTGCCGGCAGGTCCTGCGCCAACCACTACTACTTCCGTCGTTTGTTGTTCTTTAACCATTGCTCTCTTGCTTTTATCTGGTACAGACCCTGTATAAGGATTGCCATTTCGCTGCAAAGGTACGATTTACTAAGCACAATACAAAAGATTTTTCTTCTTTTTTGTCAAGACCCAGGTGCTTTCGCCATACTAATACAGAATTAAAGAGGACGGAAATCACGCCTGACCCCGCCCTCTCACGATAGAAACTACTAACGTATCAACCTTTTAAACATGTATTTCTTATCTTCATTAGTGTTTTGATGCAGGTTTAGCTGTCTCGTTTGAATATGAATAAGGGAGGCTGGAAGCCTGAGTGCCACGCTGGTGGTTGGGCTTGGACGACATACGGTAGTCGATGCTGCCGCCAGCCAGCAGATCAGTGTGTTCCAGATAGTTCTTATCATAGGGCGCACCATTCAGGGTCATCTCGCTTACATAGCAGTTTTCTGCGCTGTTGCTATCTGCGCGGATGACCAAGGTCTTGCCTTCGGGCAGATGCAGGGTGACACGCTTGAAGTAAGGCGCACCAAGTGCATACTGACCTGATCCTGGGCAGACGGGATAGAAACCGAGTGCTGAGAATACATACCATGCAGAGGTTTGTCCGTTGTCTTCATCGCCACAATAGCCGTCGGGCTTTGCCTGATAGAGGCGGTCCATCGCCTGACGTACCCAATACTGAGCCTTCCAAGGTTCGCCAGCCCAGTCGTAGAGATAGATCATGTGCTGGATGGGCTGATTGCCGTGGGCATAGTTACCCATGTTCATGATCTGCATCTCGCGGATTTCGTGGATGACGGAGCCGTAGTAGCTGTCGTCGAAGACTGGGGGAAGGTTGAACACAGAGTCGAGCATGGTCACGAAGTGGTCTCGACCGCCCATCAGACGGATGAGTCCTGCGGGGTCGTGGAATACCGACCATGTGTAGTGCCAAGCGTTGCCCTCAGTAAAGGCATCGCCCCACTTCAACGGATTGAAGGGACTTTGGAAACTGCCGTTTTCATTGCGGCCACGCATCAGACTGCTCTCGCGGTCGAACACGTTCTGATAGTTCATGGCGCGCTCTTTAAATGGCTTCAACTCCTTCTTTGATTTGCCGAGTGCCTGCCCTAGACGATAGATGCACCAATCGTCGTAGGCATATTCCAGCGTACGTGCTACACTCTCGTTGATTCCTACATTATAGGGCACGTAACCCAGACGGTTATAGTATTCGAAGCCAAGACGACCTGTGCTCGAAACCTGGGGGTGAACTGCATTGGCACCATGTTTTACGGCTTGCCACAGTGTCTCAACATCATAGCCGCGCATACCCTTCAGGTAAGCATCAGCCACTACAGAGGCTGAGTTGTTGCCTACCATGCAGCCTCGATGACCCGGACTGGCCCATTCGGGCAGGAAGCCACTTTCCTTATAGGTGTTGACCAAGCCCTCCTGCATCTGCTGGCTCATCTCGGGATAAACCAAGTTGAGCAGTGGGAAGAGCGAACGGAATGTGTCCCAAAAACCAGTATCAGTGAATAGTCGGCCGCTGTGAACCTGTCCGTCGTATGGGCTATAGTGTACTGTTTCGCCTGCCTGATTAACCTCATGGAACATGCGGGGGAAGAGTACTGAGCGATAAAGGCAGGAATAGAAGGTGCGCAGATGGTCGATATCTGGATCATCGACCTCCAATCGGCCTAAGACGCTGTTCCATCGGTCGCGACCGTCTTTGCAGACGGTATCGAACGACCGTCTTGCAACCTCTTTCAGATTCAGGCGTGCCTGTTCGGTACTGATGAACGATGAGGCTACACGCAAGGTAACCTGTTCGCCACGTGTTGTCTCGAAGCCTACCACGGCACCAGCATGATTGCCTTGGAATTCATGCTTACCTTTCATAATCTTTCCATCAGCAACGGTAGAGATGAATGTGAAAGGCTTATCGCTCTCTATGACAAAGAAATTCTTGAATCCTTCGGGTACACCACCGCTGTTCTTAGTAGTATAACCCTCAATATGTCGGTCGTCGACAATGCGAATCATGGAACCATTATCGAAAGCATCGACGACAATGCGGGCTTCAGATGACTCTGGATAGGTGAATCGCATCACAGCAGCGCGCTCGGTAGGGGTCAACTCGGCAGTGATATCATAATCGGCCAGATAGACCTTATAATAATGGGGGCGGGCCGTTTCTGCCTTATGTGAGAACCATGAGGCACGCTCATCTTCATCGAACACTGTGCCGATAGTTGGCAGGAGGGCAAACTGACCGTAGTCGTTAATCCATGGCGAAGGCTGGTGGGTCTGTTTAAGACCGCGAATCTTGCCTGCGTCATAGGTGTAAGCCCATCCATCGCCCATCTTGCCCGTCTGCGGCATCCAGAAGTTCATGCCCCAGGGCAGGGCAATGGCTGGATAGGTGTTGCCTGTGGAGATGGCGTGAGTAGACTGAGTGCCTACCAGCGTATTGACAAGGTCGGCGGGGTGAGTAGCAGCCATAGCGCTGTCTCCCAGAAACAGTGCTATAGCCAGAATACTCTTTATGACATTCATTTTCATACTAAAAAACTACTTAACTAATAATCTCATCCAGTATCCACCAACTACCGATCTGGCTTTGAAGCCGATCATTAGACCAGTCTTGGTGTCGTGCCAGTCGCTGGTGGGAACGCGCGATCCTGTCTCGTCCATATATTTGTAGATGGGCTCAACAAACTTCAGGAAGGTATCCTTATCGTTGGCCATGGCGGCACTCCACATGATCCAGTCGGTCTTGGTGTAGTCCTTACGGATGTCGAGAGGTAGGCCATAATCGTTCTGCTGCTTCAGATAGTAATTCAATTCGCGTTGCATGACCTCATCGCCAAACAGATTGGTGTTCCACAGTTTGTCCCATATCATGTTGTACTTCTGGCTCCAAGTGTTCTCGCGGTCGAAAGCCAGTTTGTAGTGGTCGCCCTCGCGAGCATCTGCCTCCCACTTTTTTGCCATCTTTCGGGCTGTATCCATATAGTGGTCGGCAGTAGCGTTGTCGCCCTTGATGCGAGCCATCAGCGCATAGCCTGCCACGCCCATGATGGCTTTTACAGAGAGGTTGCAGTTATGAGGCCAGTGGCCTGCAAAGTCGTCAGTACACAACTGGTTTGATGGGTCCTGTCCGTTCTCCACCAGATAATCGGTCCACTGGGTCAGGATATCCCAGTATGGCTTTACATAATCGATGTTGCCATCCTGGATGCAGAGCTGTGCGGCCAGAGTCAGCATGTTGCCAGCCTCTTCGATAGGCATGTCGCCACCATATACCTGTCCGTTGGCAATGGGGTAGGTGCCCAGATCGTGGGCGGCAAAGGGCTTAGTCCAGCGGCCAGAACGACTGTACTCAAAGATACTGGTCATCATGGCTTTCTGCAATTCTGGGTTGTAAGCCAGGAAAAGCGGTGCCGATGGATAAGTCAGATCTACGGTATTCACGCAACCATTTGAGTTGTTCTCCTTTGAGAAATACAGCAGATGCCCTTCGTTATCCTGAAAAAGCTTGTGTGCAGCCAATACATGGCGATAGACACCTGAGAGAATTTCGGCATAGTGGGCATTACCCACCTTCAGGGCATCGTCATAAATCTGCTTATCCATGGCGCGGCAACGCTCCATGATGCTCTTGTAATTACGGTTCAACTTATTGAAAGCGTCGAAGATATCCACCTTGCCACCATGTGCCCAGTAGGCCTTGTAGCGCTGGTACATATACTCGATATCCTCTACCTCGTCGTAGCCAATCAAAGAGAACGACGACTGAGGCTGCTGGTCAACCTTGCCGAAGTTATGCACATAGGCCAGTACAGGGGTATCGTTCTGTTTGTAAGCACGCACCTGCTGCTGTCCACAGGTCAGGTCGCCCTTAGTCATAAATCCGTCGATAATATTGTTGTAGCTGTCGAGTGATACCTTTCCATTGAAGTCGGCTACATACAGATAGCCCCAATCGATACCGATGCCGTCGCCTTTCTTGGCCAGAATGGGCTGGTCGATAGTTCCTGTTTTGAGGTACTTCACGCCATTAACAGATACTACCGATGACTCTGTGGGCTGATGAGGCTTGTTGGTTGCTATTTGTGGACTTGCCAACAGTGCAAACTGCACATCGTGCTTCTTACGGTCCAAACTCTTTACCTGGTACGAAACATACGAAACGGGGGTAGAGAGCAGGTCGAGATCGTTAATCAGCATGGGTGATGTGAATACTACATCCAGTGCTACCGGACCACAGGTAAATGTGTAGTAGGTTGAAGTGGCCATCACGTCGACACTCTTCTGTACGGCAGTCTTAACTGAGGTGGCTTCGATGCCGATGTTGGCATACAGACCAAAGTCGGCATAGGCGCCGCCAGCGTTGTTGTACACGTGCAGGGCCATCACGTTACGTCCCTCGTGCAGCAACTGCTTCTGCTGGGCATTCAGGCGTACCGACTCGTTGAATACTGCATCCATACGGCCTGTTGCTACCTGTGTGCCGTTGATGTACAACTCGCAGGCATCATCGTGTGAGTACAAGGCATAGAGGTCGCCTTTCAAATCCTCGGCTGTGAGGTTAATCTCACGGCGGATATAGATGTCACTATGCTCCTTGCTCCAGCCGGTGCGAATATTGTCGCCTGCATTACCAAATGCAGCACGGCCTGTCTGCCAGCCATTGGCCTTGAAGTCGGGCTTTTGCCAGCCATCGGCCTGTTTGGCCTCGGTGTACTGGCCCTCCCAGGCGGCCTCGTCGCTCATAGGGGCAAGTGCCTTCAGTACCTTATGCTCTTTGTCGCCCATAAAGCGATAGGTTGTGCCGTCGACTCTAAGCAAGCCCTCTAAAGGCTTCTCATCGCCAGTCCAAAGGCGTGTGTTGCCTTCAGTCAAATTGTCGTAGGGCGACCAGATGGAGAAATAAGGATCGTTGACCACAATGGGAACTGCCGGAAGGCGGAGCGATGTGGCTTTATAGGGTGAGAAGAACTCTGACTGGGCAAAGGCGCAGGTTACTGTCAGCGCCATGCCTAATAAGGAAATAATTTTTTTCTTCATAATAGAATATTTAGATGCTATGGAATAATGACTTCAAAAGGTTCGCTGTAGTTCCAACGACGGGTACCACTGCCTCGTGGAGTATCATAGTTGATGCGGGCTGCTGCACGCACAAAGACGTGACGGCCAGAAGGAATGGTCTGTCCATTGGCAGAACGAATGGTGATGGGCTGTCCCTCGAACTCGTCGAAACTATCACCTGCATAATTAATCTGACTAGACCAGCGCTGGTCGCGGGCACGATACCCAACACTCGATGACATCGAAACAAATAGCTGTATATCGGTGACATTGGTGAAGTCGTCGCTATAGCCGCCCATTGGCTCAATCAGATTGCGGAACTCGTCTTTCGTAATGCCGCGGCTCACTCTGACTTTGGCTGTAATCTGACCGTTTGATACAGATGGAGTCTCTACAAATTCTACTTTCAGGAAGGGATGTACCTCAAACTTCACTTTGGTAGTACCTGAGATGTCGCCGTACCAGGTATCGTCGGAAATGACAGTACCATCGTCGGTGTCGCGATAGATGGGTACAAACGGTCCGTCAATACGTATGTTATAATTTCCTTTAAAGACCTTGGTATTGCGGAAAGTGCCATCTGGACGACAATAAAAGTCTGGATTATGGTCTACATTATCACCATAACTAAGCTCTGTAAGACGGACACGAATGCCCTCAGAACCTTGATCAGTCAATACGGGATCGCCAGTCTTGGCATCAACCACAATACCTTCAATGGTCTCACCAGGTTCTTCATAGTTGTCAATCTCAAAGGCGTCGCATGAGCTGAGCAAGAACGCCGCTAAGAATAGGTGTAAATAGCATTTTATTATTTTCATTGTTTATGTCATTTATTTAATTAATCATTATATTATCTGTTGGGCTGCTGATCGATGACAGGACTCTTTGATACCTCGCCACCAGGGATAGCAAAATAGTAGTCGATGGCATTGAACTCGCACTCGTTCTGACCCAGATACTGGTAGTGGTAGTCGAAGAAGTATTTACCCGACTGGGCAGACATGTAGGGATAGAGACCGTGGAAACGGTATCGGCTGTTATCACTATAAGAATCCTTATCACGTGTGATACCCCAGAAGCCATCACGGTTGTCATAGTCCTGCACGCGCCAGCGACGTAGGTCGTACTTGGTCTTCTGTTCAAAGGCCAGTTCCTTGCGGCGCTCCTTGCGTACGATGTTACGACTCTTTTCATTGGAAGTGAGATTGCTGGTCATGACATTAGCACCAGCACGCTCCTGAATAGAGCGAATAGCCTCGCTAGCTATAGATAGCATGTCGGAACCGTCAGGTGAACTGATACCCTGAAGAGAAAGTTCAACAGCGGCCTCTGCATAGTTGAGAAGCACCTCTGCATAACGCATCAGGATGAAGTGCTGGTCGCAGACACCTTCGCCGCTACGGGCATCGCTACCCTGATAGAGCCATTTGCGAGAGTACATACCAGTTACACCACCCTCTGCCCAACTATAGAAGGGACCATCGGCACCAGTGGCTTGCGTAGTCACACCCTTTACATCAACAGTCTCAACAGTACCCTGATTGGGACACATAAAGAGAGTCTTTGGCTTGTCACTATAGGCTTTAAGAGTCTGAGGGCCTTTGCTGGCATTACCATAAGAGTAATCGGCACTAGGATCGGTAGAGAACAGTGGCTTAATAGGTTCTGATCCAGTATAGATGCCCTGACGGATTTCAATGACTTTTCCACGGAACACGTCGCCAGGTACAATGACCTGAGCACGAAGACGAGGTTCGGCATTCTTGAAGAAATCAAAAGGATTATCGTAAAGTATATAGTTGCCCTGAGCATCCGTTGTCTTGATTGAACCATCTGCGTTTACAGGGATACCGTCGAAGAGCGAGATAAAGTCGGCTGTAGGACAGGTTCCACCTGACAATGGTGAGTGGATGGTACAAGGGGTGTTGTACGAGTCGTAAGAGTGTACATAGGTTGGATAGCTATATTCACGAGTCTGAATGTTCTCAGGACTGTCAGAGTCAGAGAGCATGTTAACCATCGACTGCATGATAGCATCCTTGTTACCAGCCTCCCAGCCTTTCTTATAGAGTGAATATCTACCGCTGTCGATAATCGCTTTGGCAGCCAAATAGGCCTCTTTGAACCACTGGTTGGCCAGATTATTGGCTTGACTATCTTCAAAGCCCATAACACGAATACCTGTCTTCTGACCAACGCCTGTAAGATGACCAGTAACGGTTTGATTATATTTGGCTATACATGCGGCATAGAGGGCGGCTTCCGATTTCCACGCTAGAGCTATATACTTATTGGCATATCCGTCTTTCAGACTGATTGGCCCCATCAGTTCGGCAGCCTTGTCGTAATCGGCCAGAATCTGTTTCCAGGTATCCTCTTCACTTGAACGTGGAACCTCTAGCTCGTCGCTTTCTGCAGGATAGTCTATGACTTTCGTTACCAAGGGAATACCACCATAGCGTCGAGCCATAGCGTAGAAAATGGTGGCACGACAATAATATGCATCGCCAAGGTACTGATTCAGAGTTGGCTCTGGCAGACTGCTGGCTGTGGCGGGAAGATCGCGAATGAGTTGATTGATCTGGCGTAAGGTTTTGAATGCCTGACTCCAGTAGGGATTACCCTCACCACGCCATGCGTTCATGAAACCTTCACGACCTACACCCTCGCCGATACCCTCGGTACCAAAGCTTACGAGCCAACCATTGTTGGTGAAACCCTCGCTAAAGCGATATTTGAAATCCTCGAAGGGCATGTTGCTATAGATGTTGGCAAAATAAATATCAAGGCCGGACTCATCGCTAATCAACTGGTCCTCGGTAACCACATTGTTAGGTGGCACATCGAGACCAACACATGAATTAAACAGAAGGGCGATGCCGGCTGTCATGATGAATAATATCTTTTTCATATCTTATTTTAACTAAATATGTTCAACTTAGAATGACAATTGCAGACCAAAGGTGTAGGTTTTATTCAGAGGATATAAACGGCCGAGGTCGCTATCGGGGTGCTCTGGGTCTACGAACTTAACACCAGTAAAAGTGAGCAGGTTGTAAGCATTGGCATAGATACGGAGCGACATGCCATTGAGCGACTTCATCTTAGGCAGGGTATATCCCAGCTCAACGCTCTTCAGACGCAGATAGGCTGTGCTGACACGATTAAACTCAGAGTTTCCATAAGGATTGTGGTTCGTATAGGCATAATAACCAGATACCCACTCCTGTGTAGGATCCCATGGATCGGCTGTTGGGTCAACCGGATGCCAACGATCCCAGAACTGCTCGAGCGTACCACCTGCAGCCGCCTCGTAACCCCAGATACGATAGAGAGGCTCCTCGTAGCGCATGCTACCCATGGCTGATCCCTGGAAGAGAATGTTGAGGTCGAAATTTCGCCAGCTAGCATCGATGTTGAACGAGTAATTCATCCATGGTGTCTGGTCGTATGCGAAAGGATGCTCATCGAGACCGTTGATTTCGCCGTCACCATTCCAGTCTTCATATTTGTAATCACCAGGTAATACATCACGCTCATGATAGATGTCGTAGTTCCAGATGTCCTCCCAGCTGGTGAAACGACCTGCTGAAGTATATCCGAACTGCACGCCCTGGTAACGATTATTCAGATTGTCGTGACGCCATTTGTCGTAGCTGTTGGCATAGGTGGCGTTCTGAACGGCAGTGAGATATTTATTGCGTGTCAGACTGAAGATACCTTTCAATCCATAGTTTACCTCGCCAATACGATTGCGATGCGAAATCTCGAGTTCTACCCCCATGTGCTGGTCGCTGTTGGCATTGAGTCGAGGTGCATCAGCACCGATAACTGTAGGGAAGTCGCCTGGCTGCATGTAGAGACCAGTACGCTTACGGATGAAGTAGTCGAAGGTGATGCCCAGCTTACCATCCCATGCGGAAAAGTCGAAACCAATGTTGAAACTCTTAGACTTATACCATGAGATTGACTCATTAGGCATGGCTTTTGGTGAAGCACCATAGATAAACTGTCCACCAAACATCCATCCGGGAGCATAACCATTATACCAGCCCTTGTTGCCATCGCCGCTACCGCCTGAAGGATAAGAGTAACCAGCAACCCAGTCGTAAGATGCACCAGAGTCATCACCCATCTCGCCATAGCTGGCGCGAACCTTCAGGTTTTGGATGAAGTGCAGGGCATCGATATTTTTAAAGAAGGGTTCCTCGCTTACACGCCAACCGGCACTAGCAGAAGGGAAGAATCCCCAACGATGATCTGGGGCGAACTGTGAGCTCCCGTCGTAGCGGAACTGACCCTCAACAAGGTAACGGTCGGCATAGTTGTAGTTGAGTCGTCCGATGAATGAGTTGTAGTTGGCTGCGTGGATATCGCCAGCGTTGGCATTACCCACCTGACCTTCGTCAACGCCATTAAACAGATAAGGGCTGTTGAAGGCAAGATTCCGACGAGCATAGAAGCCATCGTAAACCTTCTGTTGAGTCTCCAGACCAATCATAGCGCCTATAGTATGTGAAGATATGGTGCGATTGTAGTTCAGAGTGAACTGCATCAGCTTCTGTGTGTTGTCATAATGCTCTTTACGTAGTTGGGCAGGTGAGCTACCTGAATAAACTTGTTGGATATAGCTGTCTGTTATAGGATCATAGGCATATTGGTTGTACTGCCGGCGATAGATTTCGTTCTTGTCCATGTGGAAATCGTAGGAATACATGGCGCGGGCAGTAAGACCTTTCAGTGCGTTGACATACTTGCCGAAGTCGAATGTGAGTGTGCCTTGGGTCAGCATCTGGTAACGCTTGTATTTCCTGTATCCACTGATGTCGCTTGTCATCTCGGCAACGGCATTCTCTCCCAAATCCAGATTCTGATAGTTGAGCATGGTGTGCTCTGGATCTGCATAAGCTGCTGCGAGTGGACCTTGACGCCAGTAGTTGCGGATGATGTCGGTTGTCGATGTGTAGGGGTTGTTGCGATTGTCGAGCATGCCGTTTATCTGCAGTTCGAAGTCTAGGCCTTTGACTATTTCGGCATTGATCTTCGACGTGATGTTGAACTTGTCATAATTCAGGTCGCCACTCTTTAAGAAGCCTTCCTGATAGAGGTAACCAAGACTGACAAAGTACTGCATCTTGTCTGAACCTCCACTGATGGTCATGTTGTGATTCGTCTCAGGGGCCGTTTCTGCAAAAATCAGGTCGTTCCAGTTGGTGCCCTGTTTGGTGCCATTGCGATATTCATCAATGGCCTCTTCTGTAAACATAGGAGCGCCACCATCGATATTATTCTTCTTCAATTCATTCATCAGAGTCATTGCACGAACGGGATCGAGCAGTTTGGGCATACTTTTAGGTGCTTGGATTGTGAATGAACCGCTATAGCTTACTTGCGTCTTGCCCATACCTCCTTTCTTGGTAGTTACGAGCAGTACTCCGTTAGCAGCACGCAAACCATAGATGGCAGCCGAGGCGTCTTTCAATACTGATATATCCTCAATGTCGTTGGCATTCATGCGCTGGAAATCCTCAACAGAACGGGGCACACCGTCGATAACGATTAATGGAGCCCCTAAACCGCGTACATCGAAGTTGTTACGGTAGGTTCCTGGTTCAGAACTCTGCTGCCACACACGGACACCGGCGATGCGGCCAGTGAGCATGTTTTGCGTATTCTCATTATTGGTTTTCAGCATCTCCTGACCACGTAAAGCACTTACAGAACCAGTGATAGACCCTCGTTTCTGGGTACCATAACCTACTACAATGACATCATTAAGTTCTGAAACATCCTCGGTCATCGTAATATTGATAGTCTGTCGATTCTGTACATTCTGGCTCACTGCCTTCATGCCGATATAGACGAAATCAAGTGTGCCGTTATCTGCTACAGAAATAGAATAGTGACCGTCAAGATCGGTAACTACAGCAGTTTTTGTTCCATGATAGGTTACTGTGGCTCCAATAACAGGCTCATTATTCTGGTCGGTAACTTTTCCTTTTACGGTGATGATACTCTGTGCCTGCAAGCCAATGCTGAAAACTGCAGAAAGCAACAGAAGTATACATTTTTTAGTTGTAAAATTCATATTGTTGTTTTATTTTAGTTATTATTGTAATACTGAACTTACCAGCATGCCATACTCAGAAGCGTATGCAAAGGCCACTAAGGCACGTACGTCATTCTGTGCATCATTATTACTCCAACCTCCTGTAAGTCCGCGAGGCAGTGTCTTATTAAGTAGGAAGTTGTCCCATGCATAGTCAAGGTTAGTTTGGAATGTTTCGATTCCTTCTTTTGTATCTACTCCAATTTCACCAGCAGAAATCCATCCACGCATCAGTACATCATCGAACCAGCGACTGAAGTTACTGTATGCATAATCCCAATTGCCTTTTGAATTCTTTTTGGGAAAGTACGAGAATGTGTCGTTATAAAGTTTACGGGTGTCGTCTAAGTAACGGGTGTCGTGGGTAAGAGAGTATAGGTCGGCTCCACCGCTAACCATCGTACCACTATTATAGGTGTGTTTCGTTCCTCCTGCGCCTGTACCTGGATTTGAGATACGATACTGTACTCCATCTACAACTTCATATCGGATATTGTTGTTTGCTCCAACCATGTCTAGATATATGCCATCCGATGCACGAAGATTATACTGTTGCCACTCGTATATCTTCTTTGCCATCATCAGGTAATAATCTGCTTTTGTAGATGTAATATCCTGACGCTTCCCGTCTGCACTAATAGTGCGATACGTAATCTTGTCGGATTTCCCTTGGTAATACTCTGCCAGCCATACAAGTGGAGATATGAAAGGCCCATTGCTGCAAGCATGTTTGGTGCAATATGATGGGCCCCATGTGATGCCGCCAACTTCATTACCCCAAGTGTTTTGTTTATCATCAAGGCACCAGTCCCAACCGTCAAGAACGTAGGCTGTGAGATATTCTGCCTTATCTAGATATTTCTGCTCGCCAGTGGCTTTCCACGAACGTAATAGTTCGCGGATAATCCACTGCTGATCGTCGTATACGTTCTGGTCGCCATCTACTCTGGCACCACCTTTCATACTACCACGATGTACACCGTATACAGTCCATTCTTGATTATTTAGAGTATAAGATGTTAGTTTGAAGGTTCCTGCATAATACTCCAGACCGTCATAGAGTTTCTCAAGCTGGGCTTTATATTCAGATGCCGTTCCCTGTTCTGGCTTCTTTCCTGCCTTTGTCAGAGAGCTATACCCCTCAAGGATACTATTGCAAGCTTCGATAGCGGCTGTATATGGCCATACATCTGCTTCGCCAGAGGGCTTGTCTGTTGACGGATTATACATATCGGCCATTTTCATTTCACCACTAATATAATGCTGCATGGCAGCATCAAATAGGATGGTTGCTCTTGTGAGATTTCGAACGCTAATATCGTTATTCTCAACGGGCTGAGGAGTAACGGGCGTGTTAGGGCTATCTGGTAAAATGTCGTTGTTGCTACCGCAACTAGCCGTTGTGGTTATGGCAATGACAAGGCTAGCCATAGTCAGAATTCCTTTTTTCATTTTCTTATTCATATTATTGTTTAATTCAAGTCGATACTATAGATGGTTACCTTATTCTCATCGCCATTCTCCTCGCCCTTATAAACAGCAAGAACAAGTGTTACGTTCTTACCTTTATATTGTGAGAGATCGAATACGAATTTTCCATAGTTCTCAGGGTGTCCTGTATCGCCATTCTTATGCTTGAACTTGATGGTGCCGTCGGGGCCCTCTGCCAGTTCGTCTACTTTCGAATCCTTAGTAGGCTGGAGATATTTCACGTTCATATCATCTGTGATGGCAATCAGTTTGTAGTATGTTGGATAATCACCGAAGTTGCGTGCACGGAGGGTAAATGTCTTATTGTTATCATCGATAGCGAACTTGCTATAGAGATAGCTCTCGGCTTTCGATGTGCTGACAATACCGTTGCCACCACGTGTTTTGATGGTGTAACCCTCGTTAGTGAACACGTCACAGTCCTTGGTGATTGACGTCATACCCCAGTATGCAGCTACGTGCCCTGTCTTATTCCAGTCACGATATGCCCATACATATTCATCACGATCCTTACGTCCATCGTAGGTGCTTATTCCTGTAAACGACTTTCGCTCGTTTGGCATAGTACCACGCACCATCTCTTGTGTCAGATGTAAATCTTCGAGTGCATCATTGATAGGACTACCTGGTAACCAAGCAAGACCGTTGGTGGCTGAAGGTGCAAAGCTGATACGACGCAGTACAAGTTGAACCCACTCGCCAGAATAGTATGTTCCTACGGCAATGGCTATGTCTTTGCCAACATACGCACTGAGGTCGAATACAAAGTTCTTGTAGTTGCCATCTTGGAATGAGATGTTGTCACCCAACTTCTTTGCCTGTGGCTTCGATTCGTTTAAGTCTACAACAACTACATTCCATATTGCAGGCCCTTGATGGGTACGGGCAAAGATTGTCATAATCTTATTATCTTCTGTGATATGCTTTCTACCATATATAAACGTGTTAAGATTTTCCAAATCAGGGGAGCTACTCTTACTTTCATCTACTCTCATCGTGGTCCCCTCATTCTGTTCTTCCCAGTTACCCGTCATATCAAGAGTACACATATAATCGACGCTCCAGTCAAATTGAGGATAGTTGTCGGCATTACGACCACCACGATATTCGTTATACATCCAAGGAGTACATGACTTTAAATCGATCAAAGTTAGCCCTGGTAGGATTTCTTCACCGCCCAGCAAAATATCAGGCAGTTGGGCAATACCGTCTATAAAATCGTCAACCTTCACATTTCGTGTCACAATATTATAGTCGGCATACGAGAACGTTACGGAATAATTGTCTAAGGGTAATTGTGATAGGGTGTAAATACCCTCACTGTTTGTTTGAACAGATGTACCACCTAGAGAAACCGAAACTCCTGCTAAGGGTTTTTTGCCGTTTTTTGCATCAAGGATACGGCCAGTAATACGTGCAGCAGCATAACGCAGGGATGTTCTGACGTAAGCCATACCACCAACCCATGACTATGGTGCTACAGTGCAAAAAACAGTCTGATAGTCTGTTTTGCTAAATGAAATAACATGCTTACCAATAGGCACTCCTACTAAGGTGTAGCTACCAGAGGCATCGGTTGTTGTACTTATGTCGGTGTCAATTACCGTCACTAATACTCCTTGTAGAGGTGAATTATGATCATCAACGATGATACCACTTACATCACCTTCTCCTAAATGATTTGCATCATTGTTGGTGTCGTCACTACAACTGAAGTTGATAAACACCATGAAGCATATTGCGAACAAATATGCTACAATCTTTGAGGTCTTGGTTCTTTGATTCATAAAAATGTTTTTTGTTAATTAGCTATTGTTAGAATCCATTTTAATTATTCTCAGAAATCGAAAAAACGAAATCGGATGCAAAAATAGTTTCGCCAACTTAATCAATGGGTTAATTATGGGTTATTTTACGATTAAAAGTGTTAATCCTAGTTGTATTTATCGTTTTTATCCTTCAAAAATGTTACATTTGCACCACCTAATATAACTGTATGCCCAAATTCTACAAAATACTATTGCTTGTACTGATTATAGGCAATATCATTGAATCATCGGCTCAAGGACTCAGATTCTTGAACCCTACCGACTCTATCGATGGCCGAACCTCGTATGTTGTGTTTAAAGGAAAGAAGCCTGTATTTACGCAACAACTGAATATTTCATTTGACCTTCAGATGCCACGAGTGGATGAGGTGGGATATTTACTGCATCTGATAGATGATAAAAGAGGAGTAAACTATAATCTTTTCTATGACGGAAGAGGTCATGATTGGTTTGAGTTTAATGAAGAGGGTAAGACAACTCTTTTCAGAAGTCATTTTGACAAGAAAGCGTTATTAGATAAGGGTTGGGTTAAGTTCTCACTTTGTCTGGACCTTGACAGGAAAAAGATACTAATGACCATAGACGGAAAACAGACACAGGCTCAAGTGGACAACCTGCCTGCTGTGTTATCACCGATGATAGTGTTTGGACGTTATGATTATCTGATCGAAGTACCATCAGCTATTATCAAGAATTTGCATATTCAAGGAGGTGGAGCAACCGATTATTTTTTTCCTCTATCGCAAAGCAGAAGTAATGATGTGTATGACCAGAACCAGCGGAAGGTGGGGCATGTAGACAATCCGTATTGGGTTATCAATGATTGTTACCATTGGCAGAAACTTGTCAGTATGCATTTCTCAAACAATGCCGGAGCCAATTTTCATCCCAAGCGTCATTTGTTTTATGGCTATACGCGTGACACCTTATTTATATATAATGCAGATAATCACGACATTCTTTATCGTGCTTTCTCGGCAGCATGTCCTGTAGATATTAATCTTGGAATGAATTTCATTGATACACGATCTGATAGACTATATACATACGAGGTGTTCAAATATGATCGGCTAGAAGACAGACCGCGTGATGAACCATCTATTGCCAGTCTGGACCTCAACACATTCGAATGGACGCCAGAGTCTTATGACCAATTACCAACCCAACTACATCATCATGGAAATATTCTCGATACACTAAGGAACAGATTTTGTATTTTTGGCGGATTTGGCAGCATGTTATATTTCCGTAATCTTAACATCTATGACATAAAAGAACATCGTTGGGAAGAAGCCAAAACCCTTAAAACATGCACTCCGCGCTATTTTACTTCGCTTGGTATTGATTCGCAGTGCCGTTATGCTTACATCTTTGGTGGAATGGGAAATGAATCTGGTAATCAGTCTGTAGGTAGACGATATTTATATGATCTTTATCAGGTTGATCTGGAAAACTACTCTACCAAACTATTATGGAGTCTTGAACGGGGGAAACAGCAAAATACTGTGCCAGTTCGCAACATGTTTATCATGGGCAATTATTTCTATACGCTCTGCTATCCAGAAGCTCTTTCTGAATCTCACCTCCGACTCTGCAGATATTCACTTACTGACGGAAGTATGGAGATGTTGGGCGACTCTATTCCCATACAGTCAGATAAAATAGCGACAAATGCCAACATCTACTACGATCCCATCGTAGATAAATTCTATGTCTGTGTCCAGGAGTTCACTGATGATATCGCCTCGACAATAACTCTCTATTCCATTCAATTGCCAGTATTGTCTGATGCTGAGTTTGCCAGAGTCTCAAAGCTCCCCATTGATACCAAGTTGGTATATATTGGAATAACGTTGTTCGCAATGTTTGCTGCTGCATTATTCTATTTGTATTATAGACGTTGTAAGCAAAAGAAGTTGGTAAGGTATAATGAAAAACTTGATGTACAAGTAGCGGAGAGTAGAGCAAATGCCATCTATCTTTTTGGTAATTTTACGGCGTTTGATCGAAAGAATAAAGATATTTCCTATCTCTTTACAGACAAGTTGCGTGAACTGACATGCCTGTTGTTCTGGTACAATAAACGAGGTGGCATCTCTTCAAAGCTTATCGGAACGATGCTATGGGGAGATAAGCCTGCAGACAAGGTTAAGAACTCGCGAAGTGTAATCATGAATCATCTAAGAAAGGTGCTTGAAGAGATAGATGGTATCGAACTGGCTTATGTGGATGGATTCTATCAATTCATCATTAAAAAACCTTTCTATTGTGACTATCTGGACTATGAGCATCAGGTAATGACAGAGACATATACAGAACAAAGTCTGTTGAGTATTCTTCGTCGAGGCAAATTCCTGCAATCACAGAACATGCCTACTCTCGATCAGTTTAAATCAGAAACAGAGCGTGTTATGTCGCCAATCATTCTGCGTCTTATGAAACGTACTTATGCTAATAGCGAGCTGAAGTTGACGTTATATCTGACAGAGGTGATGCTCTACATTGACCCTTATCATATTGAGGCGTTCTCATATCAGATGAAAGCACTGAAACGTTTAGGGAAAGTCTATGAGGCCCAGGATATATCAAGGGCTTTCCACGAGGAGTATATCAAGGCATTTGGCGAAGATTTCACTAATAGCTAAAATATCAGTCTGCTCTTCGCTGTCTTTTGGAGATTTTTTCATATCTTTGCAGCATGAAACTAAAAACAATTTTTCTAACCGCATGGATGCTGTTCGCCTCGATGACTGCTGTGGCGCAAGTATGGCAGTTTGTCGATCCGAGAATAGGTAGCGAGGGTGTAGGACGAACGTTTCCAGGACCTTCGATGCCCTTTGGAATGTGTAAACCAGGCCCTGATTGCACAGTGAAGCCAAACGCTGGTTGGGCGAAGATGCCTGAAGTGGTAACAGGTTTTTCGCAAACTCATGTCAGTGGTACTGGTGGTGGGCAGAAATATGGTAATATACTTATCCAACCAGGTGTCGTGCCTCAGCTCAGAGTGAATGAGGAATTTTCATTAGGCTATTATACGACGACTTTCGAAAATGGCATCCGTACAGAGATTACGACATCAGATCGATGCGCTTTCTATAGAATACATTATCCGAAAAATGGGGAGTTGCTCATTGATGCTACCCACTACTTAGGCAAGAACCCTATACCCGATTTGCGTGAGCAGCAACAGTTTATTGGTGGTGAGGTAGAAGTGGTTAGTGCCCATGAGGTGCGAGGCTATTCGCGGGTTCGCGGAGGCTGGAATAATGGCGAAGCCTATACAGTCTATTTCTGTCTGATGAGCGATAAGCCTTTTATACAGAAGAGCGAAAACACAATAGAGTTTACAGACTCTTTGTTAAATATAAAGGTCGGCATCTCGTATGTCAGTGAGCAACAAGCCAAGCGGAATATTCCAGAGTGCGGCTTTGATGCCCAACTGACACAATTGCGCGAGAACTGGGAGGTCTTGCTGAGGCGTGTTCATATTGATGGCACAGACCAGCAGAAGCGTATGTTCTATACTGCCCTTTATCACACGATGCTGATGCCTGTAGATAAAACAGGTGAGAATCCCAAATGGACAGAAAGGCCTTATTATGATGATTACTATGCCATCTGGGATACCTATCGTTCCAGTTCGCCACTCATTACGCTGATAGACGAGAAACGTGAGGCGGATATCGTTAATTCGCTCATAAATATCTATAAGCGAGAAGGTTATATGCCGGATGCCCGTAGCGGCGACTCCAACGGAAGGACTCAAGGCGGCTCGAATGCAGAAGTGGTTATTGCTGATGCCTTTGTGAAAGGTGTAAAGGGTATCGACTATGACTTTGCCCTTGAGGCAATGTTGAAAGATGCCGAAGTGGATCCTGGAGCAGATCATGAGAAGCACGGACGAGGCGGACTGAAGGAGTATTTGGAGTATGGCTATCTGCCCTATGGCGTCGATCGAGCTGGCACACGAACCATAGAATATGCCTATAACGACTATTGTATCGCTCAGGTGGCGAAAGGTTTGGGTCGCATGGATATCCATGATCGGTATCTGAAACAGTCGCAGAACTGGAAAAACCTCTGGCGTTCTGACTATGAATGGGACGACGTGAAAGGCTACATTATGCCAAAGGACGCAAACGGCCAATGGCTCGACTCTGTGCCCTGGGGTAAGTCGAAAGTCTTCCATCCCACAATACCCTACACCCCAGTAACAAAAGTGGCTCCTTGGTATCTGCCTTGGTGGAGTACGTTTTTCTACGAAGCGCTCTCTGCAGAATATTCATTAAGCATCCCTCACGATGTTGAAGGCCTGATTGAGGCTTGTGGCGGGTCAGAGACCTTCCGCAAACGTTTGGATATGTTCTTCAGTCGTAAACGCTATAACGTGGGTAACGAACCATCCTTCCTCACCCCATGCCTGTATCATTGGATTGGTCGCCCTGACTTGACTTCGGATTGTGTCCGTCAGATTATCGCGGAGAATTACAGCGACCAGCCCGACGGACTGCCTGGTAATGATGATAGTGGTGCCATGTCTTCGTGGCTGGCTTTCCATATGATGGGCATCTATCCCAATGCAGGACAGAGCTACTATCTGTTACATGCGCCATTGATTCCAAAATGGACTTTACAACTCACCAATGGCAAGACGTTGCGTGCAATAATTAAAGGCAAGGGTACTCATTTTGAAAAAGTAACGCTGAATGGCAGACAGCTTGATGGCGCTCGCTTAGAACACGCGGACTTGATGGAGGGGGGAGAACTTGTATTCTACATCTCATCAAAGCGACAGGAAAAAGTGCACTCAGACTATATTCCGAGCACACTCGAGCTTGGGCCTGCTATCAACGGGGCGCAGAAAGTCCAGTTTTCCTCGGAGCAAAGTCCTGCTCCTCTCGGAGCAAAACGCCAGTCGTGTACGCCCTTCTATTCAGGAAAGATTGCTTTTACGCTGAACAAGCAGTTCCGAACATGGCCTCTTACCTATCGTTGGCAAGACAATGTGATGAGCGTCTCCTGTAAAGAGGCAATCTATCAGATACCCGAGTCTGTTGTGGAAAATGGCAAAGGCTTCTGTTGGGAGATGCCAGCAGACGGCGCAGAGTATCAGGTACATGGAACTTTTGCGTTCATCTCTCGTCAAGCTCTCCGCAATTTAAAGGAGAATGGCAGTTTTGTTTATGATGGTATTACGTGGCGACTTTTGGATCAAACGAAGGATGCCTTACATGTTCGTGCTGATATTGATCGTACAGAGATGTGGATTTCACCCAATGAAAGACTTCCTTTGGTGCTTGAAATGCGAAATAATCCATTAGGGATTGATTGGAAAATAGAATAGACATCATGAGAAAACTACTACTTGCTACTTTACTATGCATCTGTGCTCTTGCGAAAGCACAGCAAAAAACAAACGAACAGATGGGAGGCGTATATTATGCCTATCCCGTCGAGAAAACAGAACTTGCTGAGGCTCCTGAGGGTTACGAGCCTTTCTATATATCGCATTACGGGCGTCATGGCTCACGTTGGCTGACAAATGACAATAGGTATCTCTGGGTGAACCAGCATTTCGAGGACAAGAAAAATCTTACGAAGTTGGGTAAGAGTGTTCGCAAGCGATTGAAAATGGTGTGGAAGAACGCTAAAGGCAATGGTGGATTGCTAACACCCTTAGGAGTTCGTCAGCATCGGGGAATTGCTCGTAGAATGTTCCATAACTTTCCACAGCTCTTCACGGCCGATGCTCATCTCACAGCCCATTCCAGTACATATCAGCGTTGTAAGTCGAGTATGAATAACTTCGTGTCTGAGCTGCAGTCGCTCAATCCTTCTATACATATCGACCCAGTCACCCGAGAGGAGGATATGGCTTGGATTGCCTATACCTCACCAGAAGAGAAGGCTTTGGAGAATCGCACCAATGTGCCCTTGATGATATCGCCAGACAGATTCATCAAAGCCCTTTTCATGGATCCATCGAAGATAGAGAACCCAACGAAACTGCTTACAGAACTGCATACCATCGCATCGGATATGCAGGATGTAGAGCTCAATGTTTCGCTTTACGATATTTTTACTCCTGAGGAACTGAAGGCGGTTTACAATAAGAATAATCGTAGCATGACAATAGTTCATGGCGACCTGATTGAGAACGAAGGCATCCCTGCTCGTAGTGCCATCTCTCTTTGGCAACGCATTGAGAAAGAGGTGGATGCGGCAATCGTTCGTGGTGGAACAGGGGCAGATCTTCGCTTTGGGCATGATTCTAATCTCTATCGCCTGATGACGCTGATGGGGATAAAACTTCGAGGTGTAGAAGGAGTAAGAACAGAGCAGTATGATTATATGGATAAGATTCTGCCGATGGCGGCAAATCTCCAGATGATATTCTATAAGAATGCACAAGGTGATGTGCTTGTGCAATTACTGCTTAACGAAAAAACTGCAAGCCTTGGCGAATTTGATTATAAGGCTTTTTATAGTTGGAAAGAATTAAAGCAGAAAGTAAATGACAACATCCATTTCTTTGAACATCTTCGCCAACTGAATGCCTTGAACACAATGGTAGGCACAGCTCCTGCTAACACTAAGACAGCAGGTCTGTTTGGCAAAGGTTCTGAGGAACATGGACAAACCTTGCCTGCAGTACTCGTGCCCAATGGTCAGAACTTCTGGACTCCACAAACTCAAGATACAGAGAAGAAGTGCATAGCACCTTATTATTATACTGACTCGCTGTTTCAAGGCATTCGCAACAGTCACTGGATAGTAGGTGGCTGCACTCAGGATTATGGGTCGTTCACCCTTGCTGCACTTAGTGGCAAACTACGTAAAACTCCCACAGAGCGTGCTACACCCTTCTCGCATTCGCAAGAGGTTTCACATCCTCATTACTATGCAGTCCGTCTGCCTAAAGAGCGACTGAAGCTAGAGGTAACTGGTTCTAGTCACGCAGCCATCTTCCGCATCACGCCAGAGGTGGATGGGCCTATCCACATAGTGCTTAATCATAACAGCGACTACAAGGAGGGCTATCTCGAGATAGACAATTTGGCCAAGACCATCTATGGCTACAACCCTGTGCATCGTATCTATCAGGGTTGGGGCGAACAGACCGGTTTCGAGGGCCATTATCTGTTGCAGTCCTACGATGAAATCAAGGATTTTGGTGTCGATAGTCTTTGCGCTTGGTTTACTTTCGATGGCAAGGCTAGTCAGCCTATCATATTGAAAGCAGCCTCATCGTTCACATCAAAAAAGGGTGCCTATAATAACTTTGCCTTCGAGGCAGAAGCCTACGATTTTGACGGTATGATGGCACAGACAGCCCTGCAATGGATAGACCGCCTACATACCATCGATGTAGAAGACACGAATACTGCTCGCGCCAATCAGTTCTATGGTGCGCTCTATCGCTGTTCGTTCCTCCCTCGCGAGATGAGTGATGTTGACGGCACATATCCCAAGTTTGCTGATGGGACACTCCAGACATCAAAAAAAAGGAAATACTATGGCGACTTTTCAATGTGGGATACCTATCGTGCCTTGCATCCGCTCTATACGCTGATAGCTCCGGACAAAGCTGCTGATATGATGCAATCGCTGGTCACCATGTATGAGGAGGGAGGATGGCTACCAATCTTCCCCTGCTGGAACTCCTATACCGCTGCCATGATAGGCGATCATTGTAGTGCTACTTTGGCTGATGCATATATAAAAGGAGTTCGCAATTTTGATGTAGAAAAAGCTTATGAAGGCATGCGGAAGAATGCCTTTGAAACACCCGTTCTTTTGGAGTATAAGAATGGTATGGGGCGTAGAGCGCTTGAGAGCTATCTGAAGTATGGTTATATACCTTTGGAGGATGGCATAAAAGATGCATATCATCAGGATGAGCAAACCTCGCGCACTTTGGAATATGCTTTTGATGATTTTGCTGTAGCTCAACTGGCCAAGGCTTTAGGCAAAAAACAAGACTATACAGAACTGATGCGCCGTTCAGAGAATTGGCGAAACGTAATTAATCCCCAAACGGGCTACTGCGATGGTCGTCATCAAGATGGAATGTTCGAGAACAACACCGACTTTATCCATCGTAAACCTTATATTACAGAGGGAGCTACTTGTCACTATACATGGTATGTGCCACATAATGTGGAGGGACTGGTTGAAACTTTGGGTGGCAAGGAAAAGTTTGAGGCAAGACTCGATTCTATGTTCACAGCAGGTAGATATTGGCATGGTAATGAGCCTTGTCATCAGATAGCTTGGCTCTATGATTATATTGATAAGCGCGAGAAGACAATCGAGCGTGTGACCCATATTCTCGATACAGAGTATAACGACACTCCTGGCGGACTCTCTGGCAACGATGATGCCGGTCAGATGTCAGCATGGTATGTCTTCGCATCCATGGGTTTTTATCCTGTCTGTCCAGCCACAGATCGCTATATGTTGTCTGTGCCTCGTTTCGAGAAGGTTACGTTGAACCTGATGGATGGCAGGTGTTACACTATTACGCCAACATCCCTGCCAGCAGACAGAAACTACATTACTCAAAGCGAGATTACTCGTGGAAATTAATGGTGCTTCTCTGTGCCCGTCCATTTACGGAGGCGACGAGAGAGGGATTTAAGAATATGTTTGAAGTTCCCATAACGCAGGTTTAGAAAAAGTTCTTCGACAGAATTCTGAACCTTTATCCATGGATGGTTCCAGGCGTTGGCTTTATAAAGACGTTCCAGATATTTTTTATTTTCTGCTACAACGGCAGGGTGTTTCAATGGAAACGGCAATTCATGGCGCATCATGGTAAACATTTTGCGAATCCTGTGTGGTGTGGTTTTCAGTTCTGCAGAGAAATGAGTAGAGTCAGTCATCAGTCCGATGTTATTGATCTGATTCTTAGCTGGCATAATCGCCAAGGAGTCGTGCAACAGCATATCTGCCCAGTAAATCGTCTCAAAGTATTCTTTACCACTCTGACTGTGGTCATGAAACATCTGCAAAATATCGCTGCGCAGATGTCTTTCTCTGACGATACGCTCCAGTTGTCGGTGTTTCTCTGGGTCGCGCATAAAGCCATAGTCTGAATCCCAGCGTTCTGCCACTCGTCGCCACGATGCCCACCCCCAGATGCTAAAGGCTGACGTAAAGAAATAGCTATCCTCACAATCAGGTGATACCTCATCAATATTGAACCCTGCAATCATCGAGATACGTTCGTTATTCTCGTATTTATCGAGCATTTCTTTACAAAATGGGAAGAACGATTGTGAAGGCACCACATCATCCTCCAACACGATGACCTTATCTGCCAGTGAGAAAGCCCATTGGTGGGAACGGAAACCAGAAGGATCGCAGCCTTCGTTATGGTCCAAATAGTTACGATGCACCTCGCATTCCCAGTCGATATTTTTATCGCTTGCAATCTCACGACACGCCTCGACATCTGCCTTATCGCATTCACCGCGAGGGCCGTCTTGATAAAGCAACAACTTAGAGGGACGAGCCTTACGTACAGCTTCAAATACTTGCTTGAAAGTGTTGCTGCGATTAAAAAACAACAACAGAACTGCAATATCGGTTTTGGCAGGATGCTTCATATCAACACTTTTTCGCTGCAAAGATACAAATTTTCCCTAAAAAGTTGTACCTTTGCGCCAAAATAAAGCGTAAACCGATATGCAAGCAATCATTTTGGCGGCAGGAATGGGTCGCAGACTTGGAGAATTGACAAAGGATAATACGAAATGTATGGTTCCTGTTAATGGAGTGCGGCTGATTGATCGTCTGCTTGGACAGCTCTCTCAACTCTCTCTGAATCGTGTCATTATTGTTGTAGGGTATCAGGGACAAAAGCTGATAAACTATATTGGCCATCGCTACGACGACAAGTTGAAGATTGAGTATGCTGATAATCCTATCTACGACAAGACAAATAATATCTACTCTCTCTCACTTGTGAAGAACCAGTTAATGGAAGATGACACTCTGTTAATTGAAAGCGACCTCATTTTCAGCGACCGCCTCTTTTCTATGATTCTTGACAATCCCTATCCCAATCTGGCGCTTGTTGCTAAGTACGAATCATGGATGGATGGGACGATGGTACGCCTTGATGGTGATAACAATATAGTAAACTTTGTACCTAAGAAGGCATTTAAATATGATGATGTAGACCACTACTACAAGACAGTCAACATCTATAAGTTTTCGAAAGCATTCTCGCAGCATAAGTATGTACCTTTTCTTGAGGCCTATTGCCATGCTTTGGGTAACAATGAATACTACGAACAGGTATTGCGTGTCATCACTTTACTCGACAACGCCGAGTTGAAAGCTCTGCCTATAGGTAGTGAGAAATGGTATGAGATTGACGATGTGCAAGATCTTGACATCGCTGAGACTATTTTTGCTGAAGACGAGGAGATGCTCCGTCGATTTAACTATCGCTATGGCGGCCATTGGAGATTTCCCAAGATGCTTGACTATTGTTATCTGGTGAATCCTTATTTCCCAACCCAGCAGATGAAAGATGAACTGCGTAGCAGTTTTGACACGCTGCTTACAGAATATCCTTCGGGCATGTTTGTAAATTCTCTATTGGCAGGAAAGTATTTTGGAATCCGTCAAGATTATGTGGTAGTGGGTAATGGCGCAGCGGAGCTTATAAAAAGCCTAATGGAGGATTCTGATGGTAAAATGGGTGTTATATACCCCACATTTGAAGAATATCCGCATCGCTTGAGGACAGAGAATATTGTTGCTTTTTCACCACGGAACAACAATCTGAAATATACAGAAGACGACCTTATCGCCTTCTTTAGTGATAAGAATATACAGAGCCTGTTGTTAATCAATCCCGATAACCCCTCGGGTAACTTTATTGGCATGGAAGGACTTCAGAAGCTGATTGTTTGGAGTCGAGAGTTGGGCGTTCGCCTGATTGTCGACGAGTCATTTGTGGATTTCAGTGATGATTTTGAGCACAATACATTACTTTCCAATGATATTCTTTCTGCAAATCCTCATCTGGTAGTGATGAAAAGTATCTCTAAGTCGTATGGTGTGCCAGGCTTGCGTCTTGGTGTACTAGCTAGTGGTGATACCGAGCTCATCAAGTGGGTTAAGAAAGATATCTCGATATGGAATATCAACTCGTTTGCTGAGTTCTATATGCAGATTTTTGGGAAATACGAAAACGATTACAAGAAAGCGTGTCGCCAGTTTATAGCTGAGCGTCGGCGTTTTGAGGTACAGCTAAAGCAGATACCTTATATGCGTGTATTGCCAACTCAGGCCAATTACTTCTGTATAGAACTTATTGACAAATACTCTTCTACAGAACTCACTAAACTTCTTTTAGCACGCTATAACATCATGATTAAGGATTGTGATTCAAAGAATGGGCTTAAGGGAAGGAATTTTATCCGTGTCTCTGTTCGCAGTCAGGAAGATAACGATCAACTGATTAGTGCTCTGAAAGAACTGGCATGAAGACTAATGTATGTATCTGTGGTGGCGGCAATTTAGGCCATGTGGTGACGGGATTTCTCGCTGCCCATGATAATTGTGAGGTTTCATTGCTAACGCGCCATCCTGAGCGCTGGCAGAAACAACTGTCTATCAATACTCCCGAAGGAATACATTTGCAAGGTTCTGTCAGTCATATAAGTGCAAATCCTGCAGAGGTGATTCCTGAGGCCGATATCGTGCTGCTCTGTCTTCCTGGTTTCTCCATCCGCGAGGAACTACAATTGATTTGTCCATTCCTTAGCACAAAGACTGCTGTGGGCTCCATTGTCAGCAGTACAGGCTTCTTTTTCGAGGCAAAGGCGACTCTTCCTGCTAAGACTCCGTTGTTTGGCTTTCAACGCGTGCCATTCATAGCACGAACCACAGAGTATGGACGCTCTGCAACCTTGTTGGGCTATAAACCAACGTTACATGTGGCCATCGAGCAGACGGAGGAGAAAGAATCTCTTCGCGCTCTGATAGAGCAACTACTATCTACACCGACGGTGCTGATGGAGAGCTTTTATGAGGTGAGCCTTACAAACAGCAATCCCATTCTGCATCCTTCACGTCTTTACACTATGTGGAAGGGCTGGCATGAGGGCGTAATTTATCCAGAACCCTCCTTATTCTATGAGGAATGGACTGATGAAGCCTCGCAACTGCTCATCGATATGGATCGCGAGTTCTTTAAGTTATTAGACGTACTACCTGTTCGTAAAGGCAGCATCCCCACTATTCTCGACTACTATGAGAGTACCGATGCCCCTTCCCTTACTCGAAAGTTACAATCTATCGATGCCTTTAAGGGTATTCATTCGCCCATGAAGCAGGTTGAAGGAGGTTACATCCCCGATTTTGACAGTCGTTACTTCACGGAAGACTTCCCCTATGGATTGTATATCATTCAGAAGTTGGCTAGAGAATATCATATTAATACGCCCATCATCGATAAAGTGATGGCATGGGGGCTTCGTACTCGTTTTAATCTCGAAGGCTCACTTTTACGTCGCCAGCAAATGCGGATGCTCGAGATATTGCTCGAGGTGGATAAGATATGCAAGAAACATCACATACGCTATTGGCTTAGTAGTGGTACTTTGATTGGCGCCATGCGCCACAATGGATATATACCTTGGGATGATGATCTCGATATAGAGATGCTTCGTTCTGATTATGTGCGATTGATGGAGGTCCTGCCAAAAGAGTTGCCAAACTGGCTCGCTCTTCAGAATAGCGATACAGACCCTAATTATTTCTACTTTTATGCTAAGGTGCGCGATCGTCGTTCTCGCATGCTTGAACAGAACGGTTACGACCGCTTGTGGCAAGAGCAGGGCATCTACATCGATATCTTTCCAATGGAACAGCACCCCATCTGGCTTCATAAACTCACAGAGAAGACCGTGGGCCATATGTATAAGATATGGCGTACGAGTACTAATGATAAAAAGGCAATACGTTCTGTACGTCGTATTTTTAATATAAATAATAAAGTCTTATTCCCGATTCTGCGCTTAATCTGTAAAATACTGCCAGGGAAAGTGATTACAAGTGGCATGGGGATTCCCTTCCATAACCCTCGATATATAGATGAGATATTCCCACTTACTACCCATGAGTTCGAAGGTCATCTGTTGCCTGTTCCAGGTAATGCCGATGCCCATCTGCGTCATATCTTTGGTGATTATATGCAACTGCCAGATTTAAACAAACTAACACTTCATGTTGGAAAACTTGAATTCCTCGATTAAGAAGTCACGTATGGGGTGGCTCGATGCTCTGCGTGGCTTTACTATGCTACTTGTGGTTACCAACCATATAGCCCTTAAGTCGTTTGGCATGCAGATCCGTTGGTCAGCTGCCCTCCAGTTCTTCCTGCTCTTCCGTATGCCGTTGTTCTTTTTTATCAGCGGATTCTTAGCCTATAAAGCCAGTCGTGTATGGAACGGACAGACCCTTCGTGAACTATCCTGGAAGAAGTTTAAGGTGCAGATTATCCCTACAGTGGTGTTCTTCCTACTGTACTTAGCCATGATACCCACCGATCCCTTTGCCAAGAGTTTCTCTGATGCGATGGCGTCCTCGATGAAGGCAGGCTATTGGTTCACGCTGGTATTGCTCTATATGTTGCTGACCTACTATGTCTTCTCTTACGCAGAGAGTAAGCTGCGTATCAAGTCGTGGATACCCATTACTCTACTTTTTGTTATTTCATTGGGTTTCTTCGAGACCTGTTATCTGCCTCGCTATTTCTCTTGGGCATTAGGACATAAGGGACCTCAGAACGAGTTTCTCAACTATACCAGTTTAGTTGAGATGATGCGCTATTTTCCTTTTTTCCTCTTCGGAAATATCGTGCATCGTTATTGGGACAAGGCTCAACAACTGATGGATAGTAATTGGTTTTTTCCTATAATCACCATATTGGCTGTGGTTTGTACACTCGATGTCATTGTGTGGCACAATTTGCGACACGAATGGACTTCTTTGCCACATACTTTGGCCATGTTTCTGTTGCTCTCTATGGTTTTTATGTTCTTCAGACACTATCAGGAGTTTTTCTCTGATAAGACAATGGTAGGTCGGAGTCTTCAGTTCATTGGTCGTCGGACGCTCGATATTTATCTGCTTCACTATTTCTTTCTGCCAAAGATGACAGCAGTAGGCGTCTATTTTCAGACCAACCGCCACAACTTTATACTCGATACCACAGCATCGTTTGCGGTTGCCCTGATTGTTGTAGGCTTCTGCATCATTACCTCTCAATTGCTTCGTGTGAGTCCTTTCTTCAAGAAATACCTTTTCGGAAGATAAAGGCCATGATCTCCTTCAGAATCACTGTTCCTGCCAGGCGCATCACAACAAGATAGAGAATGGTGGCCATCACCACCCTACTCAGTAACCTTAGCCAAAGGGCTGATATGCTCTGTGTGGCTAAACCCGTCACTACCATCACTGCTGCTGCTGCCAAGGCAAACGGAATGATGTCTTTCAGGAAAGCCAGAAGACGATAGTTCATCAATCGACGAACAAAGAAATGCCACACAAATACCCATACTATATTTAATAAGGTATAAGCAATCACCATGGTGTAGATGCCTTCTCGCCAAAGACTTACCATCAAGCCTATCTGCAGGATACCTAAAGCAACCGTACTCCACAGATAGATATCGCTGCGATGCAGACTAATGATGGAATCCGTGAGCAGTGTAGAGAGGGGTATAAAGGCGCCACAAAGACAGAGTAGGGGCAACAGCGAAGCCGAGAAAGCCCACTTCTCACCAATGGCCAGCACGATAAACTCATGCGACACCAACCCCAAGCCAAAAAGCAATGGGAAAGAGATAAAGGCAGTAAAGCGCATCATCTTACGGAGTACAGCTAATTGGCGTTCGCGTTCGTCATGCAGTCCGACCAATACGGTCTGGTCTACTTGTTTCAGCATATTCCCCACCAGCATAAAACACTTGGAACTCCACTGATAAGCCTGATTATAGTGGCCAGTATTCGTCTCACCATAATAACGTCCCAGCAACAGATTCATGATGTTATTGTTCACTTGCGTGAAGATGGCAGAGAGCATGATCTTAAAACTAAAGGGGAAAAGTCTTTTCAGGGGTGAGATGAGAGATGAGAGAGGTGAGAGTGTAGGACGCCACTCGCTGAAGTACCATAATAACAAGGTGTTGACAGCAATATACATCAGATACTGTGTGGCGAGGGCCCAATAGCCAAAACCAAGGGCAGCCAGTATCACACTGACAATACTCGATGTCAACGTGGCTGTCATACCACACTGGGCTATCTGCTTTATCTGCATCTGTTTGGTGAGATAAGCGGATTGTGCCATACCGAAACTCGAGAACACAAAGCCTAAAAAGACATAACGGCTCAGGGGAATCAGATCGAGCTTGTCGTAATAATCAGCTATCAGAGGCGCACAGAACCATAGTACTACATAGATAAATGTTCCCGCGAGAATATTAAACCAAAACACAGCATTATAGTCTTCGTGCTTGGGCTCTTTCAGATTAATGAGCGCAGTTTTAAATCCGCTTGATTGTAGTTCGTTGGCTATCACAGAGAATACTGCCAACATCGCCGTCATACCATAATCTGAAGGATCGAGTAGTCGACCTAAGATAATGCCAAAGGCTAGACCGAGCAACTGCTGCACGCCGTTGTTCATTCCGCCCCAGAAGAGCCCTTTCGCAGTTTGCTCCTTCAATGTTCCTGCCATATTCTGCTGCAAAGATACAAATAAGTGATTGAATAACCAAATTCATGTGGGTATTATTCGCTTGAAGATTTTCATTTGATTAACAGTTTATATTGTGGTTTTCTTTGGATTTGTGCTACCTTTGCATCCCGAATGAATTAATTACCGATGAAGAAAACCTTATTTGCCGCAATTCTATTATGCTGCTTTCAGACTATGAAGGCACAACTTGTTATCAACGAACTCATGCAGTCGAACATTGACTGCGTGATGGATGATTTGAAAGAATTCCCTGATTCATGGGTGGAACTATATAATCCGACTTCGCAAGGCGTCAATCTGCAAGAGTTTCGATTGGGTACTAGTGACAAAGAGAGTGAATCATGGATATTGCCTAACGTGATGGTGGGGGGTGGTCAGTATGCGCTTATTTATTGTGACAAAGAAGCCAAATACTTGCATACCAATTTCCGTTTAGACTCAGGTAAAGGCTGTTCTGTGTATTTGTTTAAATCGGGCGATATAATTGATAAAGTGGAAAACCTGAAAAAGCAGCCTGCACCCAATATTGCCTATGGACGCAAGACAGATGGAGCAGAAGAATGGGGTTACCAGTTGACTCCAACACCCAAAGAAGCTAACGCAGGTAATATCTGCGACCATGATCACATTTTGGGTGAGCCTGTGTTCAGCGAATTGGGACGTGTGATGAATGGAGTTCAGGCTTTCAACCTGCAACTCTCTTTGCCCGAGGGCAGTCCGGAAGGCACGGAGATTCATTATACTACTAATGGTACTGAACCAACGATTTACAGCACCAGATACACCGCAGAGATACCCATCAATAAGTCTACGGCCATTCGTGCCAAACTGTTTTGCAAAGGCTGGCTTTCACCTAGAAGTAGCGTTCAGTCGTACATCTTTCATGATCGAAAGTTGTCAATACCAGTTATCAGTATTGTGACAGACAACAAGTATCTCAATGATTATAGTATCGGTATCTTTGTAAACAACAAGACGCATGAAAAGAACAGACAGGTAGACTGGCGTCGCCCCATCAATATAGAGCTTTTCGATGAAGAGGGACAGCCTTCACAGATTAATCAGCTCTGTGAGACCCGTATCACGGGAGCCTATTCGAGAGAAGCCAGTAGGCAGTCGATGGCCATATACAGCCATAAACGTTTTGGGAAGAAAAATATGGATTATGAATTTTTCCCTGACCAGTGTCCAAACCTTACCAATTATAAGTCTGTTGTGCTCCGTAATGCTGGTAATGATCGCGATTACATCTATATGCGTGATGCTGTAGCCCAGCGTTCTATGGCAGAATATACAGACATTGATTATCAGGCTTGGCGCCCAGCAGTTATCTATATCAATGGTAACTATTGGTGTATTCTAAATATCCGTGAGCGAGCTAACGAGAACAATATCATCACCCACTACGACGGACTGGAAGATATTGATTTGATAGAAAATGGTGAGTTGAAAGAGGGAACTATCGATAACTTCAGAGCTTTTACCAGATTTTATAACGAACATGGCCACACGTTGGCAGAATATGCAGAGCTCATGGACTGGGAGGAGTATATCAGAATCACAGCTATGAACTTTTATTTTAATAATCTCGACTATCCTGGCAATAACAACGTGATGTGGCGCCCAAGAGCAGAGGGTGGCAAGTGGCGATGGATAGCCAAAGATCTTGATTATAGTATGGGCCTTTATGGAGGTAATGCTGGTGAGTCAGGAGGGTACGATCATAGGATTATCGCCCAGTGGTATAACCCGAATGACTGGAATCTCCATAAAGGTGCCAACTTCTCTATCACCAGTGAGTCTACTCGTCTTTTCCGTCGCCTGATGGAAGATAAGGATTTCTGTCGCGAGTTCATCGACCGTTTTAGTATCTATATGGGTGACTTCCTGAATGAGAAAGGCATTCGAGCCGTCTGGGATCCGATGTATTTGAAAATAAAAGATGAATGGAAACATCACAGAAGTGTTGTTTATGATAATCCATGGTGGCCTAACTATGACGATGAGTTGAGAAATGCTCGTAATTGGGTGTCGAGACGTACTGCGGAGATGTATAAGCAACTTGGCGAGCAGTTTGATTTGGGTAGTCCTATTCCTATGACAGTTAACACATCGGTTTTCCCTATTGATGGTTTGGAGATGAAGTTCAATAATGTCCCTCTCAGTCGTGGGCGCTTCGATGGCAAGTTCTTTGCCAATCATACTGTCACCTTGGAAGGGCGTGCGCCTGAGGGTAAAGTGATTACTGGCTGGAACATTATTAGTAAGACGAGCGCAGGTATCGAAGAAAGTCAGCTAAAAGGAAGTTCTTGTAGTTTCGTCATGCCTCAATGCAGCTCTATTTCCATTAATGCAATTATAGGAGATGCTTTAGCCATTAATGCGGTAGAGGAATCTCTTTGGACTTGGCATAAGGATGGCAGTTGCCTTTGGCTCACAGGGGTTCCTGCTGGTACGAGAATTGATCTTTATGATTTACGTGGAATGCTGCTCTCTTCAACCGTCTCTGATGGCTCTGTAATCATGTTGCCCTTCCATGCAGGACAGTTACATGTGTTGAAGGTTGGCGGAAAAGCCATAAAACTTAAATAATATTTGGTTTTTCGTGCGATTTGTTGTACCTTTGCCCCAAATTATAATAAATTAAGGTACACATGATACAGTCAATGACAGGCTATGGTAAGGCAGTCGTAGCCTACAAAGAGAAGAAAATCCATGCAGAGGTGAAGTCGCTCAATTCAAAGCAGCTTGACCTGAACACGCGTATTGCACCCCTCTATCGTGAGAAGGAGATGGAAGTGCGCCAGATGGTGGCTGAGGCTCTTATCCGAGGGAAAGTAGATATGAGCATCTGGATAGAGAAGGAGATGGCCGTAGACCCTACACCTATCAATGCTACTCTTGTTGAGAATTATTATAAACAGATAAAGGATATTGCTGATAAAACAGGTATTCCCCAGCCTGAGGATTGGTTCTACACCCTGCTTCGTATGCCAGACGTGCTGACTAAGACAGATGTTGAAGAGTTGGATGAAGAAGAGTGGAATGCTGTAAAAGGAGCTGTTAGCGAAGCTCTGAAAAATCTGGTAGACTTCCGCATTCAGGAAGGTGCTGCTCTTGAGAAGAAGTTCTCAGAGAAGGTAGATAATATAGCCCAGTTGCTGGCTGAGATTGAACCATATGAGAAGAGCCGTGTTGAGAAAATAAAGGCTCGCATTGTAGATGGTTTGCAACAGATTCCTGGTGTGGAGTATGACAAGAACCGTATGGAGCAGGAGTTGATATACTACATTGAGAAACTTGACATCAGTGAGGAAAAGCAGCGCCTGACAAATCACCTGAAGTATTTCCGCGACACGATGAACGAGCCAGCTGGTCAGGGGAAAAAGCTTGGTTTTATTGCTCAGGAGATGGGGCGTGAAATCAATACCACTGGTTCGAAGAGCAATCAGGCTGAGATGCAGAACATTGTGGTGAAGATGAAGGATGAACTTGAGCAGATTAAAGAACAGGTGTTAAATGCATTGTAAATGAGAGGCAAGTTAATCATTATATCGGCTCCCAGTGGTACGGGAAAATCTACGATTATCTCGTGGCTGATGAAAGAGCACAAAGAACTGAACTTGGCTTATTCTATCAGTTGTACCTCGCGTCCGCCAAGAGGTTCTGAGCAGAATGGCGTAGACTACTTCTTCCTGACCCCAGAGGAGTTCCGTCAGAGAATAGAGAACGATGAGTTCCTTGAGTATGAGGAGGTGTATACCAATCGCTTCTACGGTACGCTGAAATCACAGGTTGACAACCAGTTGGAGGCGGGTCAGAATGTGGTGTTCGATGTTGACGTGAAAGGTGGTGTGAACATCAAGAACTATTATGGTGAGCAGGCTCTGAGCCTGTTTATTCAGCCTCCCTCGATAGCGGAATTGCGTAAGCGTTTGGAAGGTAGGGCGACTGATGCCCCTGAGGTGATAGACCAGCGTATAGCCCGAGCAGAGTTTGAACTGACCTTTGCAGAGAAGTTCGACAAGATTGTGGTGAATGATGTGCTGGAATATGCTGAAGCTGATGCACTGAAGGTGATACAGGAATTTCTGAATGATTAGAACAGGAATCTTCGGAGGGTCGTTTAATCCGATTCATAACGGGCACATCTTGCTGGCCAGACAACTGAAAGAGCGGGCGAGACTTGACGAAGTGTGGCTGATGGTATCACCACAGAATCCTCTGAAGAAAGGCGATGATTTGCTTGACGACGATAAGCGCATGGAAATGGCCCGTATGGCTGTAGCAGACGAAAAAGGCATCATTGCCAGTGACTATGAGATGCACCTTCCCAAACCATCTTACACATGGAATACGCTCGAAGCGCTGAAAAGAGACTATCCTGATCGCGAGTTCGTGCTCATGATAGGGGGCGACAACTGGGAGTTGTTCGACAAATGGTATCGAGCAGATGATATTAAGGCCAACTATGAGGTTGTTGTTTACACAAGAACCCCTGGTGATGAAGGCTTTATCGACATTTCCAGTACGGATATTCGGCAGCGTGTGAAAGCAGGTAGGAGTATCAGAAGCCTTGTGCCTAAGGCCGTTGCAGATTTTATTAAGAAAAACGGATACTATGCATAAACGACAGAAGATGAACCCGCTGAAATGGATAGGCTGGCTGTTTGCCCCTATTGAGAAGAACAGTGCATTCTTCGTCTTTATGTTTGTGCTGGGGTGGCTCTGTACACAGTTGGAAATCATGCCTTACTATCTGAGAGGCAGAGGTGCAAAACCTTATGAGCTCTCCCTCCCCGAGCTTTTTCTCGATATATATGTGGTATGCGCCATCCTTGCGCTGATTCCCAGAAAGATACGTATCTGGATCAAAGCCCTGTTCTATATAATCCTTTATGGTGTGGCTTTGGTAGATATGTATTGCTACGAGCGTTTTGAGTCGACACTGACCCCTACGATGCTGATGCTGGTAGGCGAGACCAATGGGCAAGAGGCTCAGGAGTTCATGCAGGGCTATCTGAGTTGGGATGTAGTAAAGAGCAATGTGGGCTGGATTCTGCTGTTAATACTGATACATATCCTGTGGACCGTCATTCGCCAGCGACTCTCCAAACTGCGCAAACGAATGATTCTGCCTAAGGTGAATCCTGGTTTCATAACAGGACTCAAAGCAGTGCTTGGGTGCTTGGTGGCTTGGCTGCTATATAGTAGCGTCTGTCAGACCTGGGATAACAAGGTGGCTATGCATAGGCTCTTCTCCTGTGATACAGTAGGACAGGTAGAGCATGAGCTGACCAAGAAGGATCAGGCTAAGCTTTATGTTCCTGTCTATCGTTTGGCTTTTGGGCTTTACGCTAACCATCTTGCCAGCCATCAGGTAGTACAACTGAAGAAGGCCAGCCAGCTCGTACAGGTTGACAGCTGTAGCTATCGTGTGCCCAATATCATACTCGTAATAGGCGAGAGTTATAATAAACACCACTCTCAGCTGTATGGTTATGAGAAGCCGACTACTCCCAGACAACAGGCGATGGCGGCAGAGGGCAGTCTGATACCCTTTAGTGATGTGGTAGCCTCGTGGAATCTGACGAGTTTTGTTTTCAAGCACATGCTTTCTCTTTATGCTGTTGGTGATAGTGGCGAGTGGTGCGACAAGCCTCTCTTCCCCGAAGTGTTCAGAAAGGCCGGCTATCAGGTGACGTTTATCACTAACCAGTTCCAGCCTAAGGCAAAGGAGGCTGTCTATGATTTCAGTGGAAACTTCTTCTTAAACGACCCGTCACTGAGCAAGGCGCAGTTTGATGTGAGGAATGCGAGAACCTACCGCTTTGACGACGGGGTACTGAAAGAGTATGACGCACTTAGTAAACAGAAGGCAGAACACCAGATGGTGATTCTCCATCTGATGGGCTCCCATGTAGACTATCGGGCTCGCTATCCCCAGCCTCAGTTCAGATTGTTTACACCTCAGATGTACAATCGTCCAGAGCTGACAGACAAGCAGAAACGGATTCTCTCCGACTACGATAATTCTTTGTTGTATAACGACTCTATCCTCTTTGCCATCACCCAGCGCTTCATGGATAAGGACGCTGTGATAATCTATGTGCCAGACCATGGTGAAGAGATTTTCGATGGGAAGCCTTATATGTATGGACGTATGCATGGAGCTAATATCGACTATCGTCTGGCCCGCAATGAGATGGAAATCCCATTCTGGATATGGGGCTCTCCCAAGTACCGGGAGAACCATCCTTATGGCTGGCAGGCCATTCAGGCAGCCAAGGATCTGCCCATGATGACAGATGCCCTACCGCATCTGCTGCTCTATCTTGGTGGCATCGCCACACCTCTCTATCGCCCGGAACTGAACATTATCAGTTCTGAATACAACAAGCAACGCCCCCGCATCTTAAAGGGAGTGACTGACTATAACACGCTGAAGAAATGAAGGAGATGCTGACACGGACAGAATGTGAAGCTATGCGAGGTATTGCAATTATCGCTATCGTGCTTCACAATTACTGTCATTTTATCGGTAGAATCGTGAAAGAGAACGAATACCAGTATCTGGGTTTCAACAACGACCGTTTGTGGCAAGTGCTCACAAATCCTGACGAGCTGTTGCCTGTACATCTGTTCTCCTATTTCGGCCACTATGGCGTGCCCGTTTTCCTGTTTCTGAGTGGCTTCGGGCTGGTAAGGAAGTATGAGAGATTCCCGTATTCTGCCGGGACTGGGGCATTTCTCCGCTATCATTATCTGAAACTGTTCAGAATGCTGATAGTGGGTTTCTCACTGTTCGTGTGTGTGGATATGGTGACACCAGGTCGTTTCCCCTTCCATTGGGATAACGTGTTGGCTCAGCTTTTCATGTATATCAATGTATTGCCTGAGCCTGATAAGATTATCTGGCCAGGTATCTACTGGTTCTTTGGCCTGATGATGGAACTGTATATAGTCTATCGTCTGTTGCTTTATCGCAGGAGTTCGTGGTTCGTGGTAGCCTTGATTGTCGCTTGTTGGCTCCTTCAGGTGTTCTGTGCTCCTGATAGTGAAACGCTGAACCGCTTGCGTTATAACTTCATCGGAGGCGCTCTGCCTTTCGGTGTCGGTATACTCTTCGCCAGAGTTTCCGCGGAGCAAAGTGGAAGTTTGCTCCGAGTAAAGTGGAAGTTTACCCGGAGTAAAGTCCTGGTGTGGTTGATGCTTCTGCTTCTCTCCGTCGTCCTGACTGTCGCCATGAGCTATCATTTCCATACGTGGTTCTGGATACCTGTTGTCGTTATCCTTGGCACCATCGCCTTGGTAAAGTTGATGCCAGAGTATGTGCAGAAGTTATTCGTTTGGTTTGGGGGCATCTCGGCAGCCATGTTTGTGGCTCATCCCATTGCCCGTAAGCTCTTCATCACCGTGGCCTGGAAACAGGATATCTACGACGGATTGATGCTCTACGTTGTCGTAACGATTGCTCTTTCGTGGGCTATCAAGCAGATTATTGACCGTATCCCGTCGCCAAAGCTATGAGAATCCGGGAGATAGAACTGGCTGATGTGAGTCGCTATCGTGGCGAACTGATGGGGGCAGCCATTCTGTTCATCATCCTCTTCCACGTGCCGCTGGCTCGAAACGATATGTTCTTTGGCTTGCGCAGATGTGGGAATATCGGTGTTGATATGTTTCTTTTCCTCAGTGGTGTGGGGCTTTGGTATTCTTGGGTGAAGCATCCTTCCGTCAAATACTTCTATAGGCGCCGTCTGTTGCGTATCTTTCCCACCTGGCTGGTCATCTCGTCTCTGTTCTATCTCCAGCGTTTTAACTTCGAGACTGGCGACTATGTTGACTTGTTTCTCGACATCACCGTTAACTGGGGCTTCTGGCTTAACGACGAGCTAACCTTCTGGTATATGCCAGCCATTATGATGCTTTATCTTTGGGCGCCGCTTTATATGATGCTGATTCAGAAACATCCTGTGTTCCGATGGCTGCCTGTGCTGATGGTGTGCTGGTGCTGTATCGTGCAATGGGTCGTGCCGATTCATCAGGCTGTGGGCCATATAGAGATATTCTGGAGTCGCGTGCCTATCTTCTTCATTGGGATAAATGCTGGTGAACTGGTTAGAAAAGAGACTCGCATCGAACCTGCGGGTCGCTGGCTGGTGCTCATCACTTTCCTGATGACTGCTACAACATGTATCTGGCTGGAACAGATGAGGCATGGGCGTTTCCCGCTTTTCGCAGAGCGGATGATTTATATACCGCTTACGATCTCTCTGATTCTTCTGCTCGACGACCTTTTTCGAAAGATGCCCAAATGGCTGAACCATGCGTTCTTCTTCCTCGGAGGAGTGAGCTTGGAGATATATCTTATTCACAATCATTTTGTGATGCAATACCTGATTCCTTACCGTCTGGGCTATTGGCCTACGGTGCTGCTGACGATTGTCCTCACGTTGCCACTTGCATGGCTTCTTCAACAAATCATCAAACGCCTCTTGCCTTCATGAAGAAAATCTATGTCTTTGATTTCGACGGAACGTTGACTACGAGAGATACGCTGTTGCAGTTTATCCTCTACGTTTGGGGCAGAAGGACATTCTGTGTAGGACTTCTGTGCTATAGTCCTTTGCTCGTGCTGATGAAACTAGGGGTTTATCCTAACTGGAAAGCAAAGCAGAAGGTTTTTGCTCATTTCTTTAAAGGGATGACTCTTGAGAAGTTCAATGATTGGGGACGTCGATTTGCAGAGAGCGCTCATCATTTGTTGAGAGAGAAAGGGCTTGAGATGTTACGACAGGCTCAGGCTGAAGGTTCGGAAGTGGTCATCGTGAGTGCATCTATCGACAACTGGGTGCAGCCGTTCTTTACAGGGCAAAGCGGCATTCCAGAGGTGAAGGTCTTGGGAACACAGGTAGAAGTGGAGAACGGACGACTGACAGGCCGCTTCCTCACGAAGAACTGCTACGGACAAGAGAAGGTGAATCGAATGCTCGTCCTCTATCCGAATCGTAGTGAATACAAACTCATAGCCTTTGGCGACAGTCGTGGCGACAAGGAAATGCTGGCTTTCGCTGACGAGGCATATTATAAACCTTTTCGCGTATGACACCTTTCAAAATCTTTAAGATCAAGCCCGAGGAACGGGTGCAGGCTTTGGTCATGCTTGCTGTGATAGTGGTATTCAACGCCTTGTTCATCTATCGCATGCACGATTTGTTCATGCAGGAGGGCTTCGGCCCTTACTGGAAAGTGTTTGAACGTGAGTTGCACCTCTCTGGTTATGATCCGCTTACCTATCTCGGAGTGAGCAACTGGGACGTGGTCTACAATGTCTATCGTCATCCGCTGCTGGCCTTCCTGATATGGCCTCTCTATCTGTTGAACGAGGGGCTGACGGCCATCTTCGGCATCAACTTTGTGCAGTATATCGTGGCTGTCCCCGTCATATTCGCTTCGTTCTATTCTTACATATTTACATATAGAATACATCGTGAGGTGATACAGTTGCGGCGCTATGATGCCACTCTGCTTTCTGCCTTCTATTTTTCTATGGCCTACATCATGCTATCAGTGATAGTGCCCGATCACTTCACCATCTCCATGTTCCTGTTGCTGATAACGCTTTACATCTCTGGTAAGTGTATCCAGAAGGGCAGGGAGCTCCGTTGGTGGCAATCGGCCATCTTCTTCTTCATCACGGCAGGTGTGACGCTGAGCAATGGCGCAAAGATATTCCTTTCTGGCTTCTTTGTTAATCTGAAGCATTTCTTCCGTCCTAAGTATCTTCTGTTGGGAGTTGTTCTCCCAGCCGCTCTGTTGTGGGGCGTAGCAGTGACGGAATATCGCACCTCTGTGCTCCCCAAGGAGAAGGCACGTAAGGAGGCAAAGATTGCCAAACAGAAGAGGTTGGAGGAGCAGCTGGCTCTGATGACGCCTGAACAGAAACAGGCATATGAGCAGAAGCAGTTGCAGCGCAAAGTCCGTCAGAGACTTCAGGCGGCAAAGTCTGGAACCCCCATGAAGCAGTATGGTTTCTGGAAATGGACCGATGTCACCACCTCACGCACCAAGACCATCTACGAGAATCTCTTTGGCGAGACCATCCAGTTTCATCAAAAACACTTCTTGGAAGATACGCTTGTATTCCGTCCTGTGTTTGTGAAATACGACTGGCTGTGGAATTATATCGTAGAGGCCGTTATCCTCCTGCTGGCAGCGATAGGCATCTGGTGTGGGCGCCGTTCACGATTCCTCTGGCTCGCGCTCTCTTACTTTGGGTTCGACATGTTTATCCACCTGATACTGGGCTTTGGCATCAATGAGATTTTTATTATGGCGCCCCATTGGCTCTTCGTCATTCCCTTTGCCATTGGTTATGTCTTCTACCGCTCAAAAGGCTGTCAGCACAAGATTCTCCAACTCTCCGTCCTTGGGCTGACATGTTATCTCTGGGCCTACAACGGCTGGCTGCTTCTGAACTTCCTCCGCACGCCCATCAGTGCTGTGCTGTAATACTGATTCTTTGTTTCGGACAGAATTGTAAAGAATATATGCCTGAGAAAGCGCTTCCTGAGTTGCTCAATCTAGAGCAGCGGAAGGCGCTTTTATGGGTTAGTACTGACAGAAAACGGGTTAGTCGTAAGGAAACTATGGGTTATATTACGACAAGCCCAGGGTTTCATTACGACAAACTTAGGGTCTTTTCAGGTAAAACAACTTGTTTTACTTTTGTGGAGATAGTCTCCAAAGGTGGAAGAGATAGCCTCTTCGAGTACAAAACAACTTGTTTTGTTCCGAAAGATGACGCCTTAACGAGCGCTAAGGATTGTCTGCTTCTGTAACAGGCATGTTTTCAGGCATTTACGAAAACGGCTCAAAACTCGCGTATTTGCAGCCAACATACCATCTGCTGACTAATATGCGAGTTTTGAGAACCGTTTTGTTAATATAATTATAAGTTTGATTATTGAGCCTCAAGGCTGAGGACGCGGCTCGACCAGTCGTTCTTCTTCGAGTGTTCTGGCTCGTTGCGGTAAGGCATCTCCAGGCCGTGGTTCATCAGGTAAGCACCGCTGAACACCTTACCTTCTACATCCATTGGCTGCAGGTCGATGCGGTTCAACTCGTGTATCTTATACATCTTGTTGGCATCGAGGCCGGCCATCTTTACTCGAGGCAGATGCTCGTTCTGGAACGACTCCGTCTTCCACCAGAAGAATACGCTCTTGGTCTTCTGTTCATTAACGTACATCAGCGAAGCCAGACCCAGCTTGTCGTAAGGAGAAACCAGGCGGTAAAGGTCGCCGAACTGCACGATGGGACGAATCTGCTTATACTCTGCGATGGCGTTCTTACAAAGTGCCTTTTCCTCGTCGCTCATGTTCTTGGGCTGAATCTCCATGCCTAAGCGGCCGCTCATGGCCACGTCAATGCGATATTTCATGGCAGTGGTGCGGAAGACGGTATGGTTGGGAGTTGCCGAGATGTGCGAGGCCATAGCGATGGCTGGGAAGAAGTAGCTGGTGCCCCACTGCATGTAGATGCGCTGGAGGGCATCAGTGTTGTCGCTCACCCAGAACTCATCGAAATAAGGCAGCACGCCCCAGTTGGCTCGTCCGCCACCAGAGGCACAGGCCTGAATGGTCAAATCGGGATATTTGGCACGGATGCGCTGACAGGCCTTCTGCAATCCACGGTGATACTCGATATTGAGATGGCTCTGGTCGTTCATGGTGAGATACTGGGAACCATGATTCAGAATAGGCATGTTGGCGTCCCATTTGATATAGTCGATCTCTGGGTATTTAGTCATGAGGTTATCCACGATAGAGAACACGAAGTCCTGCACTTTCGGATTGCTCATGTCGAGCACCAACTGGGTGCCGCCGCGGCCTTGTATGGCTTCACGCTTAGGCGCCTTTACAATCCAGTCCGGGTGGGCGTCGTAGAGTTCTGATACAGAGTTTGTCATCTCGGGCTCAATCCAGATGCCGAACTTAATGCCGTGCTTCTTAGCATCGCGCAACAGCCCCTCAATGCCTTCAGGAAGCTTACTCTTGTCTACCACCCAGTCGCCAAGGGCACAGTTATCGGTCTTGCGGGGATACTTGTCGCCAAACCATCCGTCGTCCATCACGAAGAGCTCGCCACCCATAGAGGCAATGTCGCCCATCATCTGGTCCATACCCTTCTGGTTGATGTCGAAGTAAACGCCCTCCCATGAGTTGAGCAGAATCTTTCGCTCCTTATTGCCATGCATGAGCATATACTTACGGCCCCATTTGTGGAAATTGCGTGAGATGCCGGACAGTCCGCGCTGAGAGAAGCTCAGCGCCACCTTTGGTGTGGTGAAACTCTCGCCTTTCTTCAGGTGGTACTCGGAGTTGTCGGGATTGATACCTGCGAAGAAGTAGTGAAAATCAGTATCGTCGGTATCGATTTTCAATTGGAAATTACCAGAATAGCAGAGAGCCGCACCAATTACGTCGCCGCAATTTTCCTGACCTTTACCATCGAGCGAGAACATCACCTCAGCATGGTCGGTATGTGAGTTGCGGGTGCCGTCTTTGTTCTTGATGACCTTCTCGCCTGGCAGGATGGGTTCTTCTACAAGGCGAGTCTCATTACCCCAGGAACCGTGGAAGTGAGAGAGCCACACGTTGCCACGACGGATGGGCAGACTGATAGAGGCAAACTGCGTCAGCGTGACGGGCTTGGCCTCACCGTTTCTGACCTCTGTCCACGTCTCAATCATGTCTTCGTCCTGATAGGCTTTGTAGAAGAGTGTAACGGAAGTGGGATATACTGGGTCTTTCAGAACGATGCGAGTCAGGTCGCCTTGGCGCTCGATATCTGTGGTATAGAGTTCCGTTGACATGTTGCCGTCAGCATGTTTCATGGCAAAGGCTGCTTCAGCAGGGCAGTTCATACCATAGGCAGGATAAGCGTCCATACGTCCGCCTCTTGGAGCCTGCAGGTGCTTCAGGTCTGTGTCGCTCAGCGAAGCACCATAATAAACATACTGGGGTTGTTTCCCTTTTTCTACCTCAAGAACCATTGTAGAGTTCTTGGTGTTGATAACCACTTGCTCGGCCATTGCCATCTGGGCACTGGTCAAGAGTAGCGCTATTGCTAATAGTTTTTTCATTTAAAATTGATTTAGTTATTGTTGATTTGAATCCAGTGTGCAAAGATACAAAATAATTTAGAAACGAGGATGATGAATTAAGAGTTTTTTTGTAATTTTGCAGCAGAAATGAAGGATTGAACAAATAAATACTATATGAACCTGCTTGATATCATATTGTTGGCTGTGGCTTTGGCAATGGATTGCTTCGCTGTCTCCATTGTGAGCGGCATTACCAATGGTCGTGGGCGATGGGTGATAAGGATGGCACTGCTCTTCGGCTTCTTCCAGGCCATGATGCCTCTTATTGGCTGGCTAGGTATCTGTCATTTCAGTCGGATGCTGGAGGCTTATGATCACTGGATAGCCTTTGGCTTGTTGCTGCTGATTGGTGGAAAGATGATTCGTGAAGCTTTTGGACCGGAAGAGGAGCAGCACTTTAATCCCCGTAACCTTCATGTCCAGTTTCTGTTGGCCATCGCTACGAGTATCGATGCCCTTGCCATTGGCATCTCTTTTGCCTGTATAGGATACAGCCAGTTGTCCCAGCTCACCATCCCCCTTATTATAATAGGTGTGGTGTCTTTCCTTTTCAGCATCTTCGGTAATTTCCTTGGCGCCCGTTTTGGCAGGACTATTGCCCGTAGACTAAAGCCAGGGCTCCTGGGCGGTGTTATCCTCATTGCAATTGGCGTAAAGATTCTTGTTTCTCACTTACTTGAGTGAGAATCATCAAAAAAAACTGATAAAGATACATTAAATAGAAAAAAATGTTTATCTTTGCAGCACGATGACAGACGGAGAAACAATACAACTTATAAACCTTGGCATCGGCTACATGACGAAGCATGGCGTCAGAACGGTGGCCGAAGGCATCAATGGAACTATCCGTAAAGGAGAGCTTACTTGTTTGTTGGGAGCTAATGGCGTCGGCAAGTCTACCTTGCTGCGTACACTCTCGGCCTTTCAGCCTATGACAGCAGGTGAGGTGCTAATTGAAGGACATGATATGACATCCTTCTCCGACAAGGAAATGAGCCGTCTGATAGGTGTCGTGCTGACAGAGAAACCCGACGTGAGGAATATGAGGGTACGCGAGCTGGTTAGCCTTGGTCGCTCTCCCTATACCGGTTTCTGGGGAACTTATTCCAAAGAGGATCTGAAGATTGTCGATGAAGCCATCAGCCTTGTCGGCATCGACACGCTGAGCAGGCGCATGGTACACACGCTGAGCGATGGTGAGCGACAGAAGGTGATGATAGCAAAAGCGCTGGCTCAGCAGACGCCCGTCATCTATCTCGATGAGCCGACGGCTTTTCTCGACTATCCCAGTAAAGTTGAAGTATTGCAATTGCTTCGTCGTATCAGCCGTGAGGCGGGGAAAACCATATTCCTCTCGACCCACGACGTTGAACTGGCTTTGCAGCTGGCCGATACGGTCTGGTTGATGAGCCATGAAGAGGGCATGACTGTAGGAACGCCACGACAGCTGGCTCAACAAGGGGCTCTCAGTCGGTTTATAGAGCGTGAGGGAATAACCTTCGATGCTGAGACGCTGACAATCAAAATCAAGAAGATTGACTGATTGACAAGATAATATCTGCCTATGATTTACGGACACGGCGACGATGCCTTTCGTTATGGCGATAAGATTAAGATGAATTTCAGCTCAAATGTGTATAGCAGGGCTGACTATTCAGAACTCAAGGAGTATCTTTGGGCACACTTTGATGTTGTAGGGCATTATCCTGAACCTGACGCCCGCACTTTAGAGCGCATGCTCTCAGAGCGGTTAAGTGTGCCAGAGGATTCGATTATGGTGACTAATGGTGCCAACGAGGCCATCTACCTGATTGCACAGCTATACAGAGGCTGGGCTTCTGTCATTCCGCAGCCAACGTTTACTGAGTATGAGGATGCTTGCAGAACTTTCGGCCATCTGATATCATACGATTGTGCTGATGAACTGGAAGTGCTTCCTGACGACCGTATCTATTGGCTTTGCAATCCCAATAATCCCACAGGCAATGTGTTGGGGAAGAGCCTTATTAATCACATTATCCGCAAGAATCCACGCTATTTGTATGTAGTCGACCAGTCGTATGCCGATTATACCTTATGTCCAATGCTTGAACCCAAGGAGATGACGGATTGTTATAATCTGATGCTTCTTTATTCCTTGTCAAAGAAGTATTGTATTCCTGGTTTGCGACTCGGGTATGTGGTGGCTTCTCCAATCATCATCGACCGATTGAAACAGATTCGTCAGCCTTGGTCTGTCAATGCTTTCGCAATAGAGGCAGGCAAATTCCTGGTGCAAAATGATTCCAAGATGATTCCTGATTTGGAGGAATATCTGTCTGAGACACAGCGGCTTTTCAAGAATCTATCTGAGGTTGAGGGCGTGATGGTATTGAAAACCGATACAAACTTTATGCTTGTGACTATTGACAAGGGCAACACTCATGAGCTGAAGAACTGGCTGATTGATAATTATGGTATTCTGATTCGCGATGCCTCTAACTTCAGGGGACTTGGCAACCATTGTTTTCGAGTAACTGCCCAGACAGCAGAGGAAGACGACGTGCTTGTTGAGGCCTTGAAGGCCTATCGGGCTACTTTATAGCAATGCCTTTGCGATACCCCATACCTGTGACGTGACAGATAAGTCGCCCTTCCTGATTGGTGACGCTCACCTCTACGGCTGGTATCTTATGATGATTGGCCACGCTGACGGCTTCAGCCCTGAGCGCATCGCCAAGTCGTGCACTTGATACAAACATCATACTGTTCGAGATGCCGAAAGTCAGCTCTCCTCTAAAGTTCATCAAAGCCGCAATGGCAAGATCGGCCAGGGTGAAGAGTGCACCGCCCTGACAAACGTTTCCACCATTCAGATGGCTTTCCGTCACAGTCATCACAGCCACCGCATGGTACTCATCCACTTCCGTCAACTTGCAACCGGCCTTAGCTGCAAACCTGTCTGTCCTATTCAGTAGTTCCTTAATATCCATTGTTAGATCATCAGACGTTTTTGTCTGCCTCTGCAAAGGTACTGCAATATTTCTCTCCCACCAAAACTTTTTCTCGAAAAAACACCCTACTACTTGAGAACTATCCTCGTCTCCATTGCGTAAACATGCAAAAGAGCTAGAGGTACAGAGCGACAGATTATATCTGAATTAGCCAAATAGTAATTATTGATTCTTCTTTTTCAAGAGAAATGTGTACCTTTGCATTCTAAAAAGATGGATGCAATGACAAACGAATATAATGAAAGGCTTTTTGCTTTCACCCGCTCCAGAGAGATGGAGGAGAAAATGAGGTCGTTTACCGATGCCGGGCTCTATGAGCAGGATCGGTATATTGACTTTGAACCCGAGGAACATATCTATACTTACAAAGGACAGACGAGACTGCTGCCAGTCAGTTCGCTAATTGCCTATTTCTTTGAGCAGTTCGATGCTCAAGCCGCGGCCCAGCGCCAGTGGGAGCGCTATCATATTCCTGTGGAGGAATCGTTGACAAAATGGGAGCGGATAGGTAAGAAAGCCAGTGAGGTGGGTACTTTCGTGCATGCCCAGACGGAGAACTATTTTCGTGACGGGTCGTTCGAGACCGAATGCCCTTTCTGTTTCAGAGGCGAGACAGAGGTGGTAAGTGTGGAGCAAGAGAAACAGCATTTTCTCCATTTCATCGATGATTATAAGATACGTCCTTATCGTCAGGAGTGGCCTGTCTACGATACGAAGCTGAACATTGCCGGTACCATCGATATGGTTTGCAAGGAGCAGGATGGTGAGTTGACCATCTACGACTGGAAGCGCAGCTCAAAGGTGGTGAATCCTCTGGGGCAGCCTATTGTTGAGGCTTTTGGCGGCAGGACTGGCTTCAACGGCATTACGCTGCCTGATACGGCCTTCTATCACTACTGCATGCAACAGAACCTGTATCGCTATATACTGGAGCAGCATTATGGAGTCCGGGTGAAGGCTATGAACCTGGTGGTGCTCTGCCCTGACTATCCCACTTACTATGTGGCTCAAGTACCAAAGATGGACGAGGTAATCGATCAGATTGTGGCGGCATGCCATAGGGAAGACTTGGGCCACAGGCTGATTAAGAATAAAAATTCTTAATTCTTACACTTCTTACTGTAAATTAATAAAATAATTCTTAACTTTGCACCTTGTATGATGCGCAGTTTGCTGAATGCAGCCTTAACCATGTCGTGTTTGCTTGTGATGAAGGCAAACGGACAGGTGGTCCGACATGATTCCATAGCGGACAGGGAGCATCAGTTACGAGAGGTGACCATCACAGAGAGTCGTCGTCAACACGAAGCGACAAGTACAGCCCCCTTGCATATTATTGACAGAGAACAGATGCTGAGTCTGGGCATCACCGATGTGGCTGATGCGTTGCACCGCATTCCTGGTGTGACCATTCGCGATTATGGTGGGGCTGGAGGCATGAAGACGGTCTCGGTAAGAGGTTTCGGAGCGAAGCATACGGGAGTGAGCTATGATGGTGTCATGATCAGTGACTGCCAGAGTGGTGAGATCGATCTGTCGCGTTATAGCCTTGACAACGTGGACCAGCTATCGCTTGTGATTGGCGATAACGATGATATATTCATTCCTGCCCGCAACGCCTCGACGCCTGCTTTGCTGAACATACAGACCATAGGAATGCCTACAGACGACAGCAATCTGCACCTGACAACCCAGTTGAGGGTGGGTTCATTTGGTTATGTGAATCCTTTTGTGCGCTTTGAAAAGAACCTGACCAACAAGGTGGCTCTCTCTATGATAGGTGAGTACATCTATGCGGAGAATGACTATCCGTTTGAGTTGCGTAATGTCTCAAAGATAACCCATGAGCGACGAACCAATAGTCGTATGAACCAAGGACATGCGGAACTGAATCTGGTGTGGAAGATTGACAATATGAACTGCCTGAGCGGAAAGTTGTTCTATTATGACAACGATCGCCAGTTGCCAGGACAAGTGCATTACTATACCGACCTGAATAGGGAGACACTACGGGACAGGAACATCTTCGGACAGATACAGTATCAGAGGCGTAACCAGTCGGGATGGTCGACGAAATGGAGCTCGAAGTACAACTGGAATGCCTCAATCTATCATGATCCGTTAGCTCCCAACAGTCATAATGATGCCAGTTACTGGCAGCGTGAGGCCTATACCTCGCTAGCTGTACTTTTTGTGCCTTCAGAGGTGTGGGCCTTCGACTATTCTGGCGACTTGGCATATAACAACCTGACTAGTTCGGCAGAGAGGACAGTGAGCAACAAGCCCTTCAGACTCACCATGCAACAGTCTTTGACAGCCAAATATCGCACAAGACGGCTGACGGCCTTGGCGCGACTTCTGCATTCGGTTTATCTGAACGATTCGAAGGGTGGAAACTCAGCAAGGAACATGCGCAAGCTTTCTCCGTCGTTATCGCTGTCGTATCGTTTGCTGGAAGATGAAAATCTTCTGATAAGAGCGTCGTATAAGAACATCTTCCGCTCGCCGACTTTCAACGAGAGCTATTATTTCCACTATGGTAGTACCGACCTGTTGCCTGAGAGTACAGACCAGCTGAATGTCGGTGTAACTTATAATTGTCAGGCATCAAACTTTGATATACAGATGACAGCCGACGGTTATTATAACCATGTGAAGGATATGATTGTAGCTGTGCCCTATAATATGTTTATATGGACCTGCGTGAATGTGGCTAAGGTAAATGTGTTAGGGGCCGATGTGACGTTGGAGGCATCGCGTCAGCTTTATGAAGGGCACGCTCTGAAGTTCTCAGGCAACTATAGTTATCAGCAAGCAGAGAACCGTACAAATCCCGAGTCGCCTTACTATGGTAATCAGATAGCCTATATGCCAAAGCATTCGGGAAGCGCTGCCGTAGGGTGGGAAAATCCGTGGGCCAACATGTCTGTTCATGTGACAGGCGTGAGCAGTCGATGGGCCAACAATCAGCATTATGATGGAACAGAAATTGACGGTTATTGGGACATGGGTCTGACCGTTTACCGCACCTTCCGTTGGAAAGACCAGAGTTTGGAGGCCAGGATGGACGTGAAGAATATTCTCAACATGCAGTATGAGATAGTAAGGTTCTATCCTATGCCAGGACGCAGTTGGCAAGTGTCAGTGAAGTATCAACTATAAATTAAATAATTAACAACATGAAAAAGTTTCTTTTAAGTTTCGCCGTGATGCTGATGGGTTCATCCCTCCTCACGAGCTGTTTGGAAAGCGATGACAACAAAAATCAGGTACAGGAGTATGTTGCCACCCAAGGTGCACTGATTATCAACAATGGTAGTGTATCCAGTAGTATTGACGGCAGTCTTACTTTCCTCGACTTTACGACCGATCCTTATTCTGTTCAGCAGAATGTATTCAAGAATGCCAATGGTCAGAGTCTGGGCGGCACCCCTAATGATGTGATTGTGCATGGTAATAAGATATATATTACCGGCTCTGATGAGAATGCTGTCTTTGTTTTGGACAAGAAGAGCTTCAGGCTGATTCAGAAAATCAGCACGACCAAGGACATGGGTGAAGCAGAGGGTGTTACTCCGCGCCATCTTCAGGGTTATGCTGATAAGGTGTATGTCTCTACCTATGGTGGTTATGTAGGTGTGATTGATACGCTGTCACTGAGTATTCGTGATATGTTCAAAGTTGGTTCTGCTCCTGAAGGACTGGCTATCGGTGGTACTTCTGATGAAGATGTATCCCTCTATGTGGCAAATAGTGACTATGGTTATGGAAACGGCTCTATCTCAAAGATTAATCTGGCAACAAAATCGGTAACGGAAATCAAGAATGAGAAGATTCGCAACCCGCAACAGATGGCGGTGGCAGGAAACGTAATCTATCTGCTTGACTGGGGATACTATGATGAAAACTGGAACCAGAAGGAAGCTGGTGTCTATAAGATTGAGGGCGGTGCTGTTACAAAAGTTATTCCTGATGCGACGGGCATGGCTGCATCAGGACAAACCATCGTTACCTACAACTATCCTTATGGCAGTTCTAAACCCACCTATAATATCTATAATATTGTTTATGGCGCGTTGAGCACATTCCATCTGGAAGGAGGTAATCCTATTGAAAGTCCTTGTGCTATCAACATTGAGCCAAATGCAGGCTGGGTGTATATTGCCTCTCGACCAATCGATCCTGACACTGGTTATCCCAGCTACACAACGCCAGGCTATGTGAATATATATGATGGCAATGGACAGTTCAAAGCCGCATGTTCCTACGCTACAGGTGTAGAGCCCCATGCGATTGCATTTACCTATGGTATTGTTAAGTTGAACTACTAACCCCAACAATGAAACAACTATTTGGACTCTTTATCGTACTGACGCTATTCTCTTGCAACGGGCGTATGTCCCGTTTGCTGGGGGATGGCGACAGTATCGCTTTCAAATATGCTACCCTGCCCTCAATCGTTGAATATGATGGTTACACTGTAGTTACCATAGCTAATCCTTGGAAGGAGGATAAAGCTCTGCATAGTTACATTCTTGTGCCTCGTGATGCGGAAGTACCTGTACATCTGCCGAAGGGAACCGTTATTCGTACTCCGTTAGAGCGTGTTGTTGTGTTTACGACAGTTCACAGTTCTCTGTTGATGAATCTTGGTTGCGAAGACCGTATAGCTGGTGTGGCAGATCTGAAATACATCAAAATACCTTGGATTCAGAAACAAGTGAAGGCTGGACGTATTGTGGATTGTGGCGATGGTATGAGTCCTGTCATAGAAAAGATTATCGATCTGCATCCTGATGCTATTCTGCTATCTCCTTTTGAGAACAGTGGTGGCTACGGCAGATTGGAAGAGATAGATATCCCGTTGGTGGAATGTGCGGAGTATATGGAGGTTTCGCCTTTGGCGAGAGCTGAATGGATGCGCTTCTACGGACTGCTTTTCGGTTGCCAAGATAAGGCCGACGAACTCTTTGATGAGGTTGATAAGAATTATAACGACCTTAAGCAGTTGGCTGAAAAAGCAGGCAAAGGCCGCTCTGTTATAGTCGACAAGCAAGTGGGTTCTGTATGGTATGTTCCAGGTGGGCGTAGCACCATTGGACAAATGATTCAGGATGCGGGTGGACAATATGCATGGTCTGAAGACGATCATAGTGGCTCTTTGTCTTTACCTTTTGAGACTGTTCTCGAATATACTCAGAATGCGGAAGTATGGATGCTCCGCTATGAAGGTGAACGTCAGATGACATTAAACGAACTTCTCAATGAGAAGGAGGGTTATAGCCAGTTTAATGCTTTCCGGACAGGAGAGGTATATGGTTGCAATGTGCGTACCTCACGATTCTACGAAGAATCGCCCTTCAGACCTGACAGGCTTCTGGGCGATTATATTCAGATTCTACATCCTGGAATTCAGGGCGTAGGTCCGTTGCGATATTATCGGAAACTACAGTAGCTTCTTGATTTCTGCTTCCAAATCCTTGATTTGAGCAGCACGCTTTACAAGATTGTTTCCGCGATCAATCAGGAAGAAATCAGGAACTGCCTGAATGTTATATAGCATAAGGCGCTGAGAGTTGATTCCTTCGCCATCGCGAACGCTAATCCAAGGCAGGGCAGCGGTCTGCTGCTTCCAGAAATGTTCATCACCGTCGAGTGATATCTGATAGATTTCAAGTCCCTGAGCGTGATATTTGTTGTAGAGCTCACGAAGCATGATAATGCGGGTGGGAGAGTCTTCAAGGGCAAAGACATGGAAGTCGAGCAGTACAACCTGGCCTTTCAAATCAGTCAAGTGGCGCTCTTGTCCTTTATTGTCGATGAGTGCGATGTCTAGTACTCCAGACTCCTGAACTTTACTGGCGTCAACCTGTATATCAGCGTTTTGTGCATCAACAAGGCGCTGATTTTTCATGCCTTCAATGGCAATGTTGTGCAGGTTCTGTCCGCGCTCTGCGTGGGGATAATATGTGTCCCAACTGGTAGCCACAGCGGCAAAGGCCTTAATGTCATCTTTGCTGGTGCGGGGGTTGAAAATCAGATAGTTGCCAATGGCTTGGAAAAGGGCGAAGTATGAATAGGCCTTCATCGGCTCTTTGTAGATGTAGTTAAGCTTGACATCCTCTTTGTAAGCGTTGATGAGGCTCTGGATGCTATCGTTGGCAGCGGCGATACCAAGAGTGGTGTTCTGCTGAAGTGCAATAGCCTGACTCTGTAGGGCCATCTGCTTCAGGGTTAACTCCTTAATCTTCTCGCAGTTCTCAGAACCGCTTACGGTGTAGTTGGAGGCCATACCGGGGTATTCGCCTTTAATCTGGACCGTCTCTGTAGAGTCTATGCTGACGTTAATAATCTGATCGGCGATTCTCAAACGATAGAACTCAGGAGCGCTTGTGGCGTCCTCCTTGAAAGAGAAATCGCCATTTTCACTTAACTTGACGGAATCGAGAACGTTTATGCCCTCGATACCTACATTTTCAAAGTAGAGCAAAGAGTCTTTGGCGTTCGTAATCTGTCCTTCAACCGTGAACTTATTATCGTTACACGAGGTAATCGTAAATGCTGCCATCATAAAGGCAGTTGCTTTCCAAATATGTTTCATTTTGTTGTTAAGATTTTCTTTTCGTGGGTGCAAAGGTAGCACATTTTTCATAAAAAACGAAAAATAATCAGCTTTTCTTCGTTTATTAATATAATAATGTGTAACTTTGCGCCGTTTTTGCGACGTAACAGCGCTTATGTCGCACCAAGTATTTTTATTTTTAGATGTTTTAAAAGATGAATGTAATTACAAAAACCCTTCAATTGGCTGATGGAAGAACTATCACCATTGAAACCGGGAAAGTGGCAAAACAGACCGATGGTGCTGTCATGCTTCGCATGAACAATACTGTACTCCTAGCCACTGTTTGTGCCGCAAAAGATGCAGTTCCCGGAACCGATTTCATGCCCTTGCAGGTAGATTATCGCGAACAGTACAGCGCAGCTGGTCGTTTCCCTGGCGGATTCACCAAGCGCGAAGGTAAAGCCTCTGACAATGAAATCCTGACGTCACGACTGGTGGATCGTGTTCTTCGTCCACTCTTCCCAAGTAACTATCACGCAGAAGTATTCGTAAACGTTATGCTGCTCAGTGCCGATGGCGTTGACCAGCCCGATGCACTTGCCGGTTTTGCTGCCTCTGCAGCTTTGGCATGTTCGGATATACCTTTCGAGTGCCCTATCTCGGAAGTTCGCGTAGCTCGTATTAATGGCGAGTATGTCATCGATCCAACCTTTGAGCAGATGAAGGAAGCCGACATGGATATCATGGTAGGTGCCTCTGCCGAGAACATCATGATGGTGGAAGGTGAGATGAAGGAGGTTAGCGAGCAGGATATGATTGGCGCTCTGAAAGCTGCCATGGCTGCTATCAAGCCTATGTGTGAACTTCAGGCTGAGCTCTCTAAGGAACTTGGTAAGGACGTGAAGCGCGAGTACGATCATGAGGTGAATGACGAGGAACTGCGTGAGCAGATGAACAAGGAGCTCTATCAGCCTGCCTATGACATCACCAAACAGGCTCTCGAGAAACAGGCACGTGCTGAGGCCTTCGAGAAGATTCTTGCTGACTTTAAGGAGAAGTATGCTGCCGGCCATGCTGACCTCACAGAGGATGAGCTGGAGGAGAAATATGCTATGATGGATCGCTACTACCACGATGTGGAGCGTGACGCTATGCGCCGTTGTATTCTCGATGAAGGTATCCGTCTTGATGGTCGTAAGACTGATGAGATCCGTCCTATCTGGTGCGAGGTCTCTCCGCTGCCCATGCCTCACGGAAGTTCTATCTTCACTCGTGGTGAGACGCAGTCTCTGTCTACTTGTACTCTTGGTACAAAACTCGACGAGAAGTTGGTTGACGATGTTTTGGAGCGTGGATATCAGCGTTTCCTCCTGCACTATAACTTCCCACCGTTCTGTACTGGTGAGGCCAAGGCTCAGCGTGGCGTAGGTCGTCGTGAGATTGGTCATGGTCATCTCGCATGGCGTGGCTTAAAGGGTCAGATTCCTGAGGACTTCCCTTACACCGTACGTCTGGTATCTCAGATTCTTGAGTCAAACGGTTCTTCTTCAATGGCTACCGTATGTGCCGGTACACTCGCCCTGATGGACGCAGGTGTTCCCATGAAGAAGCCTGTTTCCGGTATTGCCATGGGTCTGATCAAGAATCCTGGAGAAGACAAGTATGCAGTTCTCTCAGATATCCTCGGCGATGAGGACCACCTGGGCGATATGGACTTTAAGACCACTGGTACGAAAGATGGTCTGACCGCTACCCAGATGGATATCAAGTGCGACGGTCTGTCGTTCGATATCCTCGAGAAGGCCCTTATGCAGGCTAAGGCTGGTCGTGAGCACATCCTGAAGTGTCTTACCGATACCATCGCAGAGCCTCGTGCAGATATGAAGCCTCAGGTTCCCCGCATCGTTCAGATGGAGATTCCTAAGGAGTTCATCGGTGCCGTTATCGGCCCTGGTGGTAAGATTATCCAGCAGATGCAGGAAGATACAGGCGCAACCATCACTATCGACGAGGTTGATGGCGTAGGTAAGGTGCAGGTGTCTGCTCCTAACAAGGAGAGCATTGATGCTGCTATCGGTAAGATTAAGGCTATTGTGGCAATTCCTGAGGTGGGTGAAATCTACGAGGGAACAGTTCGTTCAATCATGCCTTATGGTTGCTTTGTAGAAATCATGCCAGGTAAGGATGGTTTGCTTCATATCTCAGAGATTGACTGGAAACGTCTTGAGACCGTAGAGGAGGCTGGCATTAAGGAAGGCGATAAGATTCAGGTGAAGTTGCTTGAGATTGATCCGAAGACAGGCAAGTACAAGCTTTCTCACCGCGTGCTGATTGAAAAGCCAGCCGATTATGTGGAGCCCCAGCAGCGTCGTCGTGAGCGTGGAGATCGCCCTGAGCGCGGTGAGCGCCGTGACCGTCGTCCGGATCGTGGCGATCGTCGTGAACGCCGTGACCGTGGTGAACATGGAGAACATCGCCCACGTCCTGAGCATCAGGAAGAGGCTCCTGCAGAGAACCAGCCGAAAGACTTCAGCGATTCTCTCGATAACATGGACTTTTAATTAAAAAGAGTCAAGATAATGAAGCACCGGGGCTCTGAAGTTCCGGTGCTTTTCAGCAAACAAACACCGACTATTGTATGAAAATCAATTTGATAGAATTATTTGAGGAATCAGTCAGAACGTATCCGCAGAAGGTTGCAGTGATTGATAAGGACAGAGAGATAACCTTCTCTGACCTGCATCAGAATTCTCTACAGTTAGCAGCCAAGATTACTGCCATGGGGGTGGGGCAGAATAAGCCTATAGGCGTATTCCTCGACAAGTCAATAGAGAGTGTTTATGCCGACTTAGGTGTCCTTTATGCCGGAGATTTCTATATGAACCTCGACATCAAGACACCAGCCGAGCGTATTCGCAATATTATTCAGTTGGTGGAACCTGCTGTTATCATTTCTACGAGCCGACAGGTTAAATCTATTTTGGCCATTATTCCTGAGACTGTCAAGGTTATTCTACTTGATGAGGAGGAATGGCCTGCCGAGGTTGACGCAGAAACAATTATAGGGAAATTGTCGACAATCATCGATACGGATCCTTCTTGTATCATCAACACGTCGGGTTCTACGGGAACACCGAAAGGCGTTGTGCTGAATCATAAGAGTTTCTTTGATTTTATCGATTGGGCCATAGATACCTTCCACTTTGGCGAAGATCTTGTGATGGGGTCTCTCTCGCCAATCGTGTTTGATATCTACAGCTTTGAACTCTGCATGCTAATGGCTAAAGCAAGTACATTGGTGGTATTACCTGCCCATCTGGCTGCCTTCCCGGCAAAGATTCTTGAGGTGCTTGAGCAGCACAAGGTAAACTTTTTGTTCTGGGTGCCTACTATCATGGTAAACATTGCTAATATGGATTTGCTTTCTACGTTTAAACTGGAGAACCTTCGTACAGTGTGGTTTGCTGGTGAGGTGTTCCCCACTAAGCAATACAACTATTGGCATCACCATCTACCTGAAGTGACCTTTGCAAATCTTTATGGTCCGATAGAGATAACCCTTGATTGCACCTATTATATTATTAATAAAGAGATACCAGATGAACAGCCTCTGCCCATTGGCTATCCTTGTCGTAATACCGATATTCTGATTCTTGACGATGAAGATTGCTTGATAACTGAGCCAAATGCGGAAGGAGAACTTTGTGTACGTGGTACGTCTCTAGCTATGGGGTATTATAATAATCCGGAGAAGACTGCCGCAGCTTTTGTGCAGAACCCATTGAATAAGGCCTATCCTGAGGTGATTTACCGTACTGGCGATATCGTCTGCTACGATGCTGACGGACTAATTCTGTTTAAGGGACGTAAGGATAATATTGTGAAGCACATGGGCTATCGTACTGACCTTGGTGAGATAGAACACGTAATCATCAATACCTTGAAGTTAGTTAAGAACGGTTGTATCGTTTATAATCAGGCCGAGAAACAGATTACGCTTTTCTATGAGGCGGCAGAAGAGATTCCTGCCTCAGAATTCCGTCTGCAGATTGGTAAGGTGCTGCCAAAGTATATGATTCCTACGTCATTTCATCATCTGGAGCTTCTGCAGCGCAATGCCAATGGAAAGATTGATCGTCTCTTCTATAAGAAGCAGGTTAATGGATAAATGAGAAAAATATGAAAGAAAAAATATTGGAGATTCTATCTACCATACGTCCTGAGTGTGATTTTACTGAGGATGTTGACTTTATGGAGGCTGGTTTGCTTGACTCATATGATATTGTAAGTCTAGTGACCAACTTGGAGATTACTTTCAATTTCAGAATTAATGGCGTGGATGTTGTTCCAGAGAACTTTACTTCTGTTGACAGTATCATTGCCATGCTAGGAAAGTATGGCGTACATTAGTTATTTGGATTTGCCCAAATACTGGGGACTGGAGCGCGGAGACCGGGTGCTGCTCACATCCGACATCATGCAATTGATGTTTACAACCATGCGTAATGGGGAACGCTTCGACCGTGATGCGTTTCTTGATGCAATCCTCGGTGTGATAGGTGAAGAGGGTACCCTGCTGATTCCCACTTTCAATTGGGACTTCTGTCATGGTGTGGCTTTCGACTATCATAAGACACCCTGTAAGACAGGTGCATTAGGAGGGTTCGCATTGAGTCGTCCCGATTTCCGTCGTACTCAGCATCCTCTCTACTCATTCGCTGTTGCGGGTAAAGACCAACAGTTGCTTTGTGACATGCAGAATGTCTCGTCCTTCGGAGTTGATTCTCCTTTTGGCTATCTGGAGAAAAACCATGGTAAGAATGTTATTATCGGCATACACTATACCGACTGCTTTACGTTTGTGCATCACTGCGAGGAGGTCTGTGGTGTAGATACCTATCGGTTTTCTAAGACCTTTACGGGTCAGTATATTGATGCGGAAGGACAGGAGTCAACTCGTAGTTACTCTATGCTTGTGCGTTCTTATGAACTCTATGAAGCCACTGACCTGACACTCATTGGTGAGAAGATGGAACGGGCGGGGGTCGCTCATGTGATTGTCCTTAATGAAATTCCTTACCGTATTGTCGATCTGACGGCTGCGGCGCCAGTGATTTGCGATGATATAAAAAATAATTCGAGTCGGGGAATTTGTAAGCATAAGCTGCAGTAGATAGTTAAAAAAATATAAATATCTATTTCTTGGACTGCAAAGGTGTGCATGAATAAATAAATATGTGTACCTTTGCAGTCCGATTATTGGGGAGAGACTTAGAATCCCCGTGAATCAGGGTGTGAATAGCGGCGTCTTTGGCCGGGCGCAGTGGTTCGTGAATCGCTGGTTCATCAGCGGAATCGTATGATTCCGGCGTTCGTTAGACTTGCAACCGAGTGTTAGACCTCGGGTGTGAGTTTGTGTGCGCAAATATAGTTAAACTGTTTTTTAGTAGTAAAATTAAATTTTTGAAATGAACACTTTAAGTTACAAGACGCTTTCCGTAAACAAGGAAACAGCAAAGAAGGAGTGGGTGGTTATCGATGCCACAGACCAGGTTGTTGGTCGTCTCGCTTCAAAGGTAGCTAAGCTGATTCGCGGAAAGTACAAGCCAACTTTCACTCCACACGTTGACTGTGGTGACAATGTAATCCTTATCAACGCCGATAAGGTTGTATTCACTGGTAAGAAAGAGACCGATAAGGTCTACACTCGTTACACAGGTTATCCTGGTGGACAGCGCTTCAATACTCCTGCCGAGCTTCGTAAGAAGAATGGTGGTGTAGACAAGATGCTTCGTCATGCTGTAAAGGGTATGCTGCCAAAGGGTCCCCTCGGACGCAGCCTGCTGAATAACCTCTATATTTATGAGGGTACCGAGCATCCACATGCCGCTCAGCAGCCAAAGACTATTGATATTAACCAGTATAAATAATAAGGAAAGATGGAAGTAATTAACGCAATAGGTCGTCGTAAGAGCTCTGTAGCCCGCGTATACGTTTCTGAGGGTACAGGCAAGATCACGATCAATAAGAAGGATTTAGAGGTATATTTCCCTTCAGCTATTCTGCAGTATGTTGTTAAGCAGCCGCTTAACCTGCTCGAAGTTGCTGAGAAGTATGATATCAAGGTAAACCTCGATGGTGGTGGTTTCACAGGTCAGAGCCAGGCTCTGCGTCTCGCTATCGCCCGTGCACTGGTGAAGATCAATGCCGAGGATAAGAAGAAGCTTAAGGATGCAGGCTTCATGACACGTGATAGCCGTGAGGTTGAGCGTAAGAAGCCAGGTCGTCCCAAGGCACGTCGTCGCTTCCAGTTCAGTAAGCGTTAATCCTGCTGGACTGCTAGCGAAAAGTTTAGTATCTAAACCCGTTGGATTCCTTTGGACTACCATCGGGCTGATTCTGGACAGAATTAAAAAGAAAGTAAACAATTTAAAGAATTTAGCAAAATGTCAAGAACAAATTTTGATCAGTTGCTCCAGGCTGGTTGTCATTTCGGCCACCTGAAGCGTAAGTGGAACCCTGCAATGGCTCCTTACATCTATACCGAGCGTAATGGTATCCATATCATTGACCTTCACAAGACAGTAGCCAAGATCGACGAGGCTGCTGATGCACTGAAGCAGATTGCCAAGAGTGGCAAGAAAGTGCTGTTCGTCGCTACTAAAAAACAGACAAAGGAAGTGATTGCCGAGAAGGCTGCCTCTATCAACATGCCTTATGTTATTGAGCGTTGGCCAGGTGGTATGCTCACCAACTTCCCGACAATTCGCAAGGCCGTTAAGAAAATGGCGAACATCGATCGTCTGATGGCAGATGGAACCTACTCAAACCTCTCAAAGCGTGAGTTGCTGCAGATTACTCGTCAGCGTGCTAAGCTTGAGAAGAACCTCGGTTCGATTGCAGATCTGACTCGTCTTCCAAGTGCACTCTTCGTAGTTGACGTACTGAAGGAGCAGATTGCCGTTCGTGAAGCCAACCGTCTGGGTATTCCTGTATTCGGTATCGTTGATACCAACTCTGATCCTAATAATATCGACTTCGTTATCCCAGCTAACGATGATGCTAAGGATAGCGTAGAGACTATTCTCAACGCTTGCTGCGGTGCTATTGCTGAGGGTATCGAGGAGCGCAAGGCAGAGAAGGCTGATGAGAAGGCTGCTGACGCTCAGGCAGAAGGCGAGGAGGAAGTAAAGCCCAAGCGTGCTGCTCGCAAGGCTCGCAAGGACGCTCCCGCTACTGAGGAGGCCCCTGCTGCTGAGTAATATTCAAGATATAAGGTAAAAAAAGTAAAAAAGTTAATAAAATGGCAATTTCAATTGACGATATCAAGAAGCTTCGCGCAATGACTGGCGCAGGTCTGGCTGACGTAAAGAAGGCTTTGACTGAGGCTGAGGGCGACTTTGACAAGGCTAAGGAGCTCCTTCGTGAGCGTGGCCTCGCTATTGCTGCTAAGCGTAGCGACCGTGAGACTTCAAATGGTTGTGTACTCGTAAAGAAGGTTGATGGCTTTGCTGCCATGATCGCCTTGAAGTGCGAGACCGACTTTGTGGCTAACGGTGCCGATTTTATTGCTCTGACTCAGAGTATCCTCGACGCTGCTATTGCTGCTAAGGCTACCGATATTGAGGCTGTTAAGGCTCTCGATATCAATGGTCAGACTGCACAGGAAGCTGTTACACAGCGCTCAGGTATCACTGGTGAGAAGATGGAGCTTGATGGTTACCTCGTACTCGAGGGCGATAATGTAGAGGTTTACGACCACATGGGTAAACATACTCTCTGCACCATGGTACAGACCAATAAGCCCGCTGCTGAGCAGGGTCATCTCGTAGCTATGCAGGTGGCTGCCATGAAGCCCGTAGCTCTCGATGCTCAGAGCGTTGACCAGAAGATTCTCGACGAGGAGTACAAGACCTCTTTCGAGAAGACTAAGCTCGAGCAGGTAGAGAAGTATGTTGAGATGAAGTTGAAGAAGGCAGGTCTGAACCCCAACCTCGTTGACTCTGAGGATCATATTGAGAGTAATATGTCTAAGGGTTGGTTGACTCAGGCTCAGGCTGATGAGGCTCGTAAGATCATTGCTGAGGCTAAACCCGAGGGTGAGGCTCAGCTGAAGATGCCTATGATCGAGAACATCGCTAAGGGTCGTGTTCAGAAGTTCCTGAAGGAGAACTGCCTGGTTGACCAGGAGTTCCAGTTCGGTGATGGTGATAAGGCTACTGTTGCTCAGTGGCTCGCTAAGCAGGACAAGGATCTGAAGATCACCGCTTTCAAACGCTTCACACTCGTTGCTGACTAATCCATTAGTCACTATATTAAAAAAGAATCGGCATTGTTTGTGCAGTGCCGATTTTTTTTGTACCTTTGTCTCCAAAACCATAGCATTATGAAGATATTCGCCATTGGCATGAACTATGCCGCGCATAATCAGGAGTTACATGGCACGCTGAAGCGCCCTGATGACCCCGTCATATTCACGAAGGCCGATTCTGCCTTTCTTAATCAGGGTAAGCCTTTCTTTATTCCTGACCATCTGGGACGTATCGACTACGAAACTGAGGTGGTTGTGCGTATCTGCCGTTTGGGTAAGAATATCCCTGAACGTTTTGCTCATCGCTATTATGATGCGGTGACTGTGGGTATCGATTTTACGGCGCGCGACCTGCAGAAGAAGGCTTCGGAGGCAGGACAGCCCTGGACTATCTGCAAGGGGTTCGACGGCTCTGCAGCTATAGGCGAGTGGGTACCTAAGGAGAAGTTTCTTGATATTCAAGCCATTCATTTCCATCTTGACATCAATGGAAATACCGTTCAGGAAGGATGTACCAGCGACATGCTCTATCGTGTTGACGAGATTATCGCCTATATTTCTCAGTTCTTTACATTGAAGACAGGTGATATCCTCTATACTGGCACCCCCGCAGGTGTGGGGCCTGTTCATATTGATGATCATCTCGAAGGCTACCTCGAAGAACGCAAGGTGCTTGAATTTAATTGTAAATAAGTATTGCTTGTTGTTTCTTCTCGTGTGCTTATATGTATATATAGTTGTAATACTTACTTTTTACCCCACACTTCCCGCACGTAAAGAAATCGCCTCCTCAAATGACATCCTTTGCAGTTCTTTTGCCATACTTTGTTGGGCAAATAGGTAGGATGACGCAATAAAGGAGCGGGAGATTTCGTTTATAAAGGTAGTGATAAGAATCTTTAGGCTGATAATTGGTTTGGTGCTTTTGTCTCTCTGTCGGCAGGCAGAGGCGCAAGAGTATTTTGACTTGACTGCCAGTCAGGTTAAGATAGATTCACTGCTGCCTGTCTTTAGTTGGCATAAGACGTTGGGGCCGCACTATGCTGACTCTGTCTATGCTGTGACTATAGAGTATCCAGAATTCATTGACATGCAGCCTGCAGACGTTTGCCGCTATAAGCAGATTAGTGATGGCTTATCTTTGCCAGTAATGCCTGTGGTGAGTCAATCAATAGGTGTGGTGAGGAAACATGGGGTACTTGAAGTGTCGTTTGTGCCATTGGTGTTCCGCAATGGCAAGTATCAGAAACTTGTGAGTTTTAAGTTGGACGTAAGGAGTCAACGGGCTGATAGTAGAAACCTGACGCGTGGTTCGTTTAACCGCTATGCTGACCACTCTGTATTGCGAGAGGGCACATGGGCTAAGATCCGTATTTCTGAGAGTGGCTTCTATCAACTTTCAGATGCTCTAATCCGAAAGGCTGGTTTCTCTGATATTAATAAAGTGAAAATATATGGATATGGAGGTGCCTTGCAGACAGAAAGTCTGACAGGTGACTATCTCTCGGCTACAGACGACTTGCACGAGGTGCCAACCTGTACCATCAATGGACGTAAGGTGTTTTATGGCGTTGGACCTGTGACATGGGAACAAAAAGACGTACCTCAGCGTATACGCAATCCTTATAGTGACTATGGCTATTATTTTCTGACAGAAAGCGATGACAAACCTCTATCCGTCAGTCAGGAGACTATATTAGCTGATAACTATCCATCTAATAATGATTATCACACCCTCTACGAGATAGACGACTATGCTTGGTATCATGGCGGACGTAACCTCTATGATAAGACCCTCTTCAATATTGGATTTCCTCAAACCTATAATCTCAAAGCCGTTGGCAGCAAAGGAAAGCTGACGGTTGCGTTGACCTATGATGGAAATTTTGAGGCTGTGATAGAGGTAAATGGTGCTGTGGTGGGTACAATAGCCCGCGACGTTAGATTAGATGCCTATAGTAAGGCTGATAGGCATGCGGAAACTTATGAGTTGGAGAATCTGCAAGCAGAGAACATTATTCGTATTACGCAGACTGCAGGTAACCATGTAAGACTTGACTTCCTGGACCTCTATCATGAGACGCCTAATGCCCAGCCCGACTTGCAGACGGTTTATCTGCCAGAACCAGAATATGTTTGCCAAATAACGAACCAGAACCATCATGCTGATGAGGCGGCCGATATGATAATCATCATACCTACTACTCAGAAATGGCTAACTCAGGCAGAGCGTATCAAGGCTCACCACGAACAGAAGGATGGATTGAGGGTAAGGATTGTGCCTGCTGATGAACTATATAACGAATTCTCAAGCGGAACTCCTGACGCAACCGCCTATCGTCGTTATATGAAGATGCTCTATGATAGAGCTATGACAGAGGCGGATATGCCTAAGTTTCTGTTGCTTTTCGGCGACGGTGCCTGGGACAACCGTATGCGCTGCTCAGAGTGGAAAGACTATGACCCTGACGACTTCCTGCTTTGCTATGAGAGTGAGAACTCGTTCAGCTCAGTGAACTGTTTTGTGAGTGATGATTTTTTCTGTCTGTTAGATGATGAGGAACAGATACGGCAATCTGCAGGCGGCGGCTACATCTATCAGGGTAAGCCCGACGTAGCGGTGGGACGATTTCCAGTACGAACGCCAGAAGAGGCACAGATACTGGTAGATAAGACACTCAGTTATGCTAATAACGAGCAGGCGGACGCTTGGCAGAACACTATCTGCATGATGGGTGACGACGGCAACGGCAATGCTCACATGACGACAGCTGACAAGGTGGCCACTCTTGTGGAAACCAACTATCCTGGCTATCAGCTGAAAAAAATCTACTGGGATGCTTATACCCGTACTTCTTCGTCTACGGGCTATAGTTACCCAGATGTGACGCGTCTCATCAAACAGCAGATGGAGAGTGGAGCACTGATTATGAACTATTGTGGTCATGGCGCTCCTTACGCATTCTCCCATGAATTAGTTCTGAAACTGGCTGATTTTGAGGAGTCTGTAACAAAGAGATTGCCTTTATGGGTGACGGCTTCTTGCGATATCATGCCTTTCGATGGACAGGAAGAGAATATCGGTGAGACGGTGATGCTCAGCAAACGGGGTGGTGGTGTGGCTTTCTTTGGCACCACCCGTACTGTCTATGCTTCTTATAATGAAGCCATGAATCTGGCTTTCACCAGTTATGTACTTTCGCCAGAGAATACCATTGGTGAAGCTGTGCGACGAGCAAAATGCGACCTTGTGAGTCAAGGTAGAGATACCTCACCTAACAAATTGCAATACACCTTACTGGGTGATCCAGCTTTGAAACTGGCTCTCCCAACAGCCAGTGTGATTATTGACAGTATCAACGGTCAGGTTGTGGGCGATGATGTTATCCAGCTGGCAGCAGGTGCTGTGGTGCGAATAAAGGGTCGTGTGGAGCAGATGATTAACGGCATTGTAACGGCCACGGTAAGGGATGCCGAGGAAACAATCGTCTGCAAATTGAACAGTCAGGATGCTGATGGTGCCGAAGAGCCTTTTGTGTATAAAGACCGCACGAAAACCCTTTTCAGTGGGTCAGATAGTATACGTGATGGACAATTCCAAATAACCTTTGTAGTACCAAAAGATATCAGTTATACTGATGGCAAAGGTCTGATAACCCTGTATGCTGTTAATGCTGATAAGACGCTGACAGCTCATGGGGCGTATGACGGATTCATTCTTTCTGCCGGCAATGGCTTGCAGACCGATTCTATCGGGCCTAGTATTTATTGTTATCTGAACGCTAAGACCTTTATGAATGGTGACAAAGTGAATGCTACGCCATACTTTATGGCAGAACTATACGATGATAGTGGTATTAACGCCTCAGGCAGTAGCATTGGTCATGATTTGGAATTGGTTATCGATGGTGAAGCGTTGAAAACGTATAATTTGAACGATTACTTCACATACGACTTTGGTGACTATCGTAGCGGTAAAGTGGGCTTCAGCATTCCTGAACTCAGCGAAGGGCAGCACCGACTGCGTTTCAGGGCTTGGGATGTTTTAAACAACTCATCGACTTCCGAACTGGTGTTCAATGTAGTAAAGGGATATGAGTCAAATCAATTTAATGTGGTTTGTACGAAGAATCCTGCCACAGAAAACACCTCGTTTATCATCACACACGACCGAATGGGAGGGGAGTTGACAGTGACTCTCGATGTGTTTGACCTCTCTGGGCGACAACTATGGAGTCACACGGATACTGGTATGTCGTCAGACAATACCTATACCATTGACTGGGATCTTCGTCTCGCAGGTGGCAACCGTATGCAAACGGGTGTCTATATGTGCCGATTCCAGCTCGATGGCGGTGTTTCAAAAACGGTAAAATTGATTGTATTAAGCAATAATTAGCGTGTGTATACGTTATATGAATGAAGGTATATGAAGAAAAAAGGAGATAGAGGAAATTTGCTAAAGTGGGTGATGGTAATACTATTCACTGTTCACTATTCACTCACTTCTATGGCTCAGGATGGTAAGAATGTAATGTTCAATCCCGTTGAACATGCTGTTATCTCACAGACCATTGCCCCAGATGCCCGTTCTGCAGGAATGGGTGATGTGGGCGTTGCTACCGACCCTGATGTCAATTCACAATATTGGAATCCTGCAAAGTATCCGTTCTGTATCAGTCGTGCAGGTATTGCTCTGAACTATACTCCTTGGCTTCGTCAGTTGGTCAATGATATCGACCTTGCTTATCTGGCAGGCTACTATCGTATCGGTGACTATTCGGCCATCTCTGGGTCGTTGCGTTATTTTTCGCTTGGTGAGGTGTTTGCAAACGATGGTATGACGGTGAAACCTTACGAGATGTCGTTCGATGTAGCTTACTCGCTGATGCTGAGTGAAAAACTTTCGTTGGCGGCAGCCATCCGATGGATATATAGTGACCTGCGCTATGACTATAGTGAGGACTCCAAGCCAGCCTCAGCCTTTGCTGCCGATTTGGCTATGTATTATAATAATTACGTGATGATGGGTAGTCGCGAGTGTCAGTTGGGATTTGGTCTGAATATGTCGAACATAGGTAGCAAAATATCCTACTATGGCGATGAGGAGAGTCAGTTTCTTCCAGCTAATCTGCGTCTTGGTGCTTCGCTGATGGTTCCTGTTGATGAGTATAATCGCTTCTCCATCTCAGCCGATGCAAACAAGCTGTTGGTGCCTACGGTGCCTCGTCAGGAAGAAGGTGAATCGAACAGCGACTATCAGGATCGCGTCCGCCGTGAGTATAGCGATATCAGTGCCGTCAGTGGCATCTTCAAGAGTTTTAGTGATGCCCCAGGCGGCCTTAGTGAGGAACTGAAAGAGATTCAGTGGAGTGTAGGTGCCGAATATGTGTATCATGATCAGTTCTCGCTTCGTGCAGGTTATCATCATCAGAGTGAATCAAAGGGCAACTTGAAGTACTTCACCGTGGGTGGCGGCTTCCGCATGAATGTTTTCTCACTCGATGTTGGCTATGTCATCTCTACTGCACGAAGTAATCCTTTGGATCAGACCCTGCGTTTCACTTTGGCCTTCGATATGGATGGCATCAAAGACTTGTTTAAGAGGTAATAATATAAGAAAAAGATATGAAAATTAGAGTTGGAATGGGCTATGATGTCCATCAGTTGGTAGAAAACCGTGACCTGTGGATGGGCGGCATTAAGATTGAGCATAGTAAAGGATTGTTGGGGCATAGTGATGCTGATGTGTTGTTGCATGCTGTCTGTGATGCCCTTCTTGGTGCGGCAAATATGCGCGACATTGGTTATCATTTCCCTGATACCGCTGCCGAGACTGACGGCATGGACAGTAAGGTTATTCTTAAAAAAACCATCGAACTGATAGCTACGAAAGGCTATCGTTTGGGTAATATCGATGCTACCATCTGTGCCGAACGTCCCAAGATGAATCCGCATATCCCACAGATGAGGACCTGTATGGCACAGATATGCGGTTGCGACGAGGATGATATTTCCATCAAGGCGACAACCACCGAGAAGCTTGGCTTCACTGGTCGTGAGGAGGGCATCTCGGCCTATGCCGTCGTACTGATCGAGAGGGTTTAGATTGTGTAAGTACCGACCCGGATCTTTGATAATGATATATCGGCAATGGTAATTGCCGATATTTTTTTGCTCTTTAGAAAAAAAAGGATAAATAATATTTGCGAATTAAAAAAAATGTTTAACTTTGCCATTGTTTACAACCAAATGTCGTATCAATGGTGAGGGTACGCTCAGCGCCTAGCTATAAAACGACAACTAGAAATTACTGATTATCAACCAATAAACCTTGTAAGTCTTTTGGATTATACTATTTTTATAACATCTGTTAATATGAAAAAAACTATTTGGATGGCTGTCATGACGGCAGTCACAGTAGCCCTTGTCGGTTGCTCAAGCGAGGACTCACTGACTGGTAATGAAAATCCGGCAGAGGGTAAGACATCTGGAATTCCATTCGTTGTTAAAGTTGCCAACAACGATGCAACCCGTGGAACTGCCATCAGTACTGTCAGTTCGTTTAACATGGTGGGTATTCAAGGTACTTCCAATAAATGGATGGATAACTATCTGTTCACAAAGCCCAACGGCAGTTGGGTTGCTGATGGGCATGCGAATCTGACATGGCCCGATGGCGCAGATACTCATACCTTCTATGCTACCAGTGACAATACTGATGATGTGCCAGCCATCACTGACGGGACGTTCGTGTACACCGTGCCGACTACTGTCAGAAATCAGAAGGACTTGTTGGTCGCTGTGAGCGAAGATAATGAAGCCGGCAATCCTGTTACTCTGAGCTTCAAACATGCGCTCTCGTCGGTAAAGTTCAAGATCGGATTCGACAAGGATGCACGTGGTGGAGAAGATGACCTTCATATCAAAGTTACGAAAATCACGTTGCATCATATCGCCACCAAGGGCACTTTCGATTTCGCCAACTTTGCCACCAACCCCTGGACTGTTGATCCGGAAGATGCAGAATATATGGATATCGACATCGAGCTGAAGAGCCCGGTAGAGTTCACTCCTTCTGCTGTAGATGACTTCATCACGCTGGATGAGAATATTGATGGCGAAATCTATGTAATGCCACATAAGCCGACACCATGGGATACAGACGGGACTCCTGGACATCCGTTGAAAGACAGCTACATCGGTGTCACCTGCCAGGCCGTCGAATACAGGACCAAAGACACGCCGACCTATTATGATCTGGCCTGTCTCGATGAGGATTCCAATGAAGATGAGTATGATGAAGCAAAGGAAATGTATATCGACTTTTATGAGGGATTTGCATCGACGGATAATGACGATTGGCTCAACGACAAAGTGGTCGGAATGATCGTCCCGACGAATGAAGACTGGGGCATGAACGTCGTTCTTGAAAGTATCCTGAACCATAGGAACGCAGAGGCAGCTGCCTACGGCACCGAGGATAATGTCGAAAAGGTGTTTATCCCGCTGGAGATGGCCAATGGCTTCGGGTTCGGCAAGACGAATGTCATCAATATCAGAATGGACAAGATGAAGTACAGTAACGGAAAAGACTTCTATGCTCCATGGATTCCCATTATTATTCCGGTAAATCCTTAATGTTCATCATTAGCCAGATGAACATCATGGATATAGAGCTCAAACAAACAAATTAATCAGAAAAAAAAGAAGGAAGTATGAAAGCAAAATATGTAAAACCAGAAGCAACAGTCGTGGAAGTAGAATATTCAGGTATTCTCTGTGCATCAACTTTTGATTATTTCAGCGATCCTACAATTATCGAACGTGAAATGGAGGAGGACTAAGGGCCATGGTACTGAACCTTGAAATACCATAAAGCATAAAAGAATGATGGCGTTACTCTCTCGAGCAGCGCCATCAAAAAAGCCTATGTTTAACTAAAAATCCTTTTCTTTAAAAGAAATCTTCAGCTCACAAGAGCTAAAAATTTGAAAGTTTAAAAGGGAGCTTCGCAGCGACCTCCTGTTATCCTACAGTTGAAAACTTTCTTTTACCAATAACTAAAAACCTAAAACTATAAATATTACTACTAACCTAAAACAATCTATTAACCTTTTGACGATGCAAAGGTACGACGTTTTTTCGTAACTTGCAAGAATTTCAATGCGTTAAGTGTATATTTTCCTCTTATTCTTGACCTATATCAAGCACTTGTGTGCGATAACAACAAATATTCACGCTTTTTTGCTTGCATTTAACAAAAGATGTTGTACCTTTGCATCAAAGAAGAAAAATGAGAGTACTGATTGTCAATACGAGCGAAAAAACGGGTGGGGCTGCGGTTGCTGCCAGCCGTTTGATGCGTGCTTTAAACAATAACGGCGTAAAGGCAAAAATGCTGGTTCGCGACAAGGAGACAGATGCGCTGACGGTGGTGGAACTGCCCAAGTCGCCCCTATTACGCTGGCATTTCCTATGGGAACGGTTGGTGGTGTTTCTTCATCTGCGTTTCTCTCGTAAACACTTGTTTGAAATTGATATTGCCAATGTAGGATCAGACATTACGAAACTTCCAGAGTTTAAAGAGGCCGATATCATCCACCTGCATTGGATTAATCAAGGCATGCTCTCCCTTGGTTCAATACGTAAGATATTACGTAGTGGTAAGCCTGTTGTGTGGACTATGCATGACATCTGGCCTGCTACGGCTATCTGTCATGTTACGCTGGGCTGTCGTCGTTTCACCACTCAGTGTAGTAATTGTCGTTTGCTGCCAGGGAGTGGCTCAAAGAGTGATCTGTCGACCAGTGTCTGGCAAAAGAAGATGCGCTTGGTGAATCATGAGAACATCTACTATGTGGCTTGCAGTCATTGGTTGGAGTCAGAGGCTAAGAAGAGTGCACTGCTAAAGGGACAGAAGATTACGAGTGTCCCTAATCCGATAGATACCCATATATATAATAGGTATAACAAACAAGAGGCGCGTGAACGGCTGGAGCTGCCGCATGACAGGAAACTGATACTTTTTGCCTCACAGCGTGTCACCAACGAGAACAAGGGCATGAGCTATCTGATAGAGGCTTGCCAACAGTTGAAGGATATTCCGCAATTAGGCGTCGTTATTCTTGGAGGTCATGCAGAGGAGGTCGTAGAGCAGTTACCATTAGAGACATTCCCGCTTGGTTATGTAAACGATGAACAGCGTATTGTTGATGTGTATAACGCTGTTGATGTTTTTGTGCTGCCTTCGCTGTCTGAGAACCTGCCTAATACTATCATGGAGGCAATGGCCTGTGGTGTGCCTTGTGTTGGGTTCAAGGTGGGAGGTATACCAGAAGAGATCGATCATAAGAAGAATGGCTATGTGGCAGAATACCGTCAGGCCGACGATCTGGCAAGAGGTATCCGTTGGATTTTGACAGAAGCCGATTACGAGGCTCTGAGCGAGCAGGCTGTACGTAAGGTGGCACACAGCTATTCGCAGCAAAGTGTGGCTATGAAGTATCTCGATGTATATGATCAGGCCATAGCCTTTAAACATTACAAGCTATGATCAGAATAACTTACGTCACGATTACCTATAATGCCGCTGGTGTGTTGCAGCGTACGCTCGACAGCGTTCTATCACAGGATTATCCTGATATCACACACTTGATAATCGATGGGGCATCGACAGATGGTACGCTGAAGATGGTTGACGATTATATCGGACGTTCCAATGCAGCAGATAATGGGCATCGGATACAAGTGATGTCGGAACCCGACGAGGGTATCTACGATGCTATGAACAAGGGACTTCGTTCACTTGACGGTGACTATGTGTGTTTTCTGAATGCAGGTGACTTCCTTCCTGCCGCTGATACTGTCAGCAAGATTGTAGGGTATATTTCCCTTGCTGCTGGAGAGGAAAATATGCCCGCTGTACTTTATGGCGATACGGATATCGTTGATGGCGAAGGCCGTTTCCTGCACCATCGTCGTCTCTCGCCGCCCGAGAATCTCTCATGGAAATCGTTCCGTCAAGGCATGCTTGTATGCCATCAAGCTTTTTATGCGCGGGCTGACTTTGCCATAGCCACGCCTTATGACATGCAGTATCGCTATTCGGCTGATGTCGACTGGTGCATCCGAGTGATGAAGGCTGCGGCGAAGGAGAATGTGCCTTTGTTGAATCTGAAGATGGTGGTGGCCAACTATACCCAAGAGGGACAAACAACACTCCATCACCGTGAGTCGCTTATGGAGCGCTATCGGGTGATGGAGCGTCATTACGGCCGCATTCAGACGTTCCTGCTACATTGCTGGTTCGCTGTCAGGATGTTAACTTGAATGGCATGACTGGTTCGAAATAATATGCCTTTGGGCTATTAAAACATTTTTTTCAGACCAACGACAATATAGCCAGGTAGTCGTTTATCTACGACAGTCTCCATGTAATCATGCTCCGCATCAACAGTGATGCGCTCGAAGCACTTGGTATGCAGAAGATTCTTTCCATCAGCAAAGAATGTCCAACGCCCTTTCGTGTAACTGGCCAGAATGGCACAGTCAAAATAGCTGAAGTGCTGGGCACCCGATTGGTCATGAATATATATTATCGGCAGACTTACATCCCATTTCCCTTTTTTTACCAAAAATGGTCTGACATAAGTTTCATAAGACCTGAAGTTCAGTACAGAGGAGGTAAGCCCGATTTTGCTTTGCTGGAAGCTGAATCGGCATCCCACCTCCATATTGAGCAATGCCCTCTTGAACTTACTAGTTATAGACACCTCACTATCAACCTCAGAATGCCGATTGTTGCTTATCTTCTGAAAATAGGCTGACTGATAGAGGCTATTAGACATGGTCGATTTCAATGACAAAGTGATTGGGAACCTGAACCCTTTTTTGACGTTGATATATATATGTTGCAATACTTGGTCCCGATTTGTCTGTATCAGCGAAGCATAAATGGTGTTTCCAAAACCATCATTGCTAAATATGTATGGATTTTCCGTGAAGGAACACCCAGCATCCATAATCCATGAGAAATCAGAGAGTACATTAAAATAATGACTACTGAGTGTCAGATTGTGATGCTTGTGCATCAAATTCTCCTTGCCGTCATAGACCGTCAATTGCCTATAGTCATTAATCACTGTTCCCCGAGCGAAATAACTATCATCCCTCTTATAACCTGTCGTATAAGATAGCATCAGGGAGTTGATAGAGCTAAACGCCAATTCTATTGACGCATTAGGCAGCACAACAACTTTATCATCAGTGCAACCTTGGTTCAGATAAGCGAGGTCAAAGCCTGCATCAAAACGTAATAGCCCCTTATTCTTTTGTATGGAAAGTCCGTAACTATATAGGCGGGTTGTTTCCTTATCTTTCTTAGCAATGGGCTGAATAGAAGACGGAGTAACCAACATAGTAGAGTGGATCGCGTTCCATGCCGTGTTCATTTTAAACAGCCATGCCTTAGAGAGCCGGTGTGTCCATGAGGCTGCCAGATGATGATCCAACAAGGTGATACGCTGTCTCTGCGAGACCGAATGTATCTGTAACTCTGGTACATAAAGGAGACTGTCAGCAGACTCGACATCAATCGTCCGGTGGATATTGTTATATACGAGTTGCGAACTGACAGACAGGAGGTTCCTGTTATTCCAATTTTTGACAAAAGCCAGATTATGACTGAAGTTCCACACATCCGTCTTTTCATCCCAAGAATAAACTCCAAGCCAGTTCTGGCTTGTCTGAGGCATAGCTGTCACAGTGAACTTCCAGTCTAAAGCAGCATTACTAGCCATCACACTTTTCGTGCTAACTCCCACATGGTGAAAATTGCGTTTCGCGTCAGTAGACTGACTCATCGTCTCGATAGTGTTTCTTGTCCAATAAGACCTAGTTATGTCATACTGGCCTTTGCTCTGTTCGTGGTTGAATAGATAATAAGCATTTATCTTGAAACGATTACTGGGATTCCATGCAATATTGGCAGAAGCCATCCCGTTTGTGCGTTGGTATGTGTTGATGTTATTGTCGATATATGACACTGGAGAATATCCGTTGTCGATAATTTTGTCGGAACCTCCCACTGCCTTCGCATAATCCTTTATGCTGCCCATCAGCTTAACATAGTCAACCAGAGTCATCATCTCCTCACCAGTATTGAACAGTTTCGTATTAATACCCCACATCACCTTCTCACCAAAAGAAAAAAGGTTCATCGCCCCTCTGTATTTGTCGCGATAACCTCCCAATACCTCAGCGTTTCCTGTCACATTGCCAGAATGTAACGAGTCGATTGTCACGTTTAGGGCTGTCGTCTTACGAGTCTTGAAACCTTCTACGAAAGAGTATTCGCTGTAATTCTTCCGCAACTGAATCTTGTCAACATAGTCAGAAGGGAGGTTATTGGTAACCTGCTCATTGTGGTCTCCAAAGAAGTCCTGTCCATTAATGAGAATCTTCTTAACTGCTTCACCATTAGCCGTTACCTGTCCTTTGTCATTAACGTCCATCCCTGGGAGTTTCATCAGGATGTCTTTCAACACCTTCTCAGAGCCGTCGGTATATTTCTGATAGTTATAGTCTATCGTGTCGCCACGCACCTTGAAACCTGGCATACGTCCTTTCACCACAACATTTTTCAGCAACACTGCATCTGGCTGCATAGAGATGCATAAACTGTCATGAGCAGAAGACAGCTCTACCTCAGCAGTCTTATAGCCCAGACAGGAAACCTTTAACAGCAAACGGCCATCTTCAGAGGTAGCCAGCGAGAACAGACCCTCATCGTCGGTAACAGCAAAGCCAAGCAGCGTACTATCTGGCAAAGCATAAGCCATGACATTGGCAAAAGAGATATTACTATCAGTCGATGCATCTTTTACAATGCCTTTTACAGGTCTGCATTCTGCTATATAAGGCACAACGACATTTAGCAGCCATAGAAACAGCAAAAACTTGTATCTCATTTTAAATACTAATCATTCAACCTACGCTTTCGTATTTCTTCGAACAGCTCTGCTGACACTTTCTTTCCGCGCTTCTTCTCAGCAACAGCAGAATGAGAATTGGTGTTGATGGACATGCAATGATAGATGTTCCGTTCATCCTCCAGATCCAAAATCAAACCAGGCAAGCCTGCGTACACATCGGGGCCATCACCCACGGGAATTTCAGGATAGAACCATGCCGTAATGGTCCCGTTTAGGGTCGCCCGATAACATTTCATCCCCATAATCTCCTTGCTTTCCGAGCATACCTTCCAGTCATATTGAGGAATAGGAGTCTCTATAATATAAGTAACTGCTAGGAAGTCTTTCGCCTCAACCATCGTCCGAGTGGTCAGATTTTTATATACAGCATGATCTTCCTCACTGTAGTCTCCACCAACAAGAATAATCTTCACATCACCATCATCGCCCAGATCCTCCTCCGGCTCAATACGGACATAAGAAGATTGTCTGTCCTTGATTACAAGACAGAAAGAGTCTTCCTTTTCTACTTCCATACCGGAGAATAGACCCTTATGTTCCAGGTTTTGACGGTTACCCATGATTTTCTCTATCTGTTCTTTTCGCTGTTTGGAGAATACCGAGTACTTCACTTCTATACTCTGCGCAAGACACAGCATCGGAAGCATCATCAGTACAAATAACGTTTTTATCTTCATAATAAAACTATAAAAGGAATAATCCCGCCCTCCTTAACATAAAAACGGGGGGCAGGATAATACTACGTTCGTTTATTTTGATTTTATCACAATTATATCTTTAATTGTTCCATCAGGATTATATACAACAATAACCTTTTGCTTCCCATTTTTTTGCACATTGGTCACCTCCTGAATATTAGGAGAGGGAACACCTGCTACTGGTGATGCCATTGAAGTTGATACCACTCCTAAAAAGATGGCCAGAGACAATAATAACTTTTTCATTTCTACTTAGTTTTAATTATCTGCACCTACTCCGTAAAGCTTTTCGGTTTCCGCTCCTTTTTCCCAGTCTGGTCTGTCTCAATTCTTCCGGAATATATTGATGATTATTTCAACTATTATGACTTATTCTAGCATAAATACTCCTTCATAGGAACTGCTGCCAAGTGATATTATGATAGCATATTCTCCGTCTGGAAGGAAATTTATAATTTTATTGGTTTATGATTGTGGGGGCAAAAATAGCGAAATTGAATAGAACAACCAAAAAAAATTTGTTTCATCTTGTTTCACATACTGCAAATGAAACAAGATGAAACAAAAAAAGCTCCCAAAAACGCTGTTTTTTATATTTTTGCATTCGGATGGTGCTAATGCCTGTGATATAGTTGCTAGTTACATCGTTCACCAGATACTTGTCGCCTGGCCAACTATACCCAAGAGGGACAAACAACACTCCATCACCGTGAGTCGCTCTTGGAGCGCTATCGGGTGATGGAGCGTCATTACGGCCGCATTCAGACGTTCCTGCTACATTGCTGGTTCGCCATTAGGGCCTTTCTTTAACTAACTAACTAAACTCAGATTATTTATATATGAATTTCTTCCCGTTGATGATATAGACTCCTTTCTTGAGTCCGTTGAGGGCTTCCTGACTGTTCTTGCCCGTACGTAGCAGTCTGCCATCGAGCGTGTAGATCTTCATGACACCATCAGTCTCAACCATGGCGTCTCTGATGCCAGTAGAGGAGACCACTGCCTGCAGACCTTCCTGATTGTAATAGCCACCATTAGTAAAGGCTAAGTCAGCAGTCTGGTTCGTGCCGTCGTTGAAGATGATTCCCTCATTGCTACTGCTTTGGTTCTTACGATCAGAGGCGTTGTATGTCCATTTCCAAACGGTATGGCCTTTGCTGTCTTCTCCCAGTTTCTCGCAGTTCACGCCAGGCCACTTGTTACCTGTATAGTTATACTGCCTGTCCCAGCGCCAGCACTTAATCTGACTGCCCCAACTCTTGGGAGCTACGAAGAAGGCGCAAGTTTCACCCTCGTTGACGGTGCAGAACGATGGAACCTCCACAGGCGTATCGTCCTCAGGTGATTCGTCTGCTTCAGTGATGGCATTGACCTTCGAAAGATCTATGCTGGCATCTGCGTAGACGGCGAACTTCTTGCCACTGACTGCCAGCGTTATGTCGGCAGTGGTGTTGATGAGCTCGGGCTGTACGTTGCCTAATAGCAGATGTAGCGTTCCGTTCTTACCCTTGACACTTAGCTCAAACCCGCCATCGGTGGTCTTAGCAGTTGTAATCTCACTCTCATTGCTGATACCAGCCGCCTTGCGCAGAGCAATCAGTTTCTTCAGTGTACCCTTGTTCGACATCCAGTGCTTCAGGAAAAGACATGGAGTTCCAGGCATGGTGAGGATATAGGCGTTGGCGGCGCAGATGTTGGCCGTCAGCGGATCGCCGCCGTCGCTCTTTGAGCGGAAAGAGTCGTGGTTGTCTACAAAAGTCACGCTATAGCGCTTGTAGGCGTTATCGTTGCTTAGCACCTGGTCTTTGAGGGCGCCCCAGTTACCACCGCCAAAGGCAGAGTTGATCTTGTACTTCAGGGGGAAGTCGAAGGCGGCACTCTGTATCTTACCGTCCACCTTTGTGCCATTGATCCAGTTGGTGACTACCGTCTTATTGCCGTCCCAGCACTCACCGACGCTGTAGGTCGGATTGGCCGCCGTGTTGTAGAGACCCGTATACTTGGCAGCATAGCCTTTAACGAAGTCATAACGGAAACCTACATAACCAAGATCGTTGAGCAGGAAGTCAAGATAGGCCTTCACGTTCTTCTGAACATTAGCACCGCTATGATCCAAGTCGCGTGCACCGCCCCAGGCCTCACCAGAGTCTTTGGCTCCTGTAGGCTTGAAGCCGCTGTTCTTGCTCTCGTCGTCCTGACAGATGTCTGCTGCTGTCAGTTGGTAGGTCTCGCCCTTGTAGGTCTCGGCGGGGAAGTGGAGCCAGTCGTTGTCCACACTGGCGCGGTGATTGATTACCACATCCTCGATGAATCCTACACCTTTTTTCTTAAAGGTTTGAATCATTGAGCGCAGCTCAGCCTCTGTGCCGAAAGCGCTTTTATGGTCGAACCAATATACGGGATGATAACCCATGTTGTTCGTCAGGGCGTTGGCATAAGCAGAGTTGGGTACCCAGATGATGTCGAAGTACTCTGACAGTTCGTCAGCCTGTTTCTCCAGTGTCGTCCACCTCGAGTCTGCATAGCCGTCCCAGTAGAATCCCTGCAGCATGACGCCCTTATAGTCTGAAGGCCAGCCTTGGGCTGATGCTGTAAACAGTGAACAATGGATAGCAATGACTAGTAGCGCTATCCGCCATATGATGGAATGTCTTGTTGATGAGTGCATATGCTCTTAGTTTTGATTGTTGTTTCTGAATGCAAAGTTAAGAAAAAAGCCGTTTGGTTGTTATTCAAGCAGCTCTATTTCTGGTAGTTATGTTGTGCAAACGGTTGCACTGGCAGAGTGGTATTGGCGTAGACATATTCGCTTTGTTACTGATAAACATCTGGTTATCGTATTGTTCCCCCAAAGTACCCATGAAGGGAACAGTGAGTTCCTACGGCGGGAACAGTCTGTTCCCATGGGAGGAACTGGTAGTTCCCTCCGTGGGAACTGCGGGGAAAAACTATCCGGACAAGTGAAGGAAACGGCACTTTTGAGGGGTTGATAACCGTAGGATGATGGGTTGTTAAAATTATATAATTTTTAGAGGATAATATTGCATGTTTAATGAAAATTGCCTATATTTGCAATTAGTATAATAGTTGAACCAATTAAAAACAATTATCCGAAACAGTTCCGATAGCTGCTTTAGGATTTGTTGTATGGCAGATTTGCCTTTAAGGAAAAATGAAGAAATGGCCTGAAATAATAACTAAAGCCCTATCAATCAGATTAAGTCTGCTGATTGTCTTTGAGGTGGCATTGTTGCTTCTGACTTCATTGGTTGTGATGTTTTATTTCTCACGTCAGGCATTGAGGAAGGAAGAGTTGAACAATGCGGAGCAGACGTTGGAGAGTACTGTCCAGCGTATAGACAATATTCTGCTGGGCGTGGAACAGCTGACTGATAATGTCTATAGGGATTTATTGTTGCATCTTGATGAACCCGATCGCATGTTCTACTATAGTCGCAGAATTGTGGAATGCAATCCTTATATTGTGGGATGTGCCATTGTCTTTAAGCCTTATTATTACCCAGGCCGTGAGCTGTTCATGGCTTATGTCCATCGTAAAGGCAATAGCCTGTCGTCAGACGGGAATTCGGAACTGCTGACTCAGGACACGTTTACAAATAAGCCTTATACACAGCAGACGTGGTATACAGAGCCCATGACTACTTGCAAGGCCTGTTGGACAAACCCGCTTAAAAACGAGTATACTGAAAATGAAGCGCTCAGCACCTTCTGTTTACCGATACTTGACCAGGATTCTGAATGCGTGGGTGTCATAGCTGTTGATTTACCTATCGCGCTGTTCTCAAAGACAATCCTTGATGTCAAGCCTTCGCCCAATGGATACGCTATGTTATTGGCTCGCAACGGTTCGTATATCGTACATCCGGATTCAGAGAAGCTGTTGCATCAGACGGTATTTGTCCAAATGGGACAAGGGGCAGATAATACCGTACTGGAGGCTGCCGAGGCAATGGTGGCTGGTGAGACTGGTCATAAGCTTTTCCGTATGAATGGTCGTAAGTGGTATGTGTTCTATAAGCCTTTCGAACGTGCTGATATGCCAGGGCGTTATGTGAATAAAGTTGGGTGGAGTGTCGGTGTCGTTTATCCAGAGGACGACATTGCTGGCGATTATAATTTGCTGTTTTGCTATTTGCTGATCATCGCCCTGATAGGAATAATTCTCATATTTGTATTCTGTCGCATGATTACCCACCGTCAGTTGCTCCCTTTGGACTTACTGACGCACTTTACACAGCGTATTGCTGAAGGACACTACGACGAGTCTATCCCCGATGGAAAGAGCAAAGATGAGGTAGGGCGATTACAAGACCACCTCCAACAGATGCAAAAGGCGCTGGCAATACATGTTGGTGAATTAGAGAAGTCGTCCTCCATGCAACAGGAACGTACCAAAGTGCTGGAAGATGCCTATGACAAGGCACAGGAAGCAGATAAGATGAAGATGGCTTTCCTCCATTACATAACGAATCAGATGATTGAGCCTTCTAATGTTATCGACAAAAGTGTCACGACTTTCTGTAATAACTATTATAGCATTAGTCTTGAAGAGGCCGATAAAAAGGTGAATGACATCCGACAGCAGAGTCAGGCCATCATCACCCTGCTTGACTATATGCTTCATACAGCAGAAAATGAAACAAGAAAGGAGGAGAGCCATGAGTAAAGTAAACCACAGTCTTTCCATGAAGCTCAGTCTAGGCATTCTACTGATAGTAGCTCCCGTCTTCATATTGGCTTTGGGTGCTCTATTCCTTCAGTCGCGATACTTTATCCGGCAGGAAGCTTCTGAGCATGCCAACAGTTTGCTTAACACAGCCGTTCAGCGGGTGAGAAAGTGTATGAGTGCGGTTGAAACATCGATTAATGCGAATGCATGGTTGATTGAAGACGACTTCCGTCTAGAGACTCTGCCTGCCTCTTCACACCGCATTGTACAATTCAATCCCATTGTGCGTTATAGCTCTATTAGTGTCCAACCGAATATGTTTCCCCAGAATGGACGCTATTTCTCTGTCTGTTCCCTCAATAAGGGTGACACGGTGGTTACTGTTCGTGAGACAAACAAAGAGTATCTCGACAGAGCATGTTACAGAATACCGATAGAAACTGGTAAGACCTGCTGGGTGGAACCGTCTTATGAGCAGGCAGAGTGTGAGCTCAGCCTTAACGAGGCGGTGGCTTCTTATTGTAGACCCATCCGACTGAAAAACGGCAAGATTGCTGGTGTCGTTTCTGCCAGTCTCTCCTTCAGACAACTTGCTGAAGCTATGAATGTGGGCGATAGCACCTATCCTGATGCCTATTTCGCTCTGTTAGGTAGTGACGGGCGTTACCTTATCCATCCCGACTCTACGCGTCTTTTCAAGAAGACCATCTATACCGATGTTGACCCAGGTTCACAATCAGAGATGATTGCATTAGGGCATGAGATGACGGCGGGTAATCAAGGGAATATGCGTATGAAAATCAATGGAAAACTGTGCCATGTATGCTATTCTCCTGTTCCAGACACAAACTGGAGTCTTGCGCTGATATGTCCAGATACTGTAATTCTGAGTAACTACTATCTGCTGACATACATTATTATAGTACTTATCGTTATTGGTTTGCTGGTTATTCTGTGGCTGTGCAACAGAAGCGTCAGATATGCCATCAGGCCACTCAGCAGACTTCTCAGACTCTCACAAAAGATAGCTGATGGCGAGTATAGTGAAGTGATACCTTATTCTAAGCGTAAGGACGTTATAGGCAGGTTGCAGAATAATTTTGCAATCATGCAGCAGTCACTTTACCATCATGTGAATGGTATATGCCAAACGACAAAAGAGACGGAGAAACGTAATGACGAGCTGGTACATGCCATGAAATCGACAGAGGAGGCAGTCAGTCAGAAGGACCGGTTTATACAGAACATATCGCATCAGATACGTACGCCGATGAATATTATTCTAGGCTTTGCCGATGTGTTGCGCGACGGTCTGGCATCGTGTAATACAAATATGATTCAGGCAGAAGACCAGCAGCAGATCATCCGCATGATGAAATATAATGCCATGCACTTGAACCGTATGATATTAATGCTCTACGATAGTTCTGAGTCGGGCACTTCACGTGAGTTGATGATTTCCAGAAATGACCAGATGTCATGTAATGAACTGGCTCGGGAATGTATAAACTATACCTACACCCACTTCCCAGTTCAGGCCATAGAGTATAAGACAGAACTTCCTGATGCCGTATGTATCCTAACCAACCATCTTTATCTGATGCGCTCGCTTCGTGAACTGCTCTATAACTCAGCAAAGTTCTCTGACGGAAAGCATATCAAACTGAGTGTTTCCCAGACAGAGACAACTGTTCGTTTCGTTGTCGAGGATGTTGGGCCGGGCTTATCTGAGGAATCAAGGGATCAGCTTTTCAAATCGTTTACAAAAATGGATGATTTATCTGATGGCCTTGGTCTTGGCTTACCACTTACAAAGCGTCATGCCATCAACCTTGGTGGTAACCTTGTTCTCGACACCAGCTATAACGAAGGTTGCCGTTTCGTTCTTGTTGTGCCGAAGTAAAAAACATAAAACATAAAAAATAAAGTCGGGCCGCTCTTCACTAGGGCGGCCCGACGGGCTTATTATGAGCGAATATGCTCGGGGAATTACTTGATGGTTACCTTGTGGGCTCCGTTGTAAGAGAGGTAGAGCTTGAAGGTGTGTGTGCCAGCTGTAATATTGAGGTTCGCACCGTCCTGAGTCAGAGCGTTTACATCGCCACCCCAGTTGATACCCCAGTCGTGGTTAGCACGGAACTTGAACTCACCTGACACAGCGTCGGTTGTTACCTCCCAGCAGCCATCGGCAGTGTTGTAAGTCATCTCTACATCGCCGCTCCAGTCGTTGAAACCGCCGATGAGGCTGACGCTCTCAATCTTGGTAAGGTTGTAGCTGAGGCTGGCTGCATCGAGGTCGATTTTGTAGAAACCTGCACCTGGGTCTGGGCAGTTAGGACCGCCAGCAGAGGTTAACGTACCGTTTATGGTTGTGCCGTTTACATACTCAAGGTCGTCGTCCCAGTTGTCGGCATTGGGCTTGAACTTAAACTCGCCGTCGAGGTAGTAGAATCCTGTGTATTTACCATCGCCGTCAGCGCCATAAAGAGCATGGCTGATGCCCCAACCGCCTTCGTTACCAATTTCGTAGAAGAACTCACCGAATTTGAGTGCCGTTGAGGTCCATGTTTGATTCATCATGTCGAACTGAATGCGATAGAACTTGGCGCCCTCAACGTAAGCCACCTTGAGATTCCCACCAGCATTATCAGTGGCGAAAGACCCCTCGGTCTCAGACGCGGTGAGACACTTGCTCCAGTCACCGCCGAGACCAGACTTCGGCGTAACTTTGAACTCGATGTCGCCTGTTACCACGCTTCCGGGAATCAGCACCGTAAATACGGGATTCTCATAGGCATCGGCGCCACCGTTTGACAATTCATAATCCGTGTTGCTGTTGTTCCAGCCGTTCACTGTACCTGTGATGTAGTAAGCGTCCTCAATTATTGGCGCGTTGGGTGTTGCGGTGAGGGTGGTGCTGCCTGTTGCCGCGATTGTTGTACCGTTGATGTCAACCAGACCTACGACGTTTACAGGTATGGTACGTGCTACTGGGCGGCGTCCCCAGAGGTTATTGACGGCACTCTCAAGTTCGGTGGTGCTCACGTAGCCGTTACCGTTAACCTCAAGAGGAATCGACCTGCTGCCGTCCTCGTTGGTGATTTCGGCGCTATACATGGCCTCTACGCTCTCGTTTGCGCCGTCAACAATTTCCAAGCCCGTAACAGAGGCATTGAACAATTGTACGGTCTCGTTGGTATAAGTGGCAAAGTCGACGGCACTTGTGGGGCTGACGCTGATGCCTACGTTGAGGGCTTCCTCAGGTCCGTTGGTGATAGGGTCGGCCCAGTCTTTATAATCGTCGGTACAGCCTGTCATCAGCAAGGCGATACCAATCATTGACAATAACTTTTTCATACTTCAAAGATGTTTTTTATTTTTCAACAAACATGAACTGACCTGTGATGTCGTTCAGGAATACAGTGTAGCTGCCTTCCTTGTAAGGAATGTTGGCTCCGCCCTGAGTACCCTGTCCGTAGGGGAATGAATCAGTACCCCAGTTGAAGTCCCAAGCGCCATCGGCAGCGAACTTCAGTTCTCCAGCCTCACTGGCGTCGAAAGTAGCTGTCCATGCGTGGTTCTCGCCACCATAGGTGTTGAAGGCGTTCATCAGGTTTGCGTTGACATCCCAGCCGTTGTATCCGCCAGGCATACCCATTGTGGTGAATGCACGAGGTGCACCGTCGTATGGCTCAATGGTCAGAACATTATTCTTGGTGTCGAGCTTCACAGTGTAGTAACCGTCAGAAGGAACGGTGATATTTCCTGAACCGCCATCGTTCTTCACGTAGCCGGCATCGCCTGCTCCCCACTGTTCATTCCAGTCACCAGGAGTCTTGATGAGCTTGAAGCCCTTGCCTCCAGGGAACCAGCCAGTGAAGGCAATCACACCCTGACCTGTTGCCTTGTCGTAGCTCTCGTCAGCAAGTGTCATCAGCGGGAAGATTGCTGTGCCGATGCCACCAACAGAGTTATTCCAAGAGCCGTCACCAACACACTCGCCAACAAGATACCAGAGTTCAGGTGCTGCCTCCTTCAGAGCAACATAGAAGGGTATGACGTTGATGGTTACTGTGTTAGAGTAAACGGTGGGAGCGCCTGGTGTTTCGGCAGCCAGACGAGCATAGACTGTTGTGCTTGCTGGTACAGAATTCTCATTCCATCCGGCTAGTTGGACAAGACCTTTTGCCAACTGAGCGGCATCTACTGTACCACTGCAGCCATTGTAAACCTGATCTAGAATTACATAGTCTGCAACTGCTGTTCCAGTCTCATCAGCCTCGACTTCTGCGACAGATGTCGTGAAGCTATCAGAGAGAGAGAATGCCATCTGATACTGAGCAGCAACAGGGAATCCGCCATAGTCAGGCTGCGACCATGTGAAGTTCAGACCAGAAGAGGTCTTCAGATCTACGTTAAAAGCCGAATAGGCCGGTGTGTTCAGGGAGAACGTTGCCGGTACGGTCAGCGTCGGATTTGAGTCATTATCGTCTGCGCATGAAGCAAACAGATACGCACCGCATAAGAGCAGTAATGATGACTTGAATATATTCTTCATAAACTATTTCCTTTCTATTATTGATTAGTATCCAGGATTCTGCACATTGTCGTAAGTAGGCAACTGTGATGCGGGAATAGCATAGATGTTGCGGTATGTGTCAAAATTACGACCAGCATATGTACCACCCTTCCATTGCCACTTATAGTCAGAGTTTCCGCCAAACTTACCGAAGCGGATCAGGTCTACACGGCGACGGCCCTCGAAGTAGAACTCACGAGCCCACTCATCAAGAATATCATCCAGTGAATAACTTGTCTTTTGTGTAGCATGAGCACGAGCACGAACGGCATTGATAGCATTAACAGCTTCAGCTGTTGCTTTGCCACCATTAGCACGGGTCAGAGCTTCTGCATAGGTAAGATAGGCTTCAGCAGCACGGAGGAAGAAGAAATCTGCATCCATAAAAGTAGCATCGTGACCAGAACTTCCATCAGACTTGTAGTTGATGAACTTGGCAACTGCATAGCCGTTCTTAAAGGTGGCACGGTCAAGATTGTTCAATTCACGGCCAACACCATCAAAGATGGCACGATCATCGCCTGCAGCAACTACCATCTCATATGAAGGTACCTGAGGAGCATCCAGATTCGGGAAGAACTTCTGAATCAGACTTGGACGGGTGCGGTTACCGCCCCATACCTGACCTGACAGGCCGTTTGTACCATTAGGATCATTGGGGTTAGCATGCATGTCGCTGTCAAAGCTTCCTGCACACAGGAACTGAGAGGTACCCCATGATGTGGTGGTCAGACCATCCTGGAGAATGGGGAAAATTGCTTCTACAGAAGCTGCGCTCTCACCATTGTCGCCCATAAAGAGCATCTGGTAAGCAGACCATCCGTTAACAGATGTGGTATTCAGCTTGTAAGCAGAGTCAATCACCTTCTTGGCGTACTCGGCTGCCTTTGCCCACTGTGCGGTACCTGTGTAGACCTCTGCATTCAGATATAGACGTGAGAGCAGGATCCAGGCTGCAGCCTTATCAACACGGCCGTATCCGCTATCTGAGGACTTCTTGGGTGCTGCGGCAGAAAGGTTTGGCTCGATATTCGTGAGGAGTTCCTCCTCCAGCCAGCTATAAATCTCCTGGCGGCTCATGATAACTGGCTTGGCTAGTGTCTCAGAGAAAGGAACGCGTCCGAAAGCATCCATCAACAGATAATAGTCCAAAGCACGAAGGAAACGAACCTCGGCAGTCATCGTAGCATCATAGTCGGCTGCGATATTCAGATACTGGTTACAATAGGTAATACCTGTTGTCAGACGTGCAAAATATCCATTCAGCATGGGGTGAGACTCGTCGTATGTGTTGAAGCAAGATTGTTCGATACCATCATCACCCCAGCCATTGATAGCCTCATCGGTAGGTAATTCGTTTGAATTCCACATCTGGCGAATGAAACCTGATGTACCGCCATCGATACCGTCAATATCACAGTCGCCGTTAGCACCGCCGTTGCCGGCCATAGCTATGTTTGCATAGCACTTGTTGAACAGACCTTCTGCGCTGACCTCTGTAGACATGTTGGGATCCAGTGGATCAACATCGAGGTCCTTGACACATGATGTGGCGCCAAATACAAGTGTAAGGCCTGCTGCGATAGGCATTATATTCTTGATAAACTTTTTCATTGTCTTATTTTCTTAATGGTAAATTAAAGACTCAAATTGACACCAAGGATGAATGAGATAGGACGCGGATACATGTTGCTGTCAAAGCCGTTAGCTACCTCAGGATCAAGCCCTTTGTATTTGGTGATTGTAAACACGTTGCTAACTGTTCCGTAAACACGGCCGTTCAGTTTCTTGAAGAGATCGCTGAAGCTATAGCCGAGAGTGATATTATCACACTTCAGGAACGAAGCATTGTGCACGTAGAAGTCAGAGAGCTGTGACGTAATCTGGTATGTCTGCCAGTTACGGCCAATAGCCTCATGTGTATAGTTATTCATATAAAGCAGCGAACTCTTCCATACCTCAGTCGGGCTTACGTTGGCCATTCCCTGCTCAATATTGTTGTACACATAGTTACCAATGCTGGCACGGAGAGAGAATCCGAAGTCCCAATCCTTATATTCCATACGAGAGGCAAGACCCATGGTTACGGGAGGTGCCGGGCTCTTATAGAAGTACTTGTCGGCCTGTGTAATAATACCATCACCATTACGGTCTACAACAGCGTTCTCAATGGGCTTTCCATTCTGATCGTATGCCTGCTGGAATACCAGGAATGAGTTGATGGGGTGACCCACCTGCTGATACTCGAGATAACGGTCTACACCGATCTTCACGTCTTTGGTCTGTGGAACGGGAGAACCATCACTTGACACACCGTTCAGGTCGGTAATCTCATTATGGTTATATGTGAAGTTGTAATCAATTGTCCAATAGAAATCTTTGTTCTGGATCGCCTTCCAACTGATGGTAGCTTCAATACCCTTGTTCTCCAGTGAGCCGATGTTCTGCCAACTCTGGTTACGATATGCAGAGAGTGCCAGTGTAGGAGCATAGTTCAGAAGGTCTGTCGTCTTGCGATAGTATACATCAACTGTTCCTGTCAGACGCTGGTTGAACAATCCCCAGTCAAGACCGATATTGTAGGTGGTCGTTGTCTCCCACTTCAACTCTGGTGTGTAGTTGTCTGGACGGTAAAGTAAACCGTCTCCCGCTACTGGATAGTAACTGTCGGTACCTTTGTTCTTGGTATAGGTAGCAATCCAGCTGTAGTCGGGAACGGCACCTGCCTGCTGACCTGTCTTACCATAGCTCAGACGGAGTTTGAGATCACTCAGAGCCTCCACATTCTTCAGGAAAGGCTCTTCGTTGATTTTCCATGCCAAAGCCAGCGATGGGAACAATGCCCAATGTTCCTTGAAACGAGAAGAACCGTCATTACGGAGTGTAAAGGTCAGCATGTAGCGGTCTAACAGAGAATAATTGGCACGTCCGAAGAATGATACCAGATAGCTGTCGGTACGGAAATGATATGGCGTATGGGGACGTTCGTTGACGGCATTGCCATAAGGCATATTTGTTTCCGGATTGATTGACATAGGATCTATCCATCTTGGACTAGTTGAAGGATAGTATCCACAATAGTCACTCTTCTCATCACGCCAGAAGTGTTGCCATTCATAACCAGCCATCACATCAACATGATTCTTAAGCTGATCATTGAAGTCATGATAATATTGGGCATAGGTTGACAACTGAAGGTTACGCTTCAGAATCTTCTCATCTCCCCAGTTTCCATAATAGATAGACTTTGGATACCAAGGCTGCTCGTTTCTATACTGCTTACCTTCTGAGACGTCAGCACCAAGAGTCAAGTGCAGGCGCAGATCCTCAAAGCCATGGACTTTATAGTCGATGTCAGCACTACCGATGAACGAACGGCTGTTAGCATGCTCATTGCGACCATACAACAATGATAATGGGTTTGGCATGCTGGCTACGCCATTAACGGTATAAGGCCATGTCGTATCCTTGTCATAGTCAGCAGCTACGGGCCACTGGAAGTATCCATTGAAGTTTCTTAAGGTCTGATCCAGCTTGTCACCCAGCAAATCCTTATGATACTGTGACGTAAATCCGTAAGGACTCTGAGTCGGGTCAAAAAATACAGCAGAACTGATAGCGGCCATCTCGGCATATCTTGTCTTGGCATACATTCCCTTTGCATTAAGATTCATGGTTAAGTGATTGTCCATGAAAGAAGGATTCAGGTTCAGGGCTGCTGTCACACGCTGGAAATCAGTCGTCTTCAAAATACCCTCCTGATCGGTGTAGCCCACAGAAGCACGGTATGGCAAATTTTTCAGAGCACCAGCAATAGTTACATTATGATCATGGCTGACAGCGGTACGATAAATTTCGTTCTGCCAATCAGTATTGGCGGTACCTAATGCATAAATAGGCAGAATAGTATTCCCGTCAGTATCTACATATTGACCTTCGGCATTTGTAAGGAACTGTCCATCGGCATTTCTTACGCCATACATATTCTTGATAAAATCGCGATACTCGTTGCCATTCATCACATCAATCGTGCTCTTCTTGGCGCTGACAGTCATGGAGCCACTGTAGGTCACGGTCGGCTTCATACCATTACGTCCCTTCTTTGTGGTGATAATGATTACGCCATTAGATCCACGGCTACCGTAGATAGCTGTAGCGGAAGCATCCTTCAGAACGTTGAATGACTCGATATCCTGCGGATTAATCATTGACAATGCATTGGACAAACCTTTGACACCTTCGTTGTCCATTGCCAAACCGTCAATAACAATCAATGGGTCGTTTGAGGCATTCAGTGAAGAGCCGCCACGGACACGAATCTGTGCACCTGCACCAGGAGCACCATCGTTGGTGACGATGTTCACACCAGCAACCTTTCCGGATAACATGTCCTGCGGGTTAACCACAAGACCCTTATTCTTGGCATCTGGCTTGAGTGCGGCAACAGAACCTGTCAAGTCACTCTTCTTCACTGCACCATAACCGATAACCACAACCTCATTGAGCACTGCGGCATCGTCTTGCAGAATTACTTCTACAGTAGGAGCTGCCTTTACCGTCTGTGGCTGGTAGCCGATATAGGTGACGGTAATGTTTGCATCTTGATTGGCTTTCAAGACGAAGTTACCATCGAAATCAGTCACGGTAGCGGTCTGAGTGCCGTCAACGCGTACTGTTGCACCGATAATGGGTTCGCCTGTAGCATCTTTCACATGGCCTTTGACATCAATCTGAGCAAAGGCGCCTACCGATAGGAATAGCCCGAATAAAAGGGCAAGCATCCTAAGCGGAAACTGAATGTTTACCTGCTTCATCATTACTTTTAATTAGAGTTATTTTTGTTATATGTTATATTGTCTTAAGCTTGTTGGGCTTGGTTTTAATTTATCGTAAATTGACGTCTGTCAGTGGTTTATGGTGCAAAGTTAGTTTTTCTTTCAATACGTTGTACTTTTTTTGCTTAAAAAGATGCGAAAGAGCCGCGCAAACGTTTGCATACGAGTGTACTTATTTAAATATATACTAAAATTTGGTTATTATCACGAATTGCACTATCTTTGCAAACGCATCTTCATAATTAAAAACCAATGGAAGAAAAGATTCCGATGACAATGAAGGACATCGCTAAAGAATTCGGAGTTTCTGTAGCGACGGTTTCGCGTGCGTTGAAGGATTCGCCTCGTATCAGTGAAGAGCGGCGGCGAGTTATTCAGCAATATGCTCGTGAACATAATTTCTATCCTAATGCCATTGGTGAAGCCTTGCGCCATAGTAGGGTGATGCCCCAACGAGTGATAGGTGTCATCGTGCCAGAGTTTACACATTATTATTTTTCTTCAATTCTGACAGGCATTGAAGAATCCGCGGCATTGCGTGGCTATCGCATCATGGTGGCTCTCAGTGGCGAACAGTATGAACGTGAGGCTTATATTTGTGAGAATTTCCTTCGCTATAAGGTGTGTGGGGTTATTGTTTCTCAGGCCAAGGATACGAAAAACTATGATCATTACCAAAGACTGTTGGATGCTGGTATCCCTTTGGTGTTCTACGATCGTATTTGTACAGGTGTTAATGCCAGTCGTGTGGTGGTTGATGACTATATGGGAGCCTATAATGCTGTGACTCATCTAATAGAAACGGGATGTAAACGTATTGCGTTCTATGGAGGTCCAATGCAGTTGGAGATTTCCAAGAATCGTTTTAATGGTTACAAGGATGCGCTATTGAAACATGGAATGAAAGTTGACGAGTCAATTATCCGAGTATGTGATAACCGCGGTGAGGCCGAAGTTATGACGCCTGAGATTCTTGCCATGGATAATCGTCCCGATGGTTTCTTTGCTGTTAATGATGATACGGCCATTGGTGTTCTATATACAGCAAAACATGCAGGTTTCAGGGTACCAGAGGATATTTCTATTTGCGGATTTACTAATGGGCAACGTGCGGTGGCTTGTGACCCCATGTTAACGACAGTAGAGCAACGAGGACATCGCGTGGGAGAGGAAGCTGTTGGGATTCTTATGGATAAGGTTGAAGGTCTCTTGCCGTTGGATAAGGTAGAGAAACGTGTTGTTCGTACTCGACTTGTCATCCGCGGTACAACTCGCTAAAATCATTGTTAGATAACTAAAAAACTAAATATAATATGAAAGTTAAACCCGATTTGTCCTTTTGGAAACTGTGGAATCTGAGTTTTGGATTTTTTGGTGTGCAGATAGCTTATGCTCTGCAAAGTGCGAACATCTCACGTATCTTTGCTACGTTAGGTGCAGACCCTCATAATCTGAGTTATTTCTGGATATTGCCTCCGTTGATGGGTATCCTTGTACAGCCCATAGTCGGTACTCTGAGCGACAGAACCTGGACACGTTTTGGTCGACGTATACCTTATTTATTTATAGGTGCTGCTGTCGCTGTATTGGTCATGTGCTTGTTGCCTAATTCCGGCTCTCTTGGTCTGACTATAGGAGCGGCTATGATTTTCGGACTGGTTGCCCTGATGTTTCTTGATACGAGTATCAATATGGCTATGCAGCCTTTTAAAATGCTAGTGGGTGATATGGTTAACGAGAAACAGAAAGCCAAGGCTTATTCGATACAGTCTTTTCTTTGTAACGCAGGTTCGGTGATGGGTTATGTATTCCCATTCGTATTTACATTTATCGGCATTAGCAATGTGGCCGAGAAGGGTGTTGTGCCAGACTCTGTTATTTGGTCGTTCTATATAGGTGCCGCTATTCTTATTCTTTGTGTTATTTATACCACTTCCAAAGTCAAGGAATGGAATCCGCAGGATTATGCGGAGTATAATCCGGTTTCTGAAGAGAAAGAAGATAGTGCTAGTTGGATTAGTCTATTGAAGAATGCTCCTTCTACGTTTTGGAAAGTTGGATTGGTGCAGTTCTTTTCTTGGGCGGCTATGCTGTATATGTGGAATTATACCACAGGTTCTATTGCAGAGGTTGTTTGGAATACGACAGATGCTTCGAGTGAGGCATTCCAAGAGGCAGGAAACTGGACAGGTATCCTTTTCGCTGTTCAGGCTGTTGGTTCTGTGCTATGGGCTGTGCTTCTGCCTCAGTTCAAGAATACGAAGGTGGCCTATTCCGTTAGTCTCGTTATTGGTGCAGTTGGCTTCTGTATGGTACCTTATCTTCACAATCAATACATGCAGTTTATTCCGTTCTTGATGATTGGCTGTGCTTGGGCTGCTATGCTCGCTATGCCTTTCACTTTCGTGACGAATGCTTTACAAGGATACGGGCATATGGGAGCTTATCTCGGTCTTTTCAATGGAACCATATGTATTCCACAGATTGTGGCCGCTCTCTGTGGTGGAGTCCTCCTCTCGCTTGTTGGTCACCACCAGTCTACAATGATGATTGTTGCAGGTATCTGTTTTCTGATTGCTTCTGCCTGTGTCTTTGTGATTAAGGATAAGAAATAGTAATCTACTCTACAATCTTGATGGCCACGGCATGGAGCTGTTGCCAACCAGCGCGATCGGTGAGGCGAATCATGAAATGATAGTCGCCAGGATCGATATCGGCGGGAATCTGAATGTCATGGCGGGCATCGTAAGTGCGCTGACCAGAAGGAATGGAGAAGTCTCGGTTATAGACCCAGGGATTCTTTGGGTCTTTCTGCGCATCCATGGGACATTCGGCGGCGGTGGTGCTGTGGGTGTGGTGGTCGAAGTTGTTGTGAATCTCGATGTTGTAAGCACCCAATTCTTGGTCGTCGGTCATAATATAATGAAAGGGAATAACGTCGCCGCGGTGGTACTGCTGGCAGTCAATAGGGTTGGCGGTGATCCCCTGTTCGCTGATGACGGGCTGCTGCATGTCTTTCTGCTCCTCGTCATCGCTGCCGCTGCACGCACTGAGTGCGCACAGCAGCATGACGGAATAGATAGTGTTTCGTTTCATATCGTGTAATTATTATTCGTCTTCATCTTCCTCCTCAGCCGTGATGTCCTTCTGAGCAGTAACTGATTGTCCTTCGGCATCTGTGACGGTCATCTTGAGCAGGTCACCCTCCTCGACGTTCTTTCCGTTGATATCGACGTGTACGTGGAAGCCGTCAATATTGAGAACACCTATATATTTGTTATCAGTCACAGGGTATGTGACTTTGGTACTCCCGTCCTTGCCTGTAATGGTGAGCAAGATGGCTGATGTGCGACCTTTGGCTATGACGTCGGCCTGAACACAGAGAATGTCACCTTCAATGTTTGCTTCATTAAGGGTAATCTGGGGTGCTGGCAACTTGTCGTCGTCATCGTTGCTGCATGCAGTGAAACAGATAGTGAGTACTGTGAAGAGAGCCAGCATAAGGCTCATATTGATAATCTTTTTCATTGTTGTATACTTTTATTTAATGAATGAATGTTTAGAACTCCAGCCCCACCATTAGTGAGACATTACGCCCGGGTTCGGGTACGTCAATAAGGCGGTAATAGCTGGTGTGGTCGTAATATCGGCGATTGAGCAGGTTGTCAGCGTGCAGGGCGATATTGTACTTGCAACCATGTAAGGAAATCTGCTTGCCTGCCGAGAGATTCAGCGTCCAATGACCATCGGTAGGTTTCTCGGGCGGCACTATTTCGTGCTGCGCTCCTACAATGTGGGCGTTCAAGCCCACGAAGGTATTGCCATGCCATTGGAACGAATATTTCACGTCTGCATCCACCGACCATGGTGTACTGAAGGGTAGCGTGTAGCCTTTCTTCTGTCCCGAGAGTTGCTCGGCATAGAGGTACTCGCCTTTCAGCTCACTCTCCCAGTGGCGGTTGATGACCCATGTCGCCTGTGCCTCTACACCATAGCGTAGCACACGGGCCTGGGTGTAGTGGTAGAGTTGAAGCCCTTCCACATACTGAGCCGTTGGGTTCAGGTAGATGTAGTTAGGGAAGTAGTTCACGTAGGGATCCACCTGTAAACACACTACGTCGTTGTCCCAATGGATGCCCATGTCAATCTGGTAGCTCTCCTCAGGGTCAAGATCGGCATTGCCACGCTCGTAACGGAAAATGTGATAGTTTACCCCGTCTGCTCCCAATTCCTTGGGGATGGGTACGCGGAAACTCTTACCCACATTGGCTTTCAGTATCCATTGGCCTACGGCGTAGTTGATACCTGTCGACCAGGTAAGACTCGTGAAACGCCGGTCTATATCGGCTGAGCGCTCCTTATAGACAGAGTCACTATTGACTGTCGGCGTGAGGAACCAGTCGTGATAGCTGCTGATATGAGTATTGGCATGGTCAAGTCTGACACCAGCGTTCAGCTTCAGCCGTTCGTTGATGGTGTAGCAGTCCATCGCGTAAACACCTATGCTAGCCGTTTCGAAGTCGGGGATGATAAAGCCCCAGCCGCCGCGTCGGTTGTGTTGATACTCACCGTTCATACCCATGCTTAACTCATGATGCTTGCTCAATTCGAAATGCATGCCGATGTTGGCTGTCAGTGTATTCTTCACGAAGCGGCGTTCCAATGTGCCGTTGGGCTTTGGCATATAACCATGACTCACGGGTTCGCTTAGTTCCTCGCGATGATTGTTCTGCCACGCCAGATTTGCTTCCCAACGCAGACGGTCGCCCTGCCATGAGGTATGGCTAAGCACTTTCAGATGATTTACCCACTGATAGGGCAGGTCCACGTCACGTCGCGAGCTGTCGTAATCGATGTCTGAGAGACGAACCTCCAGACCATGGGCATTAGCAAAGAAACCGCTCTTTGAATACGAGTCGCTGATGCGTATGTCTGTATGGAAACGGTAGCCTGCATAGCCTATCATCACGCTGCCGTCGCGCTCGCACCCAGCGGTATTTCGAAGTCGGCGGTCTTTCAGACGAATCCAGTAGCTGTAATACTGAATACTATCAGTTGGTACACGGTAGTCGGCATAATCGATGAGTGTAGCACCGGCGCGGAAGAACCAGTTCCCTCGGTGTCCGCCAAACTTCGCCGTCACCCCCAGTTGTTCATTGTTCGAGCGCCCGAAAAACTGCACGCTGCCGCTTAAGGGCTCTGTGGGCATATGGTTGGTGTAGAGGCTAAGGACGCCGCCGATGGCATCGCTGCCATAGAGTAGTGCTGCCGGACCTTTGATGACCTCTGCGCGATCTACCGCAAATTGGTCTATCTCCAGCCCATGGTCGTCGCCCCACTGCTGTCCTTCGTGCTTGATACCGTCCTCACTCACTACCATACGATTATAGCCTAGCCCGCGTATTGTTGGCTTCGACTGTCCTGAGCCGATGGCCATCGCCTTTACGCCGGGAATGCCTTCCAAAGTCTGCATTAGCGAACCCGAGAAATGCTGCTGCAGGTAGTCGTGGCTTACCTGCACTGCCGACTGCGACGAGCGCATCTGATAGTCACGCTGTCGCTGTCCGCTTACAGTCACGCCTCTCAGCACCACTGTCGTATCCTCTGGAGCTATCTGGCTCTGATTATCGGCCACGCACACCATCAGTGCCGCAGCCAGAATGGATAATGTCATGATTCTGTCTCCATTTCTAGTGTTAATAAGAATCGGCTATGCCGCTTGCCTAAGCAAGAACTACTGCTGGCATCCTTTGTTGGATGTCAGTTTCCCTTCTGATGCTAAATGGAGAAAGCAGGAGGAGCCCGTAGGCCAACGATGCCGCTGTAGGCAACACAGACATGGTGCTGCCGAGCATCGATTCTGACGCTGACCACATTATTTAAAATAATAAGACAGACAGCGGCAGTAGCAATAAAAGTGAGGGAAAGAAACTGGCATAATACGCAGTCGTGCGCCCAATGGGACATAGTCGTCATGTGGCCATGACAGCTATGATGTATGCAATCGGCACACTCAGTCTCAGCCGTTGAGGCACTGCCCTCATGAATATGAAGTGACGAGAAAACTAGCATTGGCAGGAAAACCGCCAATAGTATCCACGAGGCAATATGTCGTTTTGTTTTCAAGTTCACGGCTGCAAAGGTAGTGCTTTTTTCTTTTTTCACCAAATTCTCTCTTCAAAATAACATTAAATAGGTATATAACATAAACCCGATGCAATCACTGCATCGGGTTTACTGCAAGTTTCAAACAACCAAAATGTTGAATACTATCGGATGAAGAGTAGTTCGCGATATTTTGGTAATGGCCAGAGACTGTCATCAACGATGAGCTCCAACTTATCTATCTGATAGCGGATTTCATCGAGCTTCGGCTCAACCTTATCGTGATAGGCGATGGCTTTATCATACTCGCCCTCAATCTTGTTGGCCAGTTTACGAGCATTGACAAGTTCCTCAACACCCTTCTCTATGGTGCTGGTACGCTCGGCAATCTCCTCGATAATCTTCAGGTTGCGTGCGTTCAGCTTCTCTGCCTTTTCAACAGAAAAGACTGTTGAGACACTATCAACGTTCTTCAGCAGCGCACTCTGATAACGTGTGGCTACAGGGATGATATGGTTCATTGAGAGGTCTCCCAATACGCGGGCCTCAATTTGAATTTTCTTAGTGTAGGTCTCCCACTTCACCTCGTTGCGAGCTTCGAGCTCTTTCTTGGTCATCACGCCCAGACTCTCAAACATCTCGATGCTCTCCTTGTCAAGGTAACGCTCAAAGATCTTCGGGCAAGACTTCTCAACATCGAGTCCGCGTTTTTCTGCCTCAGCGACCCACTCGTCAGAGTAACCGTTGCCGTCGAAACGGATAGGCTTGCAGGCCTTGATATCATCACGCAGCACATCAATGATGGCATGGAAAGTGGCGCTATGTCCTGTGCCTTCGAGTTTCTTAGTAAGTTCAGGGATGCGGGCATCAACGCGTTTCTTGAACGAGATGAGAGCCTCGGCGACAGCAGAGTTAAGTGCAATCATCGCACTGGCGCAGTTGGCCTCAGAACCTACGGCACGGAATTCGAAACGGTTACCGGTAAAAGCGAAAGGCGATGTGCGGTTACGATCGGTATTGTCAATGAGCAGTTCTGGAATCTCGGGGATGTCCATCTTCATGCCCTGCTTGCCCGCCATGGCGAGGATGTCGTCCTGATCAGCCTTCTCAATATGGTCGAGCAACTCACTTACCTGACGACCCAAGAAAGAAGATATGATGGCAGGAGGAGCCTCGTTGGCGCCCAGACGATGAGCGTTGGTAGCACTCATGATAGAAGCCTTCAGCAGTCCGTTGTGCTTGTATACACCCATCAGAGTCTCAACGATGAAGGTTGCGAAGCGCAAGTTCTGCTCGGGGGTCTTACCTGGTGCGTGAAGAAGAATGCCGTTGTCGGTGCTCAGGCTCCAGTTGTTGTGCTTACCGCTACCATTGATACCTGCGAAAGGTTTCTCATGGAGCAGAACACGGAAGCCGTGCTTGCGAGCCACTTTCTTCATGACAGACATGAGCAGCATATTGTGGTCAACAGCCAAATTAGTCTCTTCGAAGATAGGTGCCAATTCGAACTGGTTAGGTGCCACCTCGTTGTGACGTGTCTTGCAAGGAATACCCAGTTCAAGAGCTTCTATCTCCAACTCACGCATGAAAGCAGCCACACGTTCGGGGATGGAGCCGAAATAGTGGTCATCCATCTGCTGGTTCTTTGCAGAGTCGTGTCCCATCAGCGTACGGCCTGTCAGCAGCAGGTCGGGACGGGCAGCATATAGTCCTTCGTCAACAAGGAAGTATTCCTGTTCCCATCCGAGGTTTGAAGTAACTTTCTTCACGCTGGGGTCGAAATAATGGCAAACATCAGTAGCAGCCACGTTAACAGCATGAAGGGCACGGAGCAAAGGTGCTTTATAGTCAAGTGCCTCACCGCTATAGGAAATAAATACGGTAGGGATACAAAGAGTGTCTTCGATAATGAATACAGGACTTGTGGGATCCCATGCAGAATATCCGCGAGCCTCAAAGGTTGAACGGATACCGCCAGAGGGGAATGAAGAGGCATCAGGCTCCTGCTGAACGAGCAGTTTGCCGGTGAACTCCTCAACCATACCGCCCTTGCCGTCGTGCTCAATGAATGAGTCGTGCTTCTCGGCGGTGCCTTCAGTCAGAGGTTGGAACCAGTGTGTATAGTGTGTAACGCCGTTTTCGGTGGCCCATTGCTTCATACCTTCAGCCACGGCGTCGGCAATCTTACGATCCAGACGTGCACCATTGTCCATTACGTCAATCATCTTCTCATAGACGTCCTTGGGCAGGTACTTGTACATCTTCTCACGGTTAAAGACCTTGCTTCCGAAGAACTTTGCTGGTCTTTCACTTGGTGTTTTTACGTCGAGTGGCTTTTTCTTGAAAGCCTCACCGACAACCTGAAATCTTAATGTTTCCATAATGTGTAGTTTTAATGTGATTTTGTCCAGTTCTCTATTCTCTGTAATGCCTCTTCCGTCTTTTCATGACTTCCGAAAGCAGTAAACCTTACATAACCTTCACCAGCGGGTCCAAAACCGACACCAGGGGTGCAGACTACGTTGGCTCCATAGAGCAGATTCTCGAAAAATTGCCATGAGCCGCTACTGTCAGGAGTGCGCATCCAGATGTAGGGCGCATTCTCGCCGCCATATACCTCAAAGCCCAATGCGCGAAGAGTGCTGAGCATCTTGTGGGCGTTCTGCATATAGTAGTCGATGGTGGCTTTTACCTGTTCTTTGCCGTCAGGGGTGTAGATGGCTTCGGCTGCACGCTGACTAATATAGCTGGTACCATTGAACTTCGTACATTGACGACGGTACCACAATGGGTTTAAGGGAATACGCTCGCCCGTAAGTGTTGAGGCTGTCAGGTCTTTAGGCACTACGGTGTAGCCACAGCGGATGCCCGTGAAACCGGCAGTCTTCGAGTATGAGTGGAACTCGATAGCACAACGGCGGGCACCACGTATTTCATAGATGGAGTGCGGGATGTCGTCGTCCTGAATATAAGCTTGATAAGCGGCATCATAGAAAATGAGCGTATCGTTCTTCAGGGCGTAGTTCACCCACTTGCGCAATTCTTTCTTTGTGATGACCATACCTGTGGGGTTGTTCGGATAACACAGGTAGATAACATCAACGCGACGGTCGGGAATCTGGGGCACGAAGCCGTTCTCAGCCGTACAAGGCATGTAAATCACGTTCGACCATTTGCCATTCTCTACCGTTCCTGCACGGCCTATCATGACATTCGAGTCGATATATACGGGATAGATAGGGTCTGTGACGCCAATGGAGTTGTCCCAGCGGATGAGTTCCTGGATGTTACCAGTATCGCTCTTTGCTCCGTCGTTAATGAAAATCTCGTCAATATCAAGGTGGATGCCACGAGGCAGGAAGTCGTTCTTCAGGATGGCTTCACGCAGGAAGTCATAGCCTTGTTCCGGACCATAGCCTCTGAAGCCGTCGGCAGTTCCCATTTCGTCGGCAGCCTTGTGCATGGCTTCTACAACAGCGGGACAGAGTGGTTGTGTTACATCGCCGATACCAAGCGAAATAACGTCTGCCTTTGGATGCATCACCTTGAAAGCATTCACTTTCTTGGCAATGTCTGCAAACAGATAGTTGTTTGGCAGTTTCAGGAAATGTTCGTTTACTAATGCCATATGTGTTATATTTCTATTTGTCCGTCAAAAACAAATTCAGCGGGACCTGTCATGTATACATGATTATCGGCTTCACGCCATTCGATAGAGAGTGTTCCGCCATCCATCACGATTTGTGATGTGCGCCCAGCCTGCCCTGTGATAGCTGCTGCAACGGCAGTTGCGCAGGCACCTGTTCCACAGGCTTGTGTAATGCCGCTTCCGCGTTCCCAGACACGGGTTCGTATATTGCCGTCGGGCCTGATATTGGCAAACTCGATGTTGCAGCGTTGCGGGAAAGCGGGATGCTGCTCAAGTATGTGTCCGCTCTCGCCTACCTGCTCCACATTGTCAGTAAAGATCACATAATGAGGATTGCCCATCGAGACGAAAGTGCCATGACCTGGATTGCGTGATTCGATGAACTGCGATTCTTCCTCAAGAACAGGTTTTCCCATATCGACAGTGACACTTTCTACGACACCATCGTTGACAAGCAGGTTTAGTGTCTTGACGCCTGAGAGCGTCAACAGGCGGATTTCTGTCTGCTGCGTGAGCCCGCGTTCATATAGATATTTACCGATACACCTTGACGCATTTCCGCACATCATGGCTTCGCTGCCGTCGGCATTGAAGATGCGCATGGTAAAGTCGGCTTCGGGTACAGACGATTTGCCTATCAGCACCAGACCGTCGGAACCAATCCCTTTATGGCGGTCGCTCCAGCGTCGTGCTGTTTCAGAAGGATCGGGCACTTCATAGAGCATCGTGTTGACGTAGATGTAGTCGTTGCCACAACCATGCATCTTCGTAAAACCGATTTTCCGTGTCTCTTGATTGCTCATTGTCTTACAATTATGATCCTTTTGTTATTACTGGGTGCAAAATTAATGCAAAAAGTTAGAAAGACAAAACAATTCTAAACTTTTTGCATTAATAAAACAAAGCAAACTTTCAATTTGTTATTATTTAAAGCTAATATTCTTCCGAATTGTTACTCTAAATACACAAAACGTAGCATTTTGTTATAAATTGTAAGTTTTGCGAATATACTGGTCTACCTTTGTAGCAGTCTGACGTCCGCTGGCCATCGCACGTACTACGAGCGAGGCTCCGTTAGCGGCATCGCCACATACAAACACGTTCTCTGCATACTGAGGATGTTCGGGTTTCAGGAATCCCATGGCCAGCAGTACGAGTTCTGCCTTGATAATCTCGGGTTTGCCTTTCTCTACCATGATGGGACGCCCGCCCTCAGGATTGGGTTTCCAGTCAATCTCCTGCACTTTCACGCCTGTGAGTTTGCCGTCTTTGCCCAGGAATTCGAGGGTGTTGATGTTCCATCGACGCGTACAGCCTTCCTCGTGACTGCTTGTGGTCTTGAGAGTACGAGGCCAGTTAGGCCATGGATTCTGCGGGTCTTCAGGACCTTCAACGGGGCGTGGCATGATTTCAATCTGTGTCACGCTCTTACAACCCTGACGATGAGAAGTACCTATGCAGTCGCTACCTGTATCTCCGCCGCCAATCACGAGTACATTCTTGTCTTTGGCGGTGATGCGTTCGTCTTTCGAGAATTCCATACCTGCCAGTATGCGGTTCTGCTGGCTCAGCAGCTCTAGCGCGAAGTGTACACCTTTCAATTCACGGCCGGGAGCTTTCAAGTCTCTGGCTGTAGGAGTACCGGTGGCTACCACAACAGCGTCGTATTGCTTGGCGAATGCCTCGTCGCATTCGATGGCCTTGCCGTATTCGAACTTAATGCCCTCTTCTTCCAGAAGGTGCAGACGGCGGTCGATGATGGTCTTGTTGAGTTTGAAGTTGGGGATGCCGTAGCGCAGCAAACCGCCGATCGCCTCATTCTTCTCAAACACCGTCACCTCGTAGCCCATCAGGTTCAGGTCGTAGGCAGCTACAAGTCCTGCGGGCCCGGCTCCGATAACAGCCACTTTCTTACCGTTACGCACGATATCGGTGTGTGGCTGGATATATCCTTCGCGGAAAGCAGCCTCGGTGATGGCGCACTCGTCTTCTCGGTTGGTGGTCGGTTCGTGGTTGAAACGGTTCAGCACGCAAGCCTTCTCGCAGAGTGCAGGACAGATACGGCCCGTGAACTCGGGGAAGGGATTTGTGCTGTTCAGCAGGCGATAAGCCAGCTCCCAGTCGCCTTTATACAGAGCGTCGTTCCACTCGGGTGCTTTGTTGCCAAGCGGACAAGCCCAGTGGCAGAAAGGCACGCCGCAGTCCATGCAGCGGCTTGCCTGCAACTTACGTTCGCGGGTGCTCAGTGTTTGCTCCACCTCGCCGAAATCGTGTATTCTATCGTGAATCGGACGGTAGCCCGCCTCTTGGCGGTGTATCTCTAAAAATGCTTTTGGATTTCCCATCGTTATTTGCTTTTTTACCTTTTAACTTTCCGTTTAATAGTCGCGCTGCATATCAGCGATCTTCTGGCGCAGCTTGCTCATCTGTTCCTCCTGGAGCACACGTTTGTACTCGATAGGCACTACCTGGATGAAGTCTTCCACATAGCGCTGCCAATCGTCGAGCATGCGTCCTGCGAGTGCAGAACCTGTGTGCAGATAATGTTGGCGAATCAGTTCCAGCAGTTCCTTGCGCGAAACAGAGTCCTCTACGAGTCCGAGTTCCACCATATCCATGTTGCAGAAGTAGTCGAATGTGTGGTCGGGATCGTAGACATAAGCCACGCCGCCCGACATGCCGGCAGCGAAGTTGCGGCCAGTCTTGCCCAGTACTACCACGCGTCCGCCAGTCATGTATTCGCAGCAGTGGTCGCCGGCACCCTCGATGACGGCGATGGCGCCTGAGTTGCGCACACCGAAGCGCTCGCCCACCTTACCGTTGATGTAGAGCTCGCCCGAGGTGGCACCATAGAGACCTGTGTTGCCCGCAATGATGTTCTCTTCGGCATGGAAATTCTCACCGCTGCGTACAGGAGGCAGAATCGAGATGCGTCCGCCGCTGAGTCCCTTGCCGAAATAGTCGTTACACTCGCCTTCGAGTTTCAGGTTAACACCTCGGACGGCAAAGGCACCGAAGCTCTGTCCTGCCGACCCCTTGAACTTGATGTTGATGGTGCTGTCGGGCAGCCCCTGTTCTCCGTATTTCTTTGCGATGACGCCCGAGAGCATCGTTGTCACGGCGCGGTCTGTGTTACGGATAGCATAGTCGAGGGTTACCTCTTCTTGCGTATCGATGGCCTTCTTGGCTGCTTTGATTATCTCCTCGTCCTTCACGCCATGAACCTTTGTGAACTCGCCGCGGTCCCAATACAGAGGCTTGTCGGTCTCTGGCTTATGCAGCAGTCGGGCGAAGTCTATTGTCTTCTGTTTGTCTGTGGCGTTTGCGGTGTTCACCTCAATCAGTTCCGTGTGTCCGATAATCTCTTTCAGGCTCTTCACGCCGATTTCAGCGAGGTATTCGCGTACCTGTTCAGCGAGGAAGGTGAAGAAATTCACCACATATTCGGCACGGCCCTCGAAATGTTTGCGCAACTCAGGGTTCTGAGTGGCTACGCCCATCGGACACGTATTCGTGTTACACTTACGCATCATCACACAGCCCAGGACAATCAGCGGCAGCGTACCGAACGAGAACTCGTCGGCACCCAGCATGGCCATGATGATGACATCCTTGGCAGTCTTCAGCTGACCGTCGGTCTGTAGGCGAACCTGATTGCGCAGTCCGTTGATGACCAGTGTCTGCTGTGTCTCTGCGAGACCAATCTCGGGCGAGATACCTGCGAAGCGCATAGAGCTGGCAGGACTGGCGCCCGTACCGCCCTCGGCACCGCTGATCACGATGAGGTCGGCCTTGGCCTTGGCCACACCGGCGGCAATCGTTCCCACGCCGCTTTCGGCTACGAGTTTCACGCTCACGGCTGCCGTGGGGTTGATATTCTTCAGGTCGAAGATGAGCTGTGCCAGGTCTTCGATGCTGTAGATGTCGTGGTGAGGTGGGGGAGAGATGAGCGAGATGCCAGGAATGGCGTTACGCGTCTTGGCGATGATCTCGTTCACCTTAAAGCCAGGCAGCTGTCCGCCCTCACCGGGCTTCGCACCTTGTGCCACCTTAATCTGTATTTCCTCTGCGTTTACGAGGTATTCGGCAGTCACGCCAAAGCGTCCGCTGGCTATCTGTTTCGTTTTGCTGCTCAGGCTCACACCGTCCACCTCCGAGTGGTAGCGTGCGTTATCCTCGCCGCCCTCACCGGTATTCGAGCGTGCACCCAGTTTGTTCATTGCCAGCGCCAAAGCCTCGTGGGCTTCGATGCTCAGGGCTCCGAAACTCATGGCGCCCGTCACGAAGTGCTTCACGATGCTCTCTACGGGCTCCACCTCGTCGATAGGTGTGGGTTTTGCAGCCTTCTTCCAGCCGAAGAAGTCGCGTATGAAGATAGGACTGTCTTTTTCGTCCACGATGGCCGACCACTCCTTGAACTTCTTGTAGCTTCCCAGACGGGTGGCCAGTTGCAGGTTGGCGATGGTCTCGGGGTTCCAGGCGTGCTTGATGCCGTCTTTGCGCCATGCAAACTGTCCCTGGTTTTTCAAGAGAGTCTGTTCCTTCGCCTCTTCATGCAGTCGGATGGCGTCGCGCGCAATCTCTTTCAGTCCGATGCCGCCGATGGTGCTCACCTCTGTGCCGAAGTAGCGTCTCAGCAAGTCCTCGCTCAGTCCGATGCTCTCGAAGATCTTCGCACCGCGATAAGAGCGGATGGTCGAGATACCCATCTTCGACATAATCTTCTTCAGTCCCTTGTCCACAGCCTTGATATAGTTCTTTTCGGCCGTAGCATATTCCTCCTGAATCTTTCCTTTCTTCACGAGGTCGTCGAGGATGGCGAATGTCATATACGGACAGAGTGCTGAGGCACCGTAGCCCAGCAGCAGCGCTGCGTGCATCGTCTCGCGAATCTCGCCGCTCTCAACAATCAGTGCGGTCTGTACGCGCTTGCCCACGCTGATCAGGTAGTGGTGTACGGCGCTCACAGCCAACAGCGATGGGATGGCAGCGTGCTTCTCATCGATGTCGCGGTCTGTGAGGATGATGTAGTTCACACCCTCGTCGACGCTTGCCTCCGCCGCATGACAGAGGTCGTCGAGCGCTTTGCGCAGTCCCTCTTCGCCCTGCTCCATGTCGAAGAGCATGGCAAGCTTCTGCGTCTTGAATCCTTTGTATCGTATGTTGCACAGAATGTCGAGCTGCGTATTTGTCAGCACGGGCTGGGGCAGTCTCACCATCTTGCAGTTCGAGGCGTCAGGTGTCAGGATGTTGGTACCCACGGCACCGATATACTCCGTCAGACTCATCACCAGCTCCTCGCGGATGGGGTCGATGGCGGGGTTGGTCACCTGTGCGAACTGCTGACGGAAGTAGTTGAACAATACCTGCGGGCGGTCGCTCACCACAGCCAGCGGCGTGTCGTTACCCATGGCGGCTACAGGCTCCTGTCCTGCTGTGGCCATCGGTACGATTGTCTTGTCGATATCCTCCTGTCCGAAGCCGAACATCACGAGCTTCTGGGCATAGTCGCTTACCGCGTTGTCCACCTTGCGGCCGCTCTTCAGCTTCTCCAGCTGCACGCGGTTCTCGTTCAGCCATTCGCGGTAGGGATGAGCCTTTGCCAGCTGCTCTTTTATCTCACCGTCGTAGTATATCTTACCCTCTTGCGTGTCGATGAGCAGAATCTTGCCAGGCTGCAGTCGGCCCTTGCTCACCACGTCGCCCGGTTCGAAGTCCATCACGCCCACCTCGCTGGCCACAACCATCATACCGCCTTTGGTGATGGTGTAGCGGCTGGGGCGCAGTCCGTTGCGGTCGAGCATACCGCCAGCGAAACGTCCGTCGCTGAACAGCAGCGCTGCGGGACCGTCCCACGGCTCCATCAGGATAGAGTGATATTCGTAGAATGCCTTCAGGTCTTCGCTGATCGGGTTTTTGTCGTTGAAGCTCTCAGGCACCAGGATGGCCATCGCCTGAGGCAGCGAGAGTCCGCTCATCATCAGGAACTCAAACACGTTGTCGAGGCTGGCGCTGTCGCTCATGCCGTCCTGTACGATGGGGCGCAGTGCCTTGATGTCGCCCAGCGCCTCACTGCTCAGCACGCTCTCGCGAGCCTTCATCCATCCGCGGTTGCCGCGAATGGTGTTGATCTCGCCGTTGTGAGCCAGCAGTCGGAACGGCTGAGCCAGTTTCCACTTCGGGAACGTGTTGGTCGAGAAGCGCGAGTGTACCAGAGCCAGTCCGCTCGTGAAGTAGTCGTTCGACAGGTCGGGGAAGTAGCGTCGCAGCTGTCCGCTGGTCAGCATACCCTTGTAGATGATGTTCTTGTTCGACAGCGAGCAGATATAGAAGTCCTCGTTGTCAATGCGGTTCTCAATCTTCTTGCGAACCTTATATAATATGCGTTCAAACACGGGAACGTCCTCATCCGACACGCCCGTCACGAAAATCTGCTTGATGTCGGGCTCCACCTCGCGGGCTCCCGCTCCCAGCACCTCTGGATTGGTAGGCACGGCGCGCAAGTGCATCAGCTGCAGTCCTTCGCGCTCTATCTCCTCTATCATCACGCTCAGAATCTCCTGCTGAGCCTTCTGCTCTTTCGGTAGGAATACCAGTCCTGTGCCGTATTTCCCCTTTTCGGGCACGGGGATGCCCTGCAACAGAATAAACTCGTGGGGAATCTGAACCATGATGCCCGCACCGTCGCCAGTCTTGTCGCGTGTCTCAGCGCCTCGGTGCTCCATGTTCTCCAGCACTTTCAGCGCGTTGTCTACCAGCTCATGGCTCTTGTTGCCATGAATGTTCACCACCATGCCCACGCCGCAGGCATCGTGCTCATACGCTTGTTGGTAGAGTCCTTTTTCTTGGTCTTGATTTTTACACTTTGTCATATTATCCTTGCTTTTTCTATCTTTCTGTTCAAATTTGGCTGCAAAATTATATCAAAATGTAAATATAGGAGAATAGTGTCTTGCTTTTTAAATCTTAAAATCGCCCTCAACTTTCAGTTTGTAACAATCAGCCCCCTTTTTCTTTCAATACGATAAAAACGCCCCTTTATATCCCGTCCTCAACTTTCAATCTGTTATTTGAAGGTCTGTCAAACACTCGCGCTGCATCCTTTTGCCTCTACCCTTTTCTGCCTGAGTGTGTAGACGCATTTTGCTGCAGTTGTTGCAGTGTTGCAGTTCAAATCATGAAGTGTAAAAAGTGAAAAATTAATACTATATATTATATATATTATATATATATAAATATATAGACATATTTTTTAGGGTGCGGCAGTCTTGCAAACAACTGCAACACTGCAACAACTGCAGCAAATACGTCCGAAGTCCCAGGGCAAAGTGAGCCAGTTTGCTCGGAGTAAAGTGAGGGTTTCATTTATCGAACCCCCGACTTTCCTCAGAGTTTAATTCTTTTGATTTATTAGGTTCGTCACCGCCTTCGCCATATCATCTTTTTCCCCTTTCTTACTCTCAGCAACGAACGGGATGTTCTCTTTTGATAATGATTATAAGGATAAAGATTGGTTTGATATGACAAAGCTTTTTGCTGAAATTTGCATCTTTTTTGAATGAATAACCGCCAATGTGATAATCTGTAGTTTTTTGGCGCTAATTTGTTATAAATCGTAAGCAAAACAAAAGTAAATGGTTTTGAACTGTTAGATTGTGTGCGTTTTAACGTACAAACTGAAAGTTATATGCTTGATATTCTGTCAAAATGTACTACTTTTGCAGCAGAAAGCTTTCAAAGTGTAAGCCAAAAGGCTGTAATAGTATTAATAAGGTAATAAAGAGAAGACAGGTATGAAAAGAATCGAAGCAATCATCCGTAAGACCAAGTTTGAGGATGTAAAGGAGGCATTGTTGCAGTCGGATATCGACTGGTTTGAATACCACAACGTGCATGGTATCGGCCAGAGCCGCGAGGAACGTATCTACCGCGGCGTGCAGTACTCTACCGACGTGATAGAGCGTGTGGCACTGACCATTGTGTGCCGCGACCAGTTTGTGGAGCCTACGGTGAAGGTGATACTGAGTGTGGCTCACACGGGTGAGGTTGGCGATGGTCGTATCTTCGTGAGCGATATGATTGACACTTGGAGTATCCGCACGGGTGAGAACGGCGACACCGTTCTGAGAGACAAGAAGTGATGTGAATAGGTAAGAAGGTAAAAAGGTAAAAAAAGTAAGAAGATTATGAACGAAATTGGATTATCACTCGATACTGTATGGATGTTGTTGGCGGCCATGTTGGTTTTCTGGATGCAGCCTGGTTTTGCGCTGTGTGAGGCTGGTTTTACACGAGGCAAGAACACGGCCAACATCCTGATGAAGAACTTTGTGGACTTCATGTTCGGCTCGCTCTTGTTTTTCTTCCTCGGCTTCGGCTTCATGTTCGGCAGCGAGGGTGCCGGTTTTATCGGCATGCCTAACTGGGGCGACCTGAGTTTCTATAAGGGCGACCTGCCCGTTGAGGGCTTCCTGATTTTCGAGACGGTGTTCTGTGCCACGTCGGCCACAATCGTGAGCGGCGCCATGGCCGAGCGTACCAAGTTCTCGATGTATCTGGTCTACAGCGCTGTGATCTCGCTGTTCATCTATCCCATCGAGGGACACTGGACATGGGGCGGCGGCTGGCTCTGCAACGACGCTGCCGACAGCTTTATGATGACTACCTTCGGCGACGTGTTCCACGACTTTGCCGGTTCTGCTATCGTACATAGCGTGGGTGGTGTGCTGGCTCTGATTGGTGCCATCGCGCTCGGTCCCCGTATCGGCAAGTATGCCAAGGACGGCAAGAGCCGCGCTATTCCCGGTCACAACCTGACAATGGCTGCCCTGGGCGTCTTCATCCTCTGGTTGGGATGGTTCGGATTCAACCCCGGTTCTCAGCTGGCTGCCTCTGGCGAGGTGAACCGCGTGGCTATCTCACACGTGTTCCTGACCACTAACCTGGCTGCTGCTGCGGGCGGTGTGGCTACGATGTTCCTCACATGGTGGAAGTATGGCAAACCGTCGCTCTCTCTGACGCTGAACGGTGTACTGGCCGGTCTTGTGGGCATCACGGCTGGTTGTGACCTCGTATCGCCTGTTGGTGCCGTGGTGATAGGTTTTGTCTGCGGACTGGTGCTGGTTTACGCCATCGAGTTCATCGACCACAAGCTTCACATCGACGACCCCGTGGGTGCTTCTTCTGTACACGGCGTGTGCGGTATTCTTGGCACTCTGATGACTGGTCTGCTCTCTACCTCTAACGGCGCCTTCTATGGTGGCGGCTGGGGATTCTTCGGCGCTGAGCTCTTCGGTATCCTCGTGATCGACCTCTGGGCTGCCGCTTGTGGACTGGCTCTTTTCTACGGTATCAAGAAACTGCACGGACTGCGCGTTGGTGCGCGTGTTGAGGAGGAAGGTCTCGATATCTACGAGCATGGTGAAAGTTGCTATAACTAAATAAGTTTTTTTAAGTGTGTTTTATTTGGAAGGTATGAAAAAGATTGTTTTATTTGCCATGGGTCTGGTTGCGTGTGCAACCACCCATGCACAGGAGACGGAAAGTGTAGAGACAACCGTAGCGGCGGACGTTGTGAGCCAGTATATCTGGCGTGGTCAGGACTTGGGAAGCGTGTCGCTCCAGCCAACACTCGGCATCGGCTATAAGGGCCTGAGCCTCTCGGCGTGGGGCAGTGTGGGCCTCTCAGAGCCTGCCGACACAAAGGAGTTTGACCTGACGCTCGCTTACACCGCTGGCGGTTTCAATATCGGGCTGACAGACTATTGGTTCAACGCTGGTCTCGACCCCGAGGGCCGCTACTTCAAGTACGACGCCCACGGAACGAACCACGTGTTTGAGGCCAACATCGGTTACGATTTCGGAGTGGCCAGTCTGCAGTGGTATACTAATATTGCCGGCAACGACGGCGAAAACAAGGACGGCAAACGGGCCTACAGCAGTTATGTTGAAGCTACTGTTCCATTCAAACTTGCCACGGTTGACTGGGCTGCTACGGCCGGTGCCGTCCCCTTCGCCACCACGTTCTACGGAACAACGGGATTCGCGGTGACCAATCTCTCGCTGAAGGCAACGAAAGATATTAAAGTCACCGATACGTTCTCGATACCTATCTTCGGACAGGTTGTAGCAAATCCTTGTTCGCAGAAGGCATACCTGGTTCTTGGTTTTACGCTGCAACCTTAATCTAGCCAGGTGTGACTGCCCCACCCATCCATCCGTTTGCAATCAGATGGGTGGGCTTTTTTTTGTGTCGTTTTTCCGTTAAGGGAAGCAGCTTGTTATTGTTCTTGCACATTCAAGGTACAAGAAATTGCAAAAATAAGCAATAATTATTGCTTTTTTGAATATTGTTTTCGTTATATGTCTATTTTTTTGTACTTTTGCACTTGATTCTCAAAGTCGTAAGACTCAGAATCTAAGCATTGAACCGACCGATAAACCAAAACTCGAAAAGGTTTGATATGAGCACATTGTCTAATGTGGAAACTCGACGAGGCGAGGCTAAACCTCCATGTGTCAGGCTTACCCCTGATACCATCCCCGAAGCGATCAGCTCAAAGACAGGGGCGTCGGTAAGATATGCGCCAGACGAAAATAAGAGGTGGTATGTGTTTCGTGCTTCATACCGAAGGGAAGATAAGGCGTTTGACATGATCGTTGAAGACGGAACCTATTGCTATATTGCCAAGCGCTATGTGCGCAAAACCGACAAACAAGGTAAAGACAAACGAGTACTCGAGGCTCTGATTCCGAACCTTCTGTTTGTCTATACCACAGAAGACAAAGCCGAGGAATATATCAAGGGCACTCCCGAACTCTCCTTTCTCACATATTACTATAATCACTTCGAACTGGATGAAGACTCAAAGAATCCTCCACTGACTATTCCATGTCGTGAAATGGAGAATTTCATCTGTGCCACCTCTAATAAGAGCGAGCATCTGATGTATGTTAAGGAAGAACAATGCCATTTCAAGGGAGGCGAGACGGTAAGGGTCATTGACGGTCTGTTCAAAGGGGTGGAAGGAAAGGTTGCAAGAGTTTCTGGACAACAGCGTGTGATCGTTTCTATAACAGCCGTAGGCCTTGTATCGACAGCATATATCCCCAGCGCTTTTATTATGGAAATCTGAAAGTAGGTATATTGTATAACAAGTGCTCTAAGTAAGAGGAAGTCATGTCCACGGTAAACAGAGTAGTAAAGAATACATTATTCCTTTATGCACGTATGGGAACATCAATTGTTGTTTCCGTATTGACTACTCGTATTCTGTTGGATGCTTTAGGCGCATCTGATTATGGACTCTATAATGTGGTTGCTGGTGCATTGGCTATGTTGGGTTTCCTTAGTGCTTCTATGAGTACAGCCTCCTTGCGTTATATGAGTTATGCAGAGGGAAAGGGAGATATTACCGCCATACAGACAATCTTTAATTCCTCAGTTCGTCTGCATCGTATGTTGGCTTTGTTGGTTTGTGGACTGTATATCATAGCTGGCTTCTTTTTATTTAATGGTATTCTTAATATCCCGAGTGGTAGGGAAACAACGGCCATGATTGTTTATGGGTGTTTGATTTTCAGTACCGTATTTTCAATTACTATAACGCCTTATGATGCTGTTCTGAATGCTCATGAGAACATGTTTTTTTATTCACTTGTAGGAATAATAGACGTGTTCTTGAAACTGACAATCGCTGTATTAATATCATATTCAGACTATGACAGATTACTTTTTTATGGACTATTGATGGCTGGAGAGTCGTGGTTGTTGCGATTCATTACTAAATGCTACTGCGATAGGACTTATCCTGTATGTAGAGCAAAAAGTATAAAGGAACATGATAATGAGATCTTGAAGAAAATGGCATCTTTTGCAGGCTGGAACATGCTGAATATTTGTGCTGGGATGATTTCACTTTATGGTATGACTATTGCGATAAACCATTTCTTTGGGACTCTATTGAATGCAGCATTGGGAATAGCTACACAACTGCAAGGGGCGTTGATGGGCGTTTCTGGTAATATGTCAAAGGCATTGACACCAGTCCTTGTCAAAAAGGAAGGAGCAAACCAAAGGCACCAAATGCTTGAGATTTCATACGCAGGCTGTAAGTTCTCATTTCTCTTATTCTCCTTTTTTGCACTTCCTATATTGTTCTCTATGCCTGTCGTGTTGCAATTGTGGCTAAAGGAAGTGCCTGAGTGGACTGTTCTGTTTTGCATGTTATGGTTCGTTTCTGGGCTTATTGAGCAATTGTATCATTTCTTGTATCAGGCTATTCAGGCAGAAGGAAACATCAAGCGGTTTAATATTTGTAGTTCGATAGCAAACATTATTCCAATTATATTGACATGTGTTGAATTTCAATTTGGCTTTCAGCCATATTGGGCAATTCTTAATTGGATAATCTTCCGTATTATGGTAGATGGAATAATTTATATTTATTTCGCACACAAACTTATTGGTTTATCTGTTTTAAGATGGATCAAGTATGTGTTAATCCCATGTTTGGCTTCATTTGTTTGCATATCATGTATTTATTGGAGAATCCGTCCACAGGTTTCTGATAGCCTGTTGGTACAACTTTCATTACTCATAATTATGTTTATCATAAGTCTACCTGTGTATTGGTATGTTGCATTGTCACGAAATGACAGACATGTATTTTCTTCAATTGTTACAAATATGAGAAGAAGGAAGTCTTTATACTAAATGCTATTGGTAGCTTTGTTAATGGAAAATATTGATTTCCTATATAGTTTTATTTTATGTGTTGTTTTTGCAATAGCCAATTTTTTAAAGTTGGGTATGCGAAACAAAACATACGTTCTTCCGTCAACATTCTTTGCTTTGATGTGGGGATTGACTTCTTTGGGAGGATTCCTATATTCGAATCTGTTGGTTGGTGTTACCGACTATTATAATGGTGCTGATTATCTTCAGGAAATAAGTTCTTACCAATTAATGATATTGATTGTTGTCTTTTCTGCATTCCTATTAGCTCGATTTAAGCGAAAAAAAGTTGCAGTTGAGGTAACGGCGAATTTTGGTAATGCAGATATTGTATCCATTAGACGTAAGATGCGATGGGTTCTATATCTTTTTTTTGCTATTGGAATGTATCGACTGGTTTCTGTTGTATCGGTAACTGGTTGGGATTATTCTGCAATGAGATCATATTATATTGATTCTCGTTCGCATTTTAGTTTTTTTGACTCCAATGTAATCCGTATTGGTAGTTATCTGTGCCAGTTTGCTGTATTCTATATCTGTATTCTAGGTATGGAAACTGCATTACAAGGTATTCGTTTGAAAAAAATTATTCGGGAGTTCCTTTTGTTTATACCATTCCAGATGTCGTTTGGCGGACGTTTGTTCATCCTTTCTTTCTTCGTTCCTTTTATTTTTTCCTATCTTCTTACATATTCAATAGCAGTAATAAGGGATAAGGATAAAAAGATAGATAGGAAGTTTTTGTTGGTCCTTGCTTCGCCAATAATAATGCTTGTTGTCGTACAGATTCTGAAGATGAATGAGACAATAAACATGAAAACGATAGAGGCTTACTCATCTGAAATTTTCTATACTTCTACTTCCTATATACACATGAATGAGCTATGGGGTAGTCTGCCACCCGAATATTCGTTGGGATATGGCCTGAATTGTTTAGGTATTGGCTCATCTGTATATAATCATATTATTGAAATGTGGAATGTTGTGTATAACCCTGCATCAGTATGTGTGCCTTCTATGATACCACAGGTATTCCTTGACTTTGGAAAGTGTGGTAGTCTTGTATTTTTCTTTATCGTTTTCTATATGATAGAAGAAAAGGCCATAGCATGCTTGAAGAATCTTACAACAAGGAATATGCTGCTTATTATCCTGCTTTGTCAGACAACATATCAAACAGCAAGCTCAAGTGCTTTTGACTGTTTACGTGCTTTTATCGTAGGATATATAACTTTGGTACTTTTTGCACATATGACCCAGTTGAAATCCTTATAATTTTTTGCTTATAATGTCCAATTCTATATTCATACATAACATTATAAAGATTATATATGTTAATTTCCATTTCTTGCCATTCAGACAAGCAATAAAGTTTCCTATTGACGTTTATGGCAAACTACGGGTTGTAGGTAATAGTGGAAAATTGTGTATAAATGGAACTGTTAGACCAGGAATGATAAAACTTGGATCACAAGGGCGTGATATGTTTCCACTCGATCCTGTTATTCTTGATATCAGAGGGAGTCTTTGTTTCAATGGCTCTTTCTATATAGGTTGTGGTAGTACAATAAGGGTAGAGCCTGGGGCAAATATGTCGATAGGGGCAAAATCGAGATTCGGTGCTCAGTCGATTCTGTTCTGTGAGGACAATATAAAAATCGGTTCACAGGTTGGAGGCTCATGGAGATGCCAGTTGATGGATACAGACAGGCATGAAATCATGAATCTGAATACAGGAACGATATCTCCTTCGCACAAGCCAATAGTAATAGGCGACAATGTATGGATTGGGAATAATGTTTGTATTAACAAAGGAACTGTAATCCCTGATAACACAATCGTTGCCTCCAATTCTTTCTGTAATAAGAACTATTCAGATGTGGCACCATTTTCTGTTCTTGGAGGTATCCCGGCTAAAGTCGTATCATCAGGCAAACAAAGAGTATGGTAACAATAGCAGTCCTCATAACCTGTCATAATCGTAAGGATACTACATTGTCGTGTCTTGGCAGACTATTCTCTATCAGGAAGGATATTGATGTCTATTGTGTCGATGACAATTCAACTGATGGTACTGCTGAGGCTATTCGTGAAGAATTTCCTCAGGTGAATCTCATTCATGGAGATGGTAATCTCTTTTGGTCAAGGGGAATGAGAACCGCATGGATAGAAGCGGCAAAAAACAAGAAGTACGACTTCTATTTATGGCTTAATGATGACCTCATGCTCTATGCCGATTGTTTCGATGAGATGCTTGAATGTAGTAGAATCATGGAGCATAAGGCTGTAATAGCCGGCTTAGTACAGGAAACAACAACCAGGCAAGTTGTATATGGTGGTTATGATAAATCCAAGCATCTTATACCTGCTAATGGTGAGTTGAATGAGGTTTTTCGCATGAATGGCAACTTCGTCCTTGTGCCTAAATATGTATTTGAGAAGAATGGTTTATTTGATCCTGTATATCATCATGATTTGGGTGATGTAGCCTATGGTTATGAGACTCATAAGAACGGGCTTCATGTATGCACATCAAGAAAATATATAGGATGTACGGATGCTGCATTACAACGTGGGAATCCAAGGATACGCCTTAATGGTGTATCGGTAGTTAAAAGATTCAACAAACTATATTCTCCTTTAGGAAGTAATCCGTTCATCACATTCCATTATCTCAATAGATATGAAGGAGTGTTCAAAGCTGTATTGTTCTTTATTTACGTTCATGTTATAAATCTTCTGCCAGATTGTATCTGGTCAAGAATCTCTCGATCATGAAAATTCTCTCATTCGTATCTTCTCTGGATTTGGCATGTGGTGGTCCATCCCGTAGTGTTCCTATGCTCGTCAAGGGATTGGCTGAGCTAGGTGTGGATATCACTCTTATGACGATCCGCTCTAAAGACATGAATACGCATGCGCTTGAAGGAACTACAGCAAAACTGAAGGTACTTGAACCTTCTTTCTCGAAGAAGGATATTGCAAAATATCTTGCAGATGAGAAGTTCGAACTGATTCAGATTCAGAGTATGTGGGATTTGCCTTATCATAAGGTGATGGTTGAGGCTCGCAGATTAGGTATTCCGTATGTCGTCACTCCTCGAGGCATGCTTGAGCCTTGGAGTCTATCACAGAAGAAATGGAAAAAGATATTGGCTTGGTGGCTGTACCAGCGTAAGGATGTGCAGAAATCTGCCTGTATCTTTACTACGGCTAAGATGGAGGCAGAACATGTGAGTGAACTCGCTATCACGACCTGTAAGGCAGTTATTCCAAATGGTATAGAAACAAATGCTTATCCATGCAAGACGTCTATTGATGTTGTTAAGAAGCAAGTGCTGTTTCTTAGTCGCATACATGTAAAGAAGGGTATAGAAATCCTATTTGATGCTTGGAAACGTATTCATTCTGATTTTTCTGACTGGCAGTTGCTTGTTGTAGGTAATGGCGAGGCAGAATATGTTCATAGTTTAGAGATGAATGTGGAAAGTTTAGGGTTGAAAAATAGTATCAAGATTCTTCCGCCTGTATTTGGAGAGGCTAAGATAAAGCTTTATCAGGAGTCTGCCCTTTTCTGTTTGCCTTCGTTTAGCGAGAGTTTTGGAATGGTGATAGCTGAAGCGATGTCGTGCGGAACGCCTGTTGTAACTACAACAAACTGTCCTTGGAAAACACTTAATGAGACAAAGACGGGTTGGTGTATTGGCCTTAGTGTGGATAATCTTGAACATACACTTCGTGAGGCTTTGAACATGAGTCCTACTGTTCTCTATGATATGGGACAAAGAGCAAGCAAACTTATCTATGATAACTTTGGCTACCGAAGCGTTACTCGTAAGACTTTACACCTTTATGAGTGGTTACTGAATGGTGGTGAGAAGCCGGAATTTGTATTAAAGTGAAATAAAGATATATGGTATTTGGAAAGGAAAATGTACTTGACAAGAAGGACAATACGAAAAGAATTCAAGAGATTGACATGGCTAAAGGATTATTAATCCTTCTTATGGTGGCTTTCCATCTTGGATTGTTTAATGCAAAGTATCCTCATGCGTGTCAAATAGTATATGCATTCCACATGTCTGGCTTTCTGTTGATTAGTGGTTACTTGTTTTCTGTGAATAAAGAGCCTAAAAAGTTTTTAAAAAGTATATATGGTATTGTGGTGCCATATATTGCCTTTGAGATCGTATATCTGTTGGGATTAGGCATGTTTGGAAAATTCATTGGAGCCTCTAACACCTTTGATGGTGGAGTGCTAACTCTGTTGAGTAAGATCGCATTTTTGCCTTCTGGCACTTACTGGTATTTACATACAATGGCTATCTGTTTGACGATCTATTATATAGTTAATCGTTATGTAATGAAAGGATTGTCTGGCATTCTGATTTCATCTATCATCCTGTATACTTTGTCTGTTGGAATACCAGGTTTTAAATGGGGAGACATAATCTATTTTATAATAGGTATTCTATTTAGAAATGCGAATTTTGAAATAAATGAGAAATTAAAGTCGCCGATATCATTATTGTGTTTTGTTTTGATTATTATATTTGCCAATGACATTTCAAGATGTTCTATTCCAGGCATTGGACTAACTCTTACATTTCTAGGCTTTATTTTTGATTTGAAAGATAGAATACCGAAGTGTATATCCAATTATATATCGTATATAGGAAGGAATTCTCTTGCTATTGTACTTTTCTCTCCGTTGTTTACAGTTGTTGCAAAGGTATGCGCTCCGTTCTTTGCCTTTGATGGCACAAGAATTATTGGGACGATATGCTGTTTGTCGATGATAGTTACACTATGTCTGTTTTGTGCAATATTGTTTGACAGGTCATCGTTATCTCGTATTATTGTTGGAAAGAATATATACTCTAAACTATAAACCAAAGGACTAAATACATTTATTGAATTTGTATATGACTAAAACAAAAATCGATTTGTCAAAATATGAGAATCACTTGGGGCGGAAGCATCAGATGATTCGTCTTTTGTGGAATATCACTTGGGCATTGTGTGCAAGGTGGCTGCCTAGGAGTGTTGGTAAGGGCTGGAAAAATTTCCTTCTTCGTCTCTTTGGGGCAAAGATTGCAAAAACGGCTCATGTATATAGTTCTGCAAAGGTATATTATCCACCTTTCCTCACGATGGGAGAGTATGCTTGTCTTGCCGGTGATGTTGAATGCTATAATGTGGCTCCTGTCACAATCGGAGCTAATACTACGGTATCTCAAGGGACGTATCTCTGTACAGCCAGTCATGATGTCACAAATCCTTTAAATCCGCTCATAACGGCTCCTATCGTTATCGAGGACCAGGCATGGATATGTACTAAAGCGTATGTTGGCATGGGCGTTACGATTGGTCGAGGTGCCGTTGTTGGTGCTACGGCAAGCGTATATAAAGATGTGGAACCTTGGACAATTGTTGGCGGTAATCCTGCTAAGTTCATAAAAAAGAGGGAGATTATAGAAAATGCTTGATATTACAACCATAATCCTCACATATAATGAGGAACTTCATATAAAACGTTGTCTGGATATTATATGTCCTGTCGTCAAGGATGTTTTTGTGATAGACTGTTTCTCTGAGGATAGGACAGTGGAAATTGCCCAATCCTATGCTAATGTTCATGTTCTTCAGCATGAATGGCCTACAACAAAACATGCGGGACAACTTAATTGGGCATTGGAGAATGCTCCTATCACCACTAAATGGGTGATGAGATTGGATGCTGACGAGTATCCTATGAAGGATTTGGTAGAGGAAATGCAGCAAAAAATCCCTTCACTTGGTGATGAAATTACGGGAATTGTGCTAAAAAGAAGGCATATTTTCATGGGGAAATGGATGAAAGGAGGTATTTATCCTGTAAAGCTTCTTAGAATCTTCCGCTACAGAAAGGCGATGTGCGAGCGGAGGTTTATGGATGAACATATCCAGTTGCTTGAGGGAAAGAGTGTGGAGTTTGAACATGATTTCTGTGATCATTCACTGATAAATATCTCAGAATATTGCAAGAAACACATAAATTATGCATATAGTGAGGCTACTCAGGTGTTGAATGAGATGTATCATCTTACGGGAAGTGCGTCTGATAATATAACACATCTTGGGAAACAGGCGGAAAAAAAGCATAGGATAAAATGCAAATATAACAGGCTGCCACTCTTTTGGCGCTCGTTTGCATACTTCGTTTACCGTTACTTCCTACGAGGCGGATTCCTTGACGGAAAGGAAGGATTCATTTTTGCTTTCATTCAAGGTTGGTGGTATCGCACGCTCGTAGATGTGAAGGTTCTTGAGGTAATGAAGTGGATGAAAGCCAATCATTTGGATGCTAATTCTCCAGAAGGCAGACAAGCACTGAAGCAATATATCAAGGATCATTGGGGAATCGTCTTGTCGTCAAGAGGCTCCGTCTGAATATCGTAATTTTGTGATTAATATCATTTCTATTTTAACTAACTGTATATCAGTTTGTTTAGTAAGGTGGTCTCAAAGGTTTTGAGGTCACCTGTTTTACTTTTTCCCCAATGTTTAAAAGGAACTGATGAGGAGGCCTTTCGAGGTAGCCTTCGCCTTTTTATGTGTATAGGTCTAAAGTGCTGTTTGTGTGTAGGCCGTGTTTCGGATTGAAAGGTTTTCAAATGAAAATGGTTGCGAATTGAAAGGTTTTTGGTTTTAAAAACTTACAATCTGAAAGTTGTCCGCATTTTTAACACTCAAAATATAAATGTTCACGCGCGTATTATTCCGAAATGCTGTACCTTTGCAGTCCATAGAAACGATTGTTTTATGGAGACAAAGTACATTTTTATCACCGGAGGTGTAGCCTCTTCACTGGGAAAAGGCATTATCTCAGCCTCGCTGGGAAAACTCTTGCAAGCAAGAGGCTACAGGATTACCATCCAAAAATTCGACCCCTATATCAATATCGACCCAGGCACGCTGAATCCCTACGAGCACGGTGAGTGCTACGTGACGGCCGATGGTATGGAAACAGATCTCGACTTAGGACACTACGAGCGATTCACTGGTATCGAGACCACGCGCGACAACAGCGTAACTACAGGGCGTATCTATCTGAGCGTCATCGAACGCGAGCGCCGAGGCGACTACTTGGGAAAGACCATTCAGGTGGTGCCTCATATCACCGACGAGATTAAGCGCCGTATACTGATGAACGCCACCAAGCAAGATCTCGACTTCGTCATTACCGAAATAGGCGGTACCATCGGCGACATCGAGAGTCAGCCCTTCCTCGAGGCTATTCGCCAGCTGCGCTGGGAGCTGGGTCCCCAGAGGGCGCTGAACGTCCATCTTACCTACGTGCCCTATCTGGCTGCCGCTGGCGAGCTGAAGACAAAACCTACCCAGACCAGCGTGAAGCAGCTGCAAGGACTGGGCATACAGCCCGAAGTGCTCGTACTGCGCACAGAACACAACCTGAACGACGATATAAAAAGCAAGGTGGCCCACTTCTGTAACGTCGACTCAAAAGCCGTTATTCAGAGTCAGGATCTGCCGTCAATCTATGAAGTACCTGTAAACATGCAGCGACAGGGCCTCGATGCTATCATCCTCAAGAAGATGGGCCTCGAGCCAGGAAAGACACCCGAACTGGGACCCTGGCGCTCGTTCCTCGAGAGAAGGAAAAAAGCTACTAAGGAAATGAAGATTGCCCTTGTGGGCAAGTATGATCTGCAAGACGCCTACAAGAGCATTATCGAGAGTCTTGCACACGCTGGAACCTACAACGATCGCAAGGTGAAGGCCGTGTTTGTGAACAGTGAGGAAATTACCCGTGAGAACATTGCAGAGCGACTGAGCGGCATGGCGGGAGTTGTCATCTGCCCAGGCTTTGGCACGCGAGGTATTGAAGGCAAGATCATTGCCGCCGAATATACCCGCACGCATGACATTCCTACATTCGGTATCTGTCTAGGCATGCAGATGATGGTCATCGAGTTCGCACGTAACGTGCTGGGTTATAAGGATGCCAACAGTGCCGAGATGAACCCCAAGACGCCCCACAACGTGATTGACATGATGGAGGAGCAGAAGAACATCACCCAGATGGGCGGCACGATGCGACTAGGCGCTTATGAGTGTGAGCTCGTGACGGGCAGTCGCACATGGGAGGCTTATGGCGAAGAGACGCTCATCAAGGAACGCCATCGTCACCGCTATGAGTTTAATAATAAGTATCAGGAGGAGTTTGAGAACAAGGGCATGAAATGTGTGGGCATCAATCCCGCATCCGACTTGGTGGAGATTGTGGAGATTCCCGATATGAATTGGTATATCGGTACTCAGTTCCACCCAGAATACTCGTCAACGGTGCTTAATCCGCACCCCCTGTTTATGTCGTTTGTGAAGGCTGCAATTGAGCAAGAGCAGTCTCGAATGAAATTCAAAGCATGTATCGATGGAGCAACTGAAGCATGAATGTGGCGTGGCCATGATTCGCCTGCTCAAGCCGCTGAGCTATTATGAGCAGAAGTATGGCACGTGGCGATATGGGCTGAACAAGCTCTACCTGATGATGGAGAAACAGCACAACCGAGGCCAGGAAGGCGCTGGTGTCGGTTGTGTAAACCTCAACGCTCCTGCCGGCGAGGAATATATGTTCCGCGAGAAGGCGGAAGGTAAGGATGCCATTACCGAGATATTCAAACGGATATCCCACCCGTCAGCCGATGGTAGTTCGCCGCAAGCCGGAGAGCAACCGGCGTTTGCAGGTCAACTCTACATGGGGCATCTGCGCTACTCCACAACGGGTAAGAGCGGATTGCAATATGTGCATCCATTCCTGCGTAGAAATAACTGGCGAGCAAAAAACCTCTGTCTGTGTGGTAATTTCAATATGACCAACATTGACGAGGTTTTTTCTTTTCTGACAGCTCAGGGACAGTCGCCCCGCATATATGGCGACTCGTACATCACGCTGGAACTGATGGGCCATCGCCTGGATCGTGAGGTGGAGCGCCTGTTTCAGAAAGCTCAGGAGCAAGGTTTACAGGGCACAGATATCACCGACTATATAGACAACCATGTGGAGATGGGCAACGTGCTGAAGACCACGATGAAGCATTTCGATGGCGGCTACGTGATGTGTGGACTCACAGGCAGCGGCGAGATGTTTGCAGTGCGCGATCCTTGGGGCATACGTCCTGCGTTCTGGTATCAGGACGACGAAGTGGTGGTGCTGGCATCAGAGCGCCCCGTCATTCAGACCACCTTCGACCTTCAGGCCGAGAATATCAAAGAGCTGAAGCCAGGGCAGTCGCTCATCGTGCGTAAGAGTGGCGAGATAGTCCAGCAGCAGATCATGCCTGCCAGGCAGTTGAGCGCCTGCAGCTTTGAGCGCATCTACTTCAGTCGCGGTTCCGACCGTGATATCTATTTGGAACGTAAGCGTCTAGGTGAGCAACTTACGCCTGCCATCATGCAGGCCATCGACAGCGATGTGGCGCATACGGTGTTCTCGTATATCCCCAACACCGCTGAAGTGGCCTTCCACGGCATGACCGACGGCGTGAGAAGGCTGAATCAGGAAGTGCGCATCGAGAAGGTGGTGTGGAAAGACATCAAACTGCGCACTTTCATCACAGAAGGCAATGAGCGTAACGACCTTGCTGCCCATGTTTACGACATCACTTATGGCTCGCTAGTACCCTATGAGGACAATCTGGTCATCATCGATGACTCGATAGTGCGTGGCACAACGCTGCGAGAGAGCATCTTCAAAATCCTCGACCGTCTGCATCCCAAGAAAATCGTCATGGTGTCGAGCTCGCCGCAGATACGTTATCCAGACTATTATGGCATTGATATGTCGCGTTTGGAAGAACTCTGTGCTTTCCGTGCCGCCATTGCGCTGATAAAAGACCGGGGCTTGGAACAAGTGATAGCCGAGACGTATAGGGCCTGTAAGACTGAGCCCACGACAAAGAACCATGTGCGGGCCATCTATGCCCCGTTTACCGTTGAAGAGATTAACCGCAAGATTGTTGAAATGCTGCGCCCCGATGGCATGCAAGCTCCTATCGAGCTGGTTTATCAGAGCATCGAGGGGCTGCACGAGGCTTGTCCGAACCATCCTGGCGACTGGTATTTCACGGGTCATTATCCCACCAATGGTGGTATCCGCCTCTGTAACGGGGCTTTTGTGAATTATGTTGAGAGTGTATTGAATTTACAATTGTAATAGTATATATGAGAGAAGCAAAACTGATACTTGACGATGGCAGTCAATTCTGCGGCTGGTCGTTTGGCTATGAAGCCGGAACGACTGGCGAGGTGGTGTTTAATACAGCCATGACGGGCTATCCTGAGAGTTTGACAGATCCCAGCTATGCTGGACAGATACTGGTGACGACCTATCCGCTGATAGGCAACTACGGCGTACCTGATACGGGTATGGAAGAAAACGGTCTTCCACTTTTTATGGAGAGCGACCGCATTCATGCCAAAGCGCTGGTGGTGGCTGACTATAGCAAGACTTATTCACACTGGAATGCAAAGGAGTCGCTTGATGCCTGGCTGAAACGCGAAGGTGTGCCTGCCATCACTGGCATTGATACCCGAAGACTTACTAAGTTGCTGAGAGAGCATGGTGTAATGATGGGAAAGATTGTGTTGGAAGACTCAGAGAGTGTGCTGCCATCAGAGGACTATGGTTCCGTGAACTGGGTTGAGAAGGTAAGCTGCACGGAAGTGATTACCTATCAGCCAGAAGGTGAAAGGAAACATCGCGTGGTGCTGGTAGATTGCGGCGTGAAGGCAAATATCATACGCTGTCTTATCAAGCGCGGCATCGAGGTGGTGCGTGTGCCTTGGGACTATGATTTCAATAAATTGGATTTCGATGGCCTTTTCCTGGCTAACGGCCCTGGCGATCCTGAGCGTTGCGAGAAGACGGTGGCCAATATCCGTACCTTCCTGAACAGCAAAGAGGTGCGGCCGTGTATGGGTATTTGTCTTGGCAACCAACTTCTGGCAAAAGCAGCTGGCGCGAAGACCTACAAACTGAAATACGGTCACCGTTCACATAACCAGCCTGTGCAAAAGGTTGGTACTACACAGTGCTTCATAACCTCGCAGAACCATGGCTATGCAGTTGATGATTCCACACTGCCCGGAGATTGGAAGCCTTTGTTCGTGAATATGAACGACGGTTCTAACGAAGGCATCTGCCACAAGTCAAATCCATGGATGTCTGCGCAGTTCCATCCTGAAGCCTGCTCGGGGCCTGTAGATACAGAGTTTTTGTTTGATGAATTTGTAAAAATGCTAGGATGATGGAGAAAAAAGAAATAAAGAAGGTTTTGCTGCTTGGTAGCGGCGCTTTGAAGATAGGTCAGGCGGGTGAGTTTGACTACAGTGGTGCTCAGGCACTGAAGGCTCTGAAGGAAGAAGGCATACACTCAGTGCTCATCAACCCTAACATTGCCACCGTACAGACTTCTGAAGGCGTGGCCGACACGGTTTACTTCCAGCCCGTGAAGCCCGATTTCGTGGAGCGTGTCATAGAAAAGGAACGGCCTGATGGCATTTTACTCTCGTTTGGTGGACAGACGGCACTCAATTGCGGCGTAGAACTCTATCAGCGTGGCGTGCTGGAGAAGTATGGTGTAGAGGTGCTGGGTACTCCCGTACAAGCCATCATCGACACCGAAGACCGTGACTTGTTTGTGAAGCGCCTTGATGAGATTGGCGTGAAAACCATAAAGAGTGAGGCTTGCAACACCGTTGAGGAAGTGCAGCGGGCGGCTCATGAGTTAGGATTCCCCGTTATTCTCCGTGCGGCTTATGCTCTTGGCGGTCTTGGCTCTGGTTTCTGCGATAATGAAGAAGAACTCCTGTCCCAGGCTGAAGAAGCTTTCTCTTTTTCACCGCAGGTCTTGGTTGAAAAGTCGTTGAAAGGTTGGAAGGAGATTGAATACGAGGTGGTGCGCGACCAATACGATAACTGTATCACCGTCTGCAACATGGAGAACTTCGATCCGCTGGGCATCCATACTGGTGAGAGTATCGTGGTGGCTCCCTCGCAGACTCTTTCGAACGCAGAGTATCATAAACTTCGTGCCCTCGCCATCAAGATTATCCGCCACATCGGCATTGTTGGCGAGTGTAATGTGCAATATGCACTTGACCCGCAATCGGAGGATTATCGCGTGATTGAGGTCAATGCCCGTCTCTCCCGTTCATCTGCACTGGCTTCGAAGGCTACGGGCTATCCATTGGCATTCGTAGCTGCAAAACTGGGACTCGGTTATGGACTCTTTGAACTGAAAAACTCGGTTACGAAGACCACAAGTGCTTTCTTTGAGCCCGCCCTCGACTATGTGGTAGTGAAAATTCCACGCTGGGACCTTACTAAGTTCCATGGTGTGAAGCGCCAGCTGGGCTCGTCGATGAAGAGCGTGGGCGAGGTGATGGCTGTTGGCCGTACTTTTGAAGAGGCACTGCAAAAAGGCTTGCGTATGATTGGGCAGGGTATGCATGGCTTCATAGAGAATCACGAAATAAAAATCGCAGATATCGACAAGTCGCTCCACGAACCTACGGATATGCGTATCTTCGTGGTCTCAAAGGCTTTACAGATAGGATATACCGTTGAGCAGATTCATCAGCTCACAAAGATTGACCGTTGGTTCCTGCAAAAGCTACAGCATCTTGTTGACATCGATCAGCAGCTGAAGCAATTTGCCCAGTTCTCCGAGATGGCTGAGTTCATGGAGAATACAGAGTTGCTGGAGTATCTTGAGACACCAGAGTTCGTGAACCTGCTGCGTGAGGCCAAGGTTTATGGATTCTCTGATTTCCAGATAGCGCGTGCGTTAGGCTTCGAGTCACGTATGAGTATGGAGGATGCGGGATTGACGGTGCGCGCATGGCGCAAGAATCTGGGTGTCGTACCTACCGTCAGTCAGATAGATACGCTGGCCGCTGAGTATCCAGCCCAGACTAATTACCTTTATTTGTCGTACCTTTAAAATAGAAAGATTATGTGTGGAATCGTAGCTATATTAGATGTAAAAGAGCAAACACATGAGTTGCGTGAAAAGGCACTGAAGATGAGTCAGAAAATCCGCCATCGTGGTCCTGACTGGAGTGGAATATATTGTGGCGGCAGTGCTGTCCTCGCTCACGAGCGACTGAGCATTGTTGATCCCGAGAGTGGTGGACAGCCTTTGTTCTCGCCTGATAAGAAGCAAGTGCTGGCTGTGAATGGTGAGATTTATAATCATCAGGAGATTCGCCGCCGCTTTGCTGGTCAGTATGAGTTTCAGACGGGTTCTGACTGTGAAGTGATTCTTGCACTTTATCGTGAGAAGGGAGTGAACTTCCTTGAAGATCTGAGCGGAATTTTTGCTTTTGTGCTTTACGACGAGGAACGTAATGAGTTCCTCATTGCTCGCGACCCTATTGGTGTGATTCCTCTTTATATCGGCTACGATGCTGATGGTACGGTTTATGTTGCTTCAGAGTTGAAGGCCCTCGAAGGTCAGTGTGAGCGCTATGAACCTTTCCTGCCAGGACATTTCTATTGGAGCAAGGAGCCTGGCATGAAACGTTACTATCAGCGCGATTGGTTTGAATATGATGCTGTTAAGGATAGTCCTGCCTCTGTGGCTGCCATCCACGACGCGCTCGAAGACGCGGTAAAGCGCCAGTTGATGTCCGATGTTCCTTACGGCGTACTGCTCTCGGGCGGACTCGATTCTTCTGTCATCTCTGCCATTGCCGAGAAATACTCGGAGATGCGTATTGAGGACGACTCGAAGACAAAAGCCTATTGGCCCCGACTGCACTCGTTTGCCGTGGGTTTGAAAGGAGCTCCGGACTTGGCTAAGGCTAAGTTGGTGGCTGACTATATCGGTACCGTTCACCACGAAATAAACTATACTATCCAAGAGGGGCTTGATGCTATCCGCGATGTAATTTATTATATAGAGACCTACGATGTCACCACCGTGCGCGCCTCTACACCGATGTATTTGCTGGCTCGTGTCATCAAATCAATGGGTATCAAGATGGTGCTCTCTGGCGAGGGCGCAGATGAAATCTTCGGCGGCTATCTCTACTTCCACAAAGCACCAGATGCCAAGGCTTTCCATGAAGAGACCGTACGTAAATTAGGCAAGCTCTATATGTACGACTGTCTGCGTGCCAATAAGAGTCTTAGCGCTTGGGGCGTTGAAGGTCGCGTGCCTTTCCTTGATAAGGAATTCCTAGATGTGGCTATGCGTACTAACCCAGAAGCTAAAATGTGTCCTGGCAACACGATGGAGAAGAAAATCGTTCGTGAAGCCTTTGCTGATATGCTACCTGAGAAAGTGGCTTGGCGCCAGAAGGAGCAGTTCAGCGATGGTGTAGGCTATTCGTGGATAGACACGCTTAAGGCCATAACGACAGCGGCTGTTTCCGATGAACAGATGGCGCATGCTGCAGAGCGTTTCCCCATCAACCCGCCAAAGAACAAGGAGGAGTATTACTATCGTAGCATCTTTGCCGAACACTTCCCCAGCGATTCTGCTGCCCGCAGTGTGCCTAGTGAGGCTTCGGTAGCATGCTCAACGGCTATTGCCCTCGAGTGGGATGCCGCCTTCAAAGGCATGAATGATCCCAGTGGTAGGGCCGTTAAAGGCGTGCATGAGCAGGCCTACTAGAATATTATTCTTTGATACACCTTACTAAATCGGGAAATCAGAAAAATCATAAGGCAAATCCTTTTTTGTTGCTAATTTTTTCTGATTTCCTTCTTTATTTTGGCGCATTGTTCTGAAATTCGTATCTTTGCACCCACAAAATGGTTATGGTTCAATTATAACGGAAATGAGACAATATATATTGGCAGATAATCAGGACTTGACGCGTTTCGCACTGGAAAGTCTGATCAGGCAGGATGAAGATAACGTGTTGCACAGGGCTGTCGACAAGGCTGGATTGGTGCAGCTGTTGAAAGAGCACGAGAATGCTGTTGTGTTGCTCGACTACACGTTGTTCGACTTTGCCGATGTAGAACAGCTGCTGATTGTGGGTGAGCGTTTTGCACTGTCGCAGTGGATACTTATCAGTGATGAGTTAACACCAGCTTTCATACGTCGTGTGGTCTATTCATCCCATCAGTTCAGTATCGTGTTTAAGGACGGTCCGCTAAGAGATGTGCGCGAGGCGTTGCAAGCCGTCGTGCAGCATAACAGGTTCATCAGTCAGCGAGCGCTTGAGGTCATCATCAACCATCAGCAGGAAGAGGATGAACGCCCTAGTGTGCTGACCTCGACGGAGATAGAGATTGTGAAAGCCATCGCACAGGGTAAGTCAACGAAGGAAATTGCCAACGAGCGCTTCTCGAGTATTCATACCATCACCACTCACCGTAAGAACATTTTCCGTAAGCTAGGTGTCAACACAGCCCATGAAGTTATTAAGTATGCTTTAAGAGCAGGACTTGTCGACTCTTCAGAATTCTATATTTAAACAAAGATAAGAGTGAAAATGCTTCACTCTTATCTTAAACTCTGCTTAATATCCTCTAACAAGTCTTCTCCGTTTTCAAGACCGATACTCAGACGAACGGTGGTGTCAGGTACAGACATCTCTGCACATTGTTCGGCAGAGAACAGTCCAAAAATTGTTGAGGCGGGATGGATGGCTAGTGATTTACGATCAAAGAGGTTTGTAGCACGACGGATAATCTGTAGCTTATCGATAAATGCAAAGGCTGCTTCTTTCGAAGCGAGGTCGATGGTGAAAACAGCACCTGGCAGCGGGCCGAATTGTTGACGTGACAGTTCATAGAAAGAATTATCCTCCAAGCCTGTGTAGTTCACTCGTTTAATTTCTGGCAACTCTTGACACTGACGGGCAAGCCACAACGTTGTATCTGACTGACGACGGAAACGAATGTCAAGTGTATCAAGGCCGAGTGTCTCCATATAAGCCACTTGTGGCGTCATCAGTGCTCCGAGGTTTGTTACAAGTTCCGTTTTTACACGAGCCGTAAAGGCCATCTTCTTGCCAACACGCTTGGTACGCGCTTGTAGGGTAGGAGATGGTGACAGGCTCCAGTCAAACTGCCCGTAATCAATGAGAAGACCACCAAGTCCTGTGCCGCCACCAGAAATATACTTTGTGCTCGACACCACCTCGATATCCACTCCGAAGTCAACAGCATGGAAGACAGAGAAAGGCACGATTGTCGTATCGGCAATTAGCGGTACTCCCGCTTTGTGAGCAATATTAGATAGTTTACGGATATCAGCCACGAACAACTGTGGATTAGTGATAATCTCAAAGAATAAAGCACAAGTGTTCTCATCAATCAGTGTTTCCACCTCTTCTGGCTTTGTAAAATCGGCAAAACGTGCTTCAACCCCAAAACCACCTAATGTGTCGCGAATCAGTGAGACACTATTGCCAAACAAGTGCTTCGATGCTACGATGTTCAGTCCTGCTGCACTCACTGCCGTCAATGCATAGTGAATAGCTGCCATTCCAGTGTTAAGCGCCGTCACGCTTGTACCGCCTGTTAACTGTCGCACACGTTCTTCCAGATAGGTGGTTGTGGGGTTGGCAATGCGTGCATACGACGGTGCCATGGAGCGACCGCAAAATGCGTCGCCCATGGCCTTGGCTGACTCAAACTCAAACGCCGCCGTATAGTAGACAGGCATTGATAATGCTCCATATGCATCAGGCTTCTGATACTTGGTAGTAAGAATCTTTGTTTCGTATTGCATGTCAAATCTTTCCTATAATCTTTCGTACTGCCACAACAAGTTTGTCAACGTCTTCGCGGGTATTATATAGTGCGAAGGTTGGACGGACACTCATCTCGTAGCCGAGGGCACGAAGGGCTGGCTGAGCGCAGTGGTGGCCTGCTCGAACGGCGATACCCTCCTTGTCAAGTAATGTGCCGACTTCTGGTACGGGCATGCCGTCAAGCACGAAGCTAACTACTGATACGCGATTTTTCGGATTACCGATGAGCGTTAGACCTGATATTTGTCCGAGTTGCTCACGAGCATACTGCGTCAGCTGATGTTCATGATGCTCAATATTACGCATGCCGATATGACTCACGTAGTCGAGTGCAGCACCGAGTCCGATGGCATCAGCAACGTTAGGGGTACCAGCTTCAAAACGTGCGGGCGGTACATTGTATTCTGTGCGCTCAATGGTGACATCCTTGATCATATTGCCACCACCCTGCCAGGGTTGCATCTTATCTAACAAATCCTTACGTCCATATACCACACCGATACCATTGGGCCCATAGATTTTATGACCGCTGAACACGAAAAAGTCTGCGCCCAGTTGTTGCACATCCACGGGGGTGTGAGCAATTGACTGTGCACCATCAATCAATACAGGGATTTGATGTGAATGGGCTATCTCGATGATGCGTTTAACATCATTGATGGTACCAAATGTGTTGTTCACGTGTCCCACGGAGACGAACCGCGTGCGGGGAGAAATGAGGCGCTCAAGTTCTGATAGGATCAAGTCGCCATTTTGATCAATTGGGATGGCTCGTAATGTGGCTCCGCGCTCTTGACAGACGCGCTGCCAGGGCACGATGTTCGCATGGTGGTCCAACTCAGAGACAATCACCTCGTCACCAGGAGTAAGGAACTGTCGTCCGTAGGTCTGTGCAACTAGGTTGATTCCCTCAGTAGTGCCGCGAACGAAGATGATTTCCTCGCTTGTGGCGGCATTGATAAAATGCTGTACTTTCTCACGTGCTTCCTCATAGGCGTCCGTAGCCCGAGCAGCCAGCGTGTGTGCGCCTCTGTGTATGTTAGAGTTGTATGTACGATAGTAGTCTGAGATTTTATCAATCACCTGATTCGGCTTCTGCGTTGTTGCACCGTTGTCTAACCATACGAGGTCATGCCCGTTTACCTTCTGTTGAAGTACCGGGAAGTCACGCTTAATCTGCTCAGAGTTCAGTATGTCAGCCTCCTCGTAATGCAGGTCTCTCAGTTTCTGTGTCTCTGGGATGCCAATGCCGAAACCATCCTCGTGAGGAATGGCCTTTGTCTCAGCATCTGTATCGCCGATGTAAGGCAATTCCCCATAGCCGCTACTACCCGCCAATAGTTGCTTGAACCCTGCTTCGAGTTCCGTCAGATTGAGACTTTCGTCAGGCAACACGGCCTGACGCTCAGCCTGCAATTCCTCGGGGCAGTATTTCTGCGCAAGTTCTTTTAGCAGAGCTAGTGAGCCACCATCCTGTGCAGGAAAACTATTGATTTCTGATATGTTTAGCATTATTTCTCTACTTTATTCCTATGCTGATAATCATGATAATATCCCACTTCGACATTCTCAAGTATGGCGATAGCATCATCGGTGAGTGATGCCAGTGAGAAGTACTTTGTGAGCAGGTAAGAGGCTACACCGAACTTATCAAGGCCCATCAAGCGTGCACTTAAAGATGGGGCAATCTCGCCAGGGATACCACTTTGGTGCAGGCCGATAACGCCTTGGTTCTTCTCGCCGACACGTACAAGGATGATTTTTGTGGTGCCTACGCCGCGGCCTGTTAGATACTGACCTTCTACTTCAACCTTGTCACTCGGAATCAGGGGTATGCCGCGCCACAGGATGACTCTTGTACCAAAGAGGTCTGTTGTTACAGGAGGCACACCACGCCACGTACATTCGCGCTCAAAGGCGGCGATAGCTCTCGGATGGGCGATAAAGAATGCAGGTTCTTTCCATACCAGACTAAGTAATTCATCCAGATCGTCGGGAGTAGGTGAACCATAACGTGTGGTTATGCGATAGGCAGGGTTAGCTGCAGCCAGCAAGCCGAATTGTTTATTATTAATCAGTTCCCACTCCTGACGTTCCTTGATGCTTTCAATCGACAGGCGCAACTGCTCCTCTAATTGGTTGTAGGGATTGTTGTAGAGGTCGCTGACACGGGTATGGACACGTACCACCGTTTGTAGTGTGTTTAATGAGTACTCTGTAGGATTTTCCTCGTAATCAATGTAGGTCTCTGGGATGATGTTGTCCTCCTCATGCCCACTTACCAGGTCGATGTGTTTCTCGCCATTGTCGTTTACAGATGCTTTCAGACGTAGCTGCTTGTCAACGGCTTTTGTAAAGGTCTCGCGGAAATCAGGAACCTCTTTGATAAACTTAACGAGCTCTTTCAGTTTCAATCCAAGAAACACTGTAGGTGTAATTGCTCGTACGCTCACTGTTGATTCCTGCTCGTCTAACAAGTCGGCCTCGCCAAAGTATTCACCGTCACCTAACAAAGCAATCCGTAAGTCCTCACCATGAGGACCTTTACTAATAACCTCTGCTTGACCATTGGCTACAATAAAGAAACGTTGCTTGTCTTTGCCCTCTTCAACAAAGAGTTTGTCAACATCAACCTCCTGAGCCTCGAAAGCACTCACTAGACGGTTCAATATCTCTTCATCAAACTCAGAGAACAAGGGGATGGCTTTCAGGTTCTTTGCCGTGAATGAAGGCACACCGTTCACGTATTGGATAGGAAGACGATCGTTCTTGCGGAGTTCTACCTTTGTACGGTTCACGCGGAATGTGCCACCTGATACTTGAACCCATGGTAATAACTTCAGGAGTAATCTAGGTGTGATACTGCCCATCTGTGGGGCTGTCTTGGTGGTTGTTGCCAGTCTTCTGGCGGTTGCAGTGGTAACACTGCGCTGAAGATTTGATTCTGCCATAATTTTTTCTAGTTTAAATGAATGATTTATTTCTTTATAATTACCTTATGTGTGGTTCCTTCTACATGCTCCACAGAGAGTACATTATAGCCTTGTTCTCTTGCGTTTCGGGGCACGTTGTCAAGAGGCTCACCTTCAGTGAGTAGCACTTCTAGAAAATCGCCCGATTGAAGTTTCGAAAGCTCGATCTTTGTTTTGACGAAAGTCATCGGGCAGTGTTCCTTCGTAATGTCTAATACCTTTGTTGCCATATTCTTGTCTTTAAATAAATAAAGTTTGACCACCTTCGGAGAGGTTGAGGAACGAGGCGACACCGAGTACCTCTTTCACCTCAGGGATAAAATCTTCTTTTTTGAGCCCGAGCACATGCATTGCCATTTCACAGGCGTAGAGGTTGATGCCGAGTATTTTGGCGGCCTCAACGAGTTCTTCAAGTGTTGCCACATTGTTCTTACGCATGAGGTAACGGAATATTTTCGGGCCTGCACCGAAAAAATTGAAACGACTTGTGGGGGTGGCATGAAGACCGCCCATCATGAACCCGAATAGTTTAGTGAGCCAATTGCCGCCAGTGAAACTTCTGCCGTGTTTCTGTTTGATAGCGTCAAGACCCCAAAAGGTGAAAAAGATATTCACCTCGTAGCCTACAGCTGCTGCGCCTGTACCTAATGTAAATACTGCCGTCAGTTTGTCAAAGTCGCCACTGAAAGCGATAATTGATAATTTCTTGTTTTCTGCCATATTTCTTACGTTTGAGTCTGGGTGCAAAGGTACGTCGGTTTTGGCGTTCCCGCAATCGCCTTTTTGTGGCATTTTACATACCCATCATGTGGTATGCGATTTACCATCCATATGGGATTGTGACATCAGAGAAAACAACGTACCTTTGCACTTGGATTCAAACTCAAAAATGTTATGGCAAAGATTTATGTAAATGGAGATGCGCAGGAAGTGAATCTGCCACTCAATGTAAGTGAACTGATTAAACAGAACGATGTACAGCAACCGGATATGGTCAGTGTACAGGTAAACGAGGAGTTTGCTGAACGTGAAGATTGGAATGGCCTTCAGTTGAAAGAAGGCGATAAGGTGGATTTTCTGTATTTTATGGGGGGAGGAACATTATGATAGATTTTACAGAGGAACAGATACAGCGTTATTCTCGACATATTCTGTTGCAGGATGTAGGCGTAGAAGGGCAGGAAAAAATAATGAATGCGCGCGTGCTCGTAGTGGGTGCCGGCGGATTGGGTGCTCCTGTGTCGCTCTATCTTGCTGCTGCGGGCATCGGGACCATTGGTATTGTGGATGCTGATGTGGTTGACCTTTCTAACCTACAGCGCCAGGTGATTCATTTTACGAAAGACGTAGGTGTTCAGAAAGTAAAGAGCGCTGAGGAGAAAATCAAAGCCATTAACCCCGACGTGAAGGTGGAAACCTATTACAAGTTTCTCGACTCATCAAATGCACTCGACATTATCAAGGAGTATGACTTTATTGTTGATGGTACCGACAACTTTCCCGTGAAGTTTCTTATCAACGATGCGTGTGTGATGGCAGGAAAGCCCTTCTCGCATGGTGGCATCTTACGTTTCAACGGACAGACATTCACCCATCTGCCTGGCACGGCTTGTTACAGATGTATGTTCAAGGAACCGCCTCCTGTGGGAGCTGTTCCTACTTGCTCACAAGCAGGTGTGCTAGGCGCAATAGCGGGTATGCTCGGTACTATTCAGGCTGCAGAAACACTAAAGTACTTTACGGGGATTGGCGAGTTGTTGACGAACCGCCTGCTTACTTTCGATGCTAAGACTATGCTGTTCCGTACCGTTCCTGTTAAACATCGTGACTCGTGTTCCATTTGTGGTTCTAATCCCACGATTAATCAGTTGATAGATTATGAACAGGCCGCTTGTGACCTTAAAAAGCATTAAATAATGACTATTCCACAAGAAATCATTGATAAATTGATCAGCCAAGCCCAGCAGGACGCACCCCATGAAACGTGTGGCTATCTGCTGGGCATTAGCGGCCCAAATGGTGATGTGGTGACGGAGAATTACTGGATGGAGAACATCGATCACTCGTCTGATCATTTCTCTTTTGCACCGAAAGATCAGTTTGCTGCACTGAAGTATGCCCGTTCAAAAGGATTGAAAATACTCGCTAACTGGCACAGTCACCCCGTTTCTCCTTCGCGTCCCTCACAAGAGGACCTCCGCTTGGCCAACGACCCCACTATCCGCTACGCCATCCTCTCCCTTCATGAAGGCGTTCACCTCAACTCCTTTAAAATCTTGAATGGTGAAGTGGTGGATAAAGAAGAACATTTCTTTTTGTAACAATCTGTAATAAATTGATTAAAGATTTGGCAAAAGTATAAGTAAAACAACAATGGGAGATGTGGTGTTGTTACAATTTGATACTTGATAAGAGATTTAACAATCAAAAAGAAAGAGAACTGTCGGTTTCTTTTCTTTTTTGTTAGTACCTTTGCGGTCAAATTGTAAAAAAGGAAAGTTATGAAGATTAAGAAACGTTGGATTATTTTGATGACGGCAATGACACTGATTTCAGTCGCAGGTGTGTTTGTGGGAGAGCCGACTTTTGAGTGTGACTGGTCAGTTATCTCGGCAGCTGATGTGGCGTGGCTCATTACGGCTACCATTTTCGTATTGATGATGACACCGGGACTTTCGTTCTTCTATGGTGGTATGGTGGGAGCGAAGAATGTAATCTCTACCATGTTGCAGTCTTTTATTGCCATGGGCCTTATTTCGGTGCTCTGGGTTGTTATCGGCTTCTCATTATGTTTTGGCGATGATATCGGCGGTGTGATTGGTAATCCGTTGACGTTTGTAATGTTCCAAGGTGTAGGTGCAGAGGTTTATACGACACCAGCAGGTAATATCTTGGGCGGAGCAACAATCCCATTGGCTTTATTTGCATTGTTCCAGATGAAGTTTGCCATCATCACACCATCGTTGATTACTGGCTCTTTTGCTGAGCGCGTCCGTTTCTCTGCCTACATGTTTTTCATGATGTTCTTTTTCTTCGTTATTTATTGTCCGTTGGCGCATATGACGTGGCATCCCGAGGGCTTGTTTATGAAATGGGGTGTTATTGACTTCGCAGGCGGTATTGTGGTGCATGCTTCATCGGGTGTGGCTGCTCTGGCAGGTGCTATTTTCCTTGGACGTCGTAAAGCTGAGACGCGTAAGAGTGAGCCTGCCAATATTCCCTTTGTATTGCTGGGTGCTGCTATGTTGTGGCTTGGTTGGTTCGGATTCAACGCTGGTTCGTCGCTCCATGCTGACGGACAGGCCATCAAAGCGTTTCTGAACACAAATACTGCCTCGGCTACGGCCATGATGACATGGATATTCTTCGATTGTCTTCGTGGGCGCAAGCCGTCGGCTATGGGTGCTGCTGTGGGTTGTGTAGTAGGTTTGGTAGCTATCACACCGTCTGCAGGTTACGTCACTGTGGGACAGAGTATCTTCATTGCTTTTATCATCACACTTATCTGTAATGTTGCCGTTTATTGGCGTTCGCGTAGTAGTATTGACGATGCACTCGATGTGTTCCCAACCCATGGCACAGGCGGTATCTTCGGTACTGTTCTTACAGGTATCTTCATTCAGGAGGGGCTCATTGCCGGTACGTGGGATGGCTTTATCATTTTCCTTTACCACTTGCTCGCTATTGTCATTGTCTTTACCTATACCTTCGCCATGAGCTGGTTGGGCTACAAGCTCATCGACCATCTCATTCCTATGCGTGTTTCAGCTTATAGTGAAAAGGTTGGTCTCGATTTTTCTCAGCATGATGAGCATTATGGCTTGGCACATATTGGTGAGCGTGAATTGGCTGAGTATGAAGAGCATATCAGGGAAAAGAATAGTAAGAGCTGAATTGATATACAAAATTTGATTTTCTGCATTGTCAAAGACACGGTATGATGCTTATTAAATGGCATCATACCGTGTCTTTTTATCAATATAAAGTTGAAATACCAAACATATGGTATGCGGAATGCCACATGCTAGGGATTGTGGGAGAGTGGAATTCGCCGTACCTTTGCACCCAGAAATAATTCAATAATTAATTAGAGTTTAAAAGTAATGAAAACAATGAATCAGATGCGAATGCGTGAGTGTTGTTGCTGTAAGATGATGGCAATGACAGAGAAGGGGAGTGTATATATAATAATAGGTAATAAACAAGCAAAGAATAAAGAGTATGAAAAAGTTAGTTTCAATTATAGCAGTAGCATTCATTCTGGGGTTAACCAACATTTGGGCTGAGGGTAATGAAGTAAAAACTAGTAGTGTTCGTTACATCAAGAGCCCACGCTTTGTACGACCACTCGTTGAAAAATGGATAGAGGAATACGCCAAGACTGAGCCGGGTGTTGTGTTCCAGATTGTTAGAGGCTCTGCTAATCAGGATAATATCGATCTGAACGTCGTTTCAGATTACCAAAACAATAGTACCGACTTTAGCCATGTCATTTACTTCGGAGAGACAGCCGTGCTGCCTATCACTGCACGTAGCTCTGAAGCAGCACGTCTGCTCGAAGGAAAACATCTTAACTCGAAAAAGCTTAAACAGCTCTTTTTCCTAAGCGATGATCTTGATGAGGATGTAAAGAAAATCAAGGCCTTTGAGAACATTATAGTCTATAGCGGTAGCAATGCTTCGTCGGTAGCTTCGTCGTTTGCACATCATTTTGGAGAGGAGAGCAGCAGTTTTCGTGGCAGACGTATCTCTGGTGATGATCTGTTTCTAAACACGGCTTTGTCGAAAGACCCGTTGGGCGTTTCGTTTAATGCTCTGTCAAACATTTTTGATTTAAATAACCGCCACCTGAAGAATGATATCTCGTTAATCAGTCTCGATGTAAAGAAAGAACTTGCCGACAGTTTCAGCGATGAGGGCTCGCTTGATGACGTACTCAACATTCTTGAGAGTGGTAAAATATCAGAGATTGTCATTGAAAAAGTTGGTGTCAGCTATAATCAGGCTGATGACGCCGTAAATCAGTTTTTGCAGTGGGTTCTTGACAGTGGTATCAAGTATAATCATGAATATGGTCTGCTGAACCTCGATCGCAAAGAGACTAGTACGCAGTTAGACAAAGTAAAGACCATTCTAACCGCACAGAAGTAAATAGCTTTTTTATTTAGGAATTATACTTATGGTAAAAAGATTGTTAGTTGCAGCATTTGTTGCAATCAGCCCCTTGTTGGCAATTGCTCAAAATATTGTCACGGGTCATGTCGCCGATGGCCGTACAGGCGAGTCGCTGATAGGAGCATCGGTGATTGTGAAAAGTGATAAGGGTAAGGGCGTCGTTACAGATGTCGATGGTAATTTTTCGCTTCAGACAAAAGTAGAAACCCCTCTCACCCTGCGTGTTGAATATGTTGGCTATCGTGCTCTTGACGTAGACGTCTATGATTTCGAGGAGCCTGTTGAGATAACATTGGTTGATAATGCAAGTAGATTGAACGAAGTGGTCGTCGTTGGTTATGGTGCCCAGAAACGCCTTGAGTTGACGAGCAGTATCTCATCAGTAGGCGATGACCTGCTTCGTCAGTCGAACACCTCAGTAGAAGGTGCTCTGCAGGGAGCAGTGGCTGGTCTGAATGTCACCACTACCAGCGGCCAGCCTGGTGCGGCCAGCATCATCCGCATTCGTGGAGGTAACAGTATCACTGGTGGTAATGAGCCTCTCTATGTTATTGATGGACTCATTGTTTATAACGACGCCTCGTCTAACCGTACTGGTGCCAAAGGCAGTGACGCCACACTCGACCCTTTGGCTTTCCTCAATCCCAGCGATATCGAGAGCATCGAAGTCCTCAAGGATGTATCGGCCACAGCCATCTACGGTACCCGTGGTGCCAATGGTGTGATTATCATCACAACAAAGAAAGGTTCTCATGGTCGTAATAATATCAGTTATAATGCCACCTTCGGCTGGAGCCAAATAAGAAAAAAACTGAAATTCCTTGATGCATGGCAGTGGGCTGATATCTGGAATGAACTCTATCAGAATGGCGAGATTGGTTATGGCCTTGATACGCCCACTCAGACTTACGATTGGCAGGATGAAGCCTTGCGTACAGGATTCCAGCAGGAGCATCAGGTTTCAGCAGTTGGTGGTGATGAGTTATCTCGCTATAGCATCAGTGGAAGCTATAAAAGTCAGGATGGTATCGTAAAGGGTACAGGACTCACCCGTTATGCTGGCCGCGTCAACTATGAACGCAACATTTTTAAGAATGTTCTAATCGGCGTGAACGCCAATGCTGCCTATAACAAGGTGACGGGTGTGGAGAATACTAACAGCATGTTTGCTCCAAATACGTGGTTTGCCGTTATTTCACATACACCTTATACATCTATATATAATGCAGATGGGTCATTTAACTACGATCCCACTCCTACCAGTGTTGATATCTACAATGGCAAGGTGGGTAACCCTATTAGTGACCTGTTGAACACCAAGTCAGAGACAGAGAATACCCGTGTCATCGGTAGTGGCTTTATAGAGTGGAGTGTCATCCCTCAGCTTAAGCTCAAGGCCAGTCTGGGTGCCGACCTGTCTAACACCCGACAGAATTATTATGCACCCTCATATACCACAGGTGGTATCGCCAATAGTGGTTATGCTTCTGTTGGACAGACCAAAACCAATACATGGCAAACAGAATATACCGCTACTTATAGTAATGTGTTCAGTCGCGTACACTCACTCACTGTTCTGGCTGGATACACCGCTCAGCAAACCGATCGTAGCAGTTTCGCTACTACAGCCTACGGCTTCAGTAACGATGCAACAGGCTATGATAATCTAGGTGCTGCAGCTACCACTCTGCCCTCAAAGAGCAGCCATTATATCTCGACACTTCAGTCATGGATTAGTCGTGTAAACTATAGCTATGATTCGCGCTACAATGCCTCACTTACTTTCCGCGCCGATGGTAGTAGTCGTTTTGCAAAGAACCATCGCTGGGGCTTGTTCCCTTCACTAGGCGTTTCGTGGAATATTGACCGTGAGAAATGGTTGCATCTCAGCAAGAAGGTCGATTTTATCCAGTTGCGAGCCTCTATTGGTACTGTTGGTAATCAGGAGATTGGTGATTATCAGTTTGCAGCCAATGTGGTGCCACGTACTGTTGTCATCGATGGTCAGAAAGCCACCAGTTACATTATTGAAAACAAGTCGAATCCCGATTTGAAGTGGGAGACAACTAGTTCATATAATATTGGGCTCAGCACAGGATTCTTTAAGAATCGGCTTACTGCCACTCTCGATGTCTACTATAAGAAGACTAGCGACCTGCTACTCGATGTGCCTGTAGAACAGGTTACGGGATTCTCCACAGTTTTACGCAATATCGGTAGTGTGGCCAATAAAGGTATAGAATTTGAAATCGGTGGTGTGTTGGTTGATAAAAAGGATTTGAAGTGGAATGTGAATGCCAATATCGCTCATAACAAGAATGAGGTAACTGATCTTGGTAATTCAGATTATTTTGTTCCCAGTTTTAATACTGCAACCCTTTCATATATCGACCCGCTGATTGTGAAAGTAGGTGAACCTCTCGGCACCTTCTATGGTTATCGTTTCAAAGGCATTATTCAGGCCGATGAAAACCTGACCAAGTTGCCTAGCCAAACAATATCTGTTGTTGAACCTGGTAACCCTAAGTTCGAAGATATCAATGAAGATGGTGTTGTTAACGAGCAAGATCGTGTTGTTTTGGGCAACATCCAGCCTAAGTTTACTTATGGCTTCAATACCAAGGTGACGTATAAGAACTTCGACTTTTTCTTGAGTTTGAGCGGCAGTTATGGAAACAAACTTTTTAATGCACTTGCTTGTCGTCTGGATCGTGGTAATGGTTACTACTATAATCCATTGGCCGAGGTTGCCAATCGTTGGACCCCTACTAATCCCAGCAACACCATTCAGAAGGCTGCCACTGCTACCTCAATCTACGCTGACGACCGCTTCGTTGAGGATGCCTCTTATCTGAAGTTCCGTAACATCCAGTTGGGTTATACACTGCCCTTAAAACAGATTACTCCTGATACAAAGGTCCGTCTTTATGTATCGCTGCAGAACTTCTTCACCATTACGGGTTATAATGGCTATGATCCTGAGTCAAACCGCAATGGTATCGACGAGACTAGTGCTCTCTATCAGGGTGTTGACTATGGTGCTTATCCTACCGCCAAGACTATCCTTGTTGGAATTAACTTAAACTTTTAATCAGACAAGTAATATGAGAAAGATTCAATATATATTAGGTCTTGTTACTATCATTCTGCTGAGCAGTTGCGCAGACCTAGACCAAACATCCATTAGCTCAATAGACAAGGATAATTTCTATCAGAGTAAAAATGATATAGAGACAGCGATTAATGGTATCTATCAGGAATTTACGGTTAACGGCATGTATGGCGTCTGGAATAATCAGACCATTTATCTAAACGATTTGCAGACAGACTATGTACGTGCAGGAGCCCAGACAAATTCTGCCCATATCCGTGAGGTTGCCAATTTCGCTGTTCAGCCCACCAATCTTTTTGTAGTGAACGCATGGGAGGCGCACTATACTGCCATCAATCGTGCCAACGTTGTGATTGATAAGGCCACAGCAGCTTCCTGGCTTGATGAGCAGTCGAAGCAGAACTACATCAACGAAGCCCGTTTCCTCAGAGCTTATTCTTACTTTAACCTCGTGCGATACTTCGGTGGTGTACCCATAGTGCTTCATGATGGTGAGGGGGAAGGGGTTCCACGTAATACTGTAGACGAGGTATACGAACAGATTGTTGCTGACTTTGCGGCTGCTGAGCAGTTGCCCGCCAACTATTCCACACGCGACAGCAAGGCTTCTTCACTAGCTGCATCGGCATTGCTCTCTAAAGTCTATCTCGTATGGGCACAGACCAGTAGTGAACAAGGCAAAGCCAACAAGAATAAATACCTTCAACTGGCATCAGATTATGCCCAGAAGGTTATCGACTCAGGTAAGTTCCATCTACTCAACAAGTTCATCGACAATTGGTCGGTTGATAAGAAGAACGGTCCGGAGCATATCTTCACCTTCGAGCACGACCGCACTGTTAATGGCAATACCACAGGCCATTGTACCTTTGCCACCAACTGGAGTGATACCGAACCTGTGTTGATAGCCACCAGCGATCGTTATTATCTGGAAATGGACCCTAAGGATCAACGTCGAAACGGCTCGTGGGCCAAGACTATCATCAACCCTAACACTGGCACCGATTTCGTATTCACCATCCCTCGCTTCCGTAAATATATCGATTCACTCAATTTCGCCAATCCAGCTTCATCAGGTAATGCTGCAGGTCAGTCAACAAACTCGGTAGTGATTCGATACGGAGAAGTGTTGCTCATCAAAGCCGAGGCCGAAAACGAACTCAATGGTCCTACTGCCGCAGCCTACGATGCTATTAACCAGATACGACGTCGTGCCTATTGGAGTCCGTATCTCAACATCCAGAATACACCTTCGGATGGCTCTCCGCTTGAGCTCTCAGGCCTTACTCAGGAGCAGTTCCGACAGGCTGTACGCGATGAGCGCTGGAAGGAGTTTATCCTTGAGGGACAGCGTTGGTTCGACCTCGTTCGCTGGCATATCCTCGTAAAGCACGTCAAGGCTAATGCTCCTGCTTCAGAGCCTCTCAAGATACAGAACGTATCAAAACGTAACTATCTGCTGCCTCTGCCTCAGGATCAGCTGATTCTCAATCCCAACCTGACGCAGAATTGGGGGTATAGCGGTGAAAGTGGTGACGGCCCATACGATAGCACTTTCGAATAAGAAAATGAATGAAATATAGAATATTAAACAAAAAAAGAAATTATGAAAACAATTAGTAAGAAAACTTTCCGCAGCCTGCTGCTCACAGTGGTGGCAGCAACCACATTCAGTGCAAATGTTTCAGCACAGAGTTATGATAACTACAACAAGCGTGAATTGCTGTTGCAGGTACTTGATCAGAGTCGCCCCAACGACTATGTTCCCGTGTTCTTCAATGTCCATTTCCCCGACAAGTTCGGCTATGGTGCTGTGAAATCGCACATAGACTGGTTCCGTGCTACTCATGTTGATTTTGTAAACGTCAAATATGAATTCGTACCTCAGCAGGTGGAAATCAATAGTCCTGCCGATTGGAAGAAGATCCTACAGGTAAAGCCCGAGCAGTGGGTAGAGCAAATCCAGGTGGTACGTGAACTGGCTCGTGAGTTGAAGAGCGAGGCTTTCATCATCCCCACCGTTTATTCCCCTCTGGCTCTCCTGAATCAGGCTGCTGGTACTTGGGCAGCCAGCGATCCTAAGGCAGCCAAGCAGAAACTGTTTGAAATCATCAAGAAGGATCCTGAGGCTGTGAAGCCTGCCCTTGAGGCTCTTACCAAGAGTTTGGTATATTATATCCGTGAGGCTCGCAAGGCTGGTGCAGATGGATTCTATCTCTCAAGTCAGGGTGGTGACATCGACTCTTTTGGTGGTAAGCTCTTCCGTGAGCTCATCAAGCCTTACGACAAACAGGTGTCTGATGCTGCCAACGAGGTTGCTCCATTCAATATTCTCCATGTTTGCGAGGGCGGTGGTCATTTTACAGCGGACTCATTTAACGATTATGTCGATTATCCTGGCAGTATTGTCAATGTGCCTTATCATGAGTTCAAGGGCAAGGCACTGAGTACTAAACAAGTAGCCAAGCTTTTCAATCGCCCTGTTCTTGGCGGTCTGCCACGTCAGAGCAAAATATATACAGGAACTCTTGAAGAGGCTAAGGCTGAAGTAGATGAGATACTGCGTAATGCACCAGCTAATTTCGTTCTTGGTGCCGACGATTCTGTGCCCAATGACTCAGACCCAGAGAAGCTCCGTGCCTTAGTAGACTATGTTCATTCATGGCGCCAGACTCACAAGTTGTAATGAATAAAAAAAAAGAATAAATGAAACAGATTATAAAATCAACTTTGGCCGTTATCGCTCTGGCCACAATTTCTAATCAGGCAGTTCTTGCCCAGTCAGTAGCAACCTCTAAGGTTAACAGCCGCGAGCGTATTTTACAGGTGCTCGATCAGAGTCGCCCCAACGACTATGTGCCAGCAGCTTTCTTCCTGCACTTTGAGAACAAATTAGGTCGTAAGGCTGTGCAGGATCATAAAGATTTCTATCGTGCCACCAACATGGATTTTGTGAAGGTCTTCTATGAGATATCTGTACCACAAATCGATATTAAGTCTGGAAAAGATTGGGCTAAAGTTCCTGTTTATGGCGAGGATTTCTTTGCTCCTCAGGTAGCTGTTATCGAGGATCTGGCCCGTGAGTTCGGCGACGAGGCTTTTATCCTGCCCACTGTTTATTCCCCCTTGGCACTTGCACACCAGACTTTGGGGCGTGGCAAGGACTTAAAGAAACTCATCGAGGAGGATCCAAAGGCCTTCGGACAGGCCATAAAGAACCTGTCGCTGAGCATAGAGAACTATCTGCGTTCAGCGCGTAAACATGGTGCCGATGGTTTCTATGTATCAAGTCAGGGTGGCGATGGTAACTCACTTTCACCAAAAGTCTGGAAAGAACAGGTTCGTCAATGGGATAAGCATGTATCAGAGGTTGCCAACGAGATTGGAATTATCAATATCCTGCATATCTGTGATTATGGTACACCCTTCAAGAATGCTGAGGCTTTGTATGATTTTGCCGATTACCCCACAAGTATCATCAATGTTCCTCTAAAGTTCTCTGATGGCTCGACACTCAACTTAAAGGAAGCGCAGCAGCGTTTTGGGCGTCCTATCTTCGGTGGCCTGGAACGTTTGGGAGTTATCGCCAGCGGTTCAATAGAAGAGGCCAAGGCCGAGGTTGATAAAGTGTTGGAGAATGCATCACCCAACTTTATCCTTGGTGCTGATTGTACTGTTCCTGGCGAAACCGATTGGGAGAAACTCCGTGCAGTCATTGATTACGCCCATACTTGGCGTCAGACACATAAGAAGTAATTGATGAAGAATACTATATTATGGATTGGCGCCCTTATCGTGGGCGCCATTTTAGGATTGTTAGGCCTTCAGTGGCTCGACGAGGTGATGACTTTTGTAGCCACAGTCTATACGCGGTTGTTTCAGTTGTTAGCTGTCCCAACCATCGTACTGGCAGTTATCACCACCTTTGCCACGTTTGGTTCTAAGGGTTCAGGCAGAATTTTCGGTCATACGCTGACCTACACGTTGTTGACAACTTTTGCCGCTGCTGCTGTGGGAGCCGTCCTCTTTGTGCTTGTTGCACCAGGGAATCTGCCTGTTGACACCCTCATTCAAGGTGAGCAGTCTGTGGAGCAGGCGCCTCAGCTGTCTTACTTCGACCATATCATTAGCGTCATTCCTAACAACATCGTCAAACCATTCCTTGAAGGCAATGTACTTTCTTTGCTTTTGTTGGCTTTTGCCATTGGCATAGGACTGTCTAAGTTGCCCGAATCAGAAAATAAGACGATTGTAGTCAAAGGCCTGCTTGGACTTCAGGAACTGCTCTTCCTGCTTATCCGTGGTCTCATATGGACACTGCCTTTAGGTATCGTAGCCTTCTCGGCTCAGTTGTCGGCTCAGTTGTCGGCAGGCGTGGTGGCCGATTCCATCGGTAAATATGTGCTGGTGGTACTGGGCGGTAATGTCCTTCAGTTCTTTGTGGTGTTACCACTGTTCCTGTTGGCACGTGGATTGAATCCTATCCATGTGCTGGGTAGAATGACGCCTGCCGTACTGATGGCGCTTTTCACGAAGAGTAGTGCAGCCACTCTGCCTGTTACAATGGATACAGCAGAGAATCGGTTGGGGATTAAGAAGAATGTGGCTCGCTTTGTGCTTCCCATCTGTACTACTATTAATATGAATGGTTGCGCAGCGTTTATCCTCGTCACCTCGCTCTTTGTGATGCAGAATGGAGGTACGCCTCTCACATGGACGACTATCCTGCTATGGATTCTTATATCAGTGGTGTCGGCAGTTGGTAATGCAGGTGTACCTATGGGCTGTTATTTCCTTACCCTTTCACTCATGTCGGGTATTGGTGCTCCTATTGCCATCTTGGGTATTATCCTGCCTATCTACACTATCATTGATATGATAGAGACCGCAGAAAATGTATGGTCCGACTCTTGTGTAGCTGCTATAGTAAATAAAAAGCTTTCACCAAAAACAGAAGAATAATGAAAAAAGTAATATATTTAATTCTCGTAACAGTTTTTTTTATAACCGTTACCTCATGTAATAGCAACGACGATGGTGTGCAGAAGGGAATCGATATTCCTGGCATCACCATTGATGGCGATGCAGACTGCTGTTCAGCCGAGGAAGCTATTCAGATATATAATTTCCTTCAGACCGTGAAGGTTGTCCCTGAGCTCACGGCCGAGATTGATAGCAAGTATCGTGTCTCTGTATATACTCGTACTGGTAGTCTCCACACGGGCTATAATGATTTGTACTTCGTGGCCACTAAACTCACAACAGGCAATTATATCAAAGAGTTTACAGTGAGTAACTTTAAACCACTCATGTACATGACCAAGATGAAGATGCAGCACAGCACGCCCATATCGGGTATCGTCAAGAGTTTTAACTCCAACTTCACTGCCGTCAAACAAGGTTGGATATCACTGTTGATGCCGACCAGCGATGCAGGCTATTGGACACTGGCCTATGATGCCAATGTCTTGGGGCAGAAAGGAGGCGTCGGTCCTACGGAAGTCAAGGTGGATGGCCTGCCTGTTGGTCAGGAGTGGCTCAAGTCGTTCAAAATTGGTGGTAACACCTACTATCTGTCGCTGGTTAACCCTGCCGACTGGATTACTGGCAGCAACGAGATACAGGCCTACATATCGGTGAAGAGCCTGACAGGCACTGATCCTTATGAGTTGGCCACAGAGCAGTTTGTCATTGACATTGATCCTCGCATGCCCGACATGGGACACCATACCTCGCCAGACAATGCAGCACTCACACTCCAAACTGATGGCAGTTATCGTGGCAAGATCAATCTCACCATGACAGGTCTGTGGCGCATCCACCTTACGGTAAAAGATGTAAAAGGAAACATTGTGGCTGGAGGTGATAATCTGAAAGATGGCTTCAGCTCACTCTATTGGGACGTAACCCTCTGATAATCTGTTAATATTAGTATCTGTATGCTTAGACTGTTATTATTAGCTATCCCTTTGTTGGCCGATACTACCATCAGCCAGCCTCGTCATCTCGACGAGGTGGTGGTAGTGTCGAATCGGCAGGGTGGGAAGCGTTCGGTCAAGGGACAAGTGGCATCTATCGATGAGCATCTGTCGCAATTGTCGCATGTGTCGCTTGTACGGCGTGGTTCTTATGCATGGGAGCCGATGGTCAACAATATGCCGACGGAACGTGTTTCAACCACCATTGATGGCATGAAGATATTCTATGCATGTACAGACAAGATGGATCCTGTGACGAGCTATGTGGAGAGCGGAAACCTGCAAAGCATCAGTCTCAACTCTGGTCTCAATGGTAATCCACAGGCCACAGGCAACATCGGCGGTGCGCTCGACCTGCGTCTCCGCAAGGCTGGGTTTGATGCCGATTCCTTTCACCTTAGCTCAATGGCTGGTTATGAGCTCAACGGTCATTTACAGGTGTACGGCGCTGATGCAGCTTGGTCCTCCCAACGCTTCTATATAAATGGTGGCGTATTCTATCGTCATGCCGATAACTATAAGACGGGTCGTGGCGATGTGCTGCCATTCTCACAATTTCATAAGTTGAATGCTTTTAGCAATCTGGGCTATCGCCTTACCAATCGTGATATCCTCGAAGGTGTACTCATTGTCGATCATGCTGGCGATGTGGGCTATCCTGCTTTAGCGATGGATGTCAAGCGGGCCGATGCCTTCATCACCTCCCTCGCTTACCGGCACACGTGGGCCGAAGGCCTGTTCGATTCGTGGGAGACTAAGATCTACTATAATCATATCATTCACGAGATGGACGATACCCATCGGCCTGATGTGCTTATCCACATGGATATGCCAGGTCGTAGCACAACTGCGGGTTTCTATAGTCTGCTATCTGGTGTGGTTGGTCAGCACGGGTTTCAATTCAATGCCGATGGCTACTATAACCGATTGTTTGCCGACATGACGATGTATCCTGGCGGTGCGGCTCCGATGTATATGGTCACATGGCCTGATGTCCGTACGCTGAACACGGGTGTGGCCGTTTCTGATGACATCACTTTACCTCACCGCCAGTCTCTCTACGTGTCTGCTAAGTTGGCTTGGCAGCAGCAGACGCTTCGTGACAAGGAGGGCTATGAGGCATTGAAGGTTTTCTTTCCTGGTATGTTAGATTACTATCATCAGTTCACTGGGCGTATCGCTGCCAGCTACAACTGGCATCCCGACCATTGGCAGTTGTCAGTTGGCATGGGCTGGGGCAGTAGGGCGCCAACCGTCACAGAGGCATATGGCTATTACCTCAACAACACCTTCGACCAATATGATTATATCGGCAATCCACGCCTTAGTAACGAGTCGGCTGTTGAAGCCAATGCAACTGTCAGATGGCTGCCAACAGGGGACTTCTCGCTGACTGCCGATGCGAGTGTCTTTTCCTTTTCCAATTATATAATAGGTGTTTCTGAACCGCGACTCAGTGCGATGACTATTGGTGCCGAGGGAGTCAAGGTATATGCCAATCTCAGTCGTGCCACCATTGCCAATGCATCGCTCACCAGTCGGTGGCGGATCTCGCGCCGCATTGATTTTGAGGGCTCTATGGGTTGGGCCTTAGGGCGCGACGACGAGGACGACGCTTTGCCTCTTATCGCCCCTTTTAATTATTCGGCACGTATAGGCTATACATACAAGACTTTGCAATTACAAGCCGAGCTGAAAGGTCATGCCCGTCAGTCAAATTATGCAGCTAAATATGGTGAGACGCTCACTGTGGCTTGGGCCATCTGCAATCTCTCTGCCCAATACCGCTATGCCCGGTTCGCCCTATGTGGCGGTGTGGAGAACGTGTTCAACCGCCTTTATGCCACTTATGCCGACTGGAACAATATACCACAGAAGGGGCGGAATCTCTATTTTAATTTGTCGTATGAACTGTAATTTGTTTTGCCAAATTGCAGTTTTTTTTATCATAAGAGGAATAATATTTGGCTATGTCGGGGGATTTTATTTCCTTTGCACCCATGAACAAAGCGATACTGACGATAACAGGTAGCGACGGCACAGGAGGCTCTGGCGTACAGGCCGATATCCAGCTTATCCACGAGCTGGGTGGTACTGCAGCATCGGTCATAACCTCTATTACGGTACAGAACACACTGGGTATTCAGGAGTTCCACGACCTGCCCGTAGCAGTGGTACGTCAGCAAGTTGAGGCTATCATCAATGACCTTGAGCCGCAAGTTGTCAAGATAGGCTTGCTACGCCGCATTGATGTCGTCGAGATGCTGGCCGAGGTGTTGCAACGTCATAAGCCACGCCATATCATCTATGCGCCGGTACTGACATCAACCAAGGGAGAACGGTTGGTTGAACCTCGTGTCTATGAAGCCATCGAACGATTGTTGATGCCAATGTGTACTGTGGTACTGGCACCGGGCGACCTGCCTATTGGTCCTCGTCGTCATGGTCATGCCAACCAGTTGGCTTCGGCATTGGCTTACTATCTGAGTCTCGACGAGAAGGTGAACGATGCCATGCTCCATGCCCAGGCCTATCTGAAGCAACTCCCCGCCGAATATGCCGATGGCAATAGTCGCAGCGAAGAGCTTTATAACCAGTTTCTCGACGCCGTAGAGCATTATTTCAACCGTTACGCCGACGTGGCTTTCTATGCCGAACAGCTCAACGTGAGTCCTCGTTATTTAGGACAGGTCACGCGGCGCATCGCCGACCGCTCGCCCAAGGCCATTATCGATGAGCGCATCGCCAACGAGATAGCCACCTTGATAACCACAACCAACAAACCGCTGAAAGACGTTGCCCGATGGCTGGGATTCTCATCGCAGGCCCACCTCTCGCGCTTCTTTAAGAAACGGAAAGGGGTCTCACCTACAGAATTTCAACAACAAAAGCAGTAATATAAAAATGACAAACGAAAGACGTGATTTAAACCGCCAGTTGGCTCAGATGCTGAAGGGTGGTGTGATAATGGATGTGACTACTCCCGAACAGGCCAAGATTGCCGAAGAGGCTGGTGCCTGTGCAGTTATGGCACTTGAACGCATTCCTGCCGATATCCGTGCAGCGGGTGGTGTGAGCCGTATGAGCGACCCGAAGATGATTCGTGGCATTCAGGAAGCGGTCAGTATCCCAGTGATGGCTAAGTGCCGTATCGGCCATATCGCAGAGGCTCAGATTCTGCAGGCCATCGAGATCGATTATATCGACGAGAGCGAGGTGCTCAGTCCTGCCGATAACATCTATCACATCGATAAAACCAAGTTCGACGTGCCATTTGTCTGCGGTGCCAAGAATCTGGGCGAGGCGCTACGCCGTATTGCTGAGGGCGCCACGATGATCCGCACCAAGGGTGAGCCCGGTACGGGTGACGTCGTGCAGGCCGTAAGCCACATGCGACTGATGCAGAGTGAGATTCGCCGACTGGTATCGATGAGCGAAGACGAACTCTATGAGGCTGCCAAGCAGTTGCAGGCACCTTATGAACTGGTACGCTTTGTTCATGACAATGGCAAACTGCCTGTCGTAAACTTCGCCGCGGGCGGCGTGGCTACACCTGCCGATGCCGCGCTGATGATGCAGTTGGGTGCTGAGGGCGTATTTGTGGGCAGTGGTATCTTTAAGAGCGGTAATCCCCGCAAGCGTGCCGCTGCCATCGTGAAGGCCGTGACCAACTATCAGGATGCCAAGATGCTGGCCGAGCTCAGCGAGGATCTCGGCGAAGCTATGGTGGGAATCAATGAACAGGAGATAGAACTCTTAATGGCTGAACGCGGAAAATAAATGAGAGTTGCAGTACTGGCCCTGCAAGGGGCCTTCATAGAACATGAGCAGATGCTCCATCGTTTGGGAGCTGAGACTTTTGAGGTACGGCAGCTGAGCGATTGGCAGCAGCCCAAAGACGGGCTCATTCTACCAGGAGGCGAGAGTACGGTGCAGATGCGCTTGCTCCGCGAGCTGGGGCTACTGGAGCCTATCCGCCAGGCCATCCTCGGTGGACTGCCTGTCTTCGGCACTTGTGCTGGTATGATACTTCTCTCAAAGGATTATCTTGGTACTATGGACATCCGTGTGCGTCGTAATGCCTATGGCCGACAACTCGGCAGTTTCCACACCACAGATAGTGTGGAGGGTATTGGCAGCGATGTGCCAATGACTTTTATCCGTGCGCCGTATATCGAGGAGGTGCTGTCGGCCGATTGTCAGCCGATAGCCGAAGTCGGCGGCCATATCGTGGCAGCACGCCAGGGCAATCAGATAGCGACCGCTTTCCATCCAGAGTTGGATGACGATATACGGATACACCAGTACTTCCTGAAATCCTTGAGCCGGTGAAGATGATTATGCTTTGTGTGCTTAAAATAAGGGTTAACGCTGTTTTCTCGGTTGGAAACCGTTGTTTTCTCGGTGAGGAAATACCATTTTCCAATAGGGAAAACAGCGTTTTCTAACAGGGGAAACAGCGGGAAATGACGTCTCTTTCTAATCTGTGGGGGGATTGCCGAAACAGTAGGCTTTGTGATAGCCATCAAAAGGTACGTCCCAATCATAGCCGTAAGACTTGATGATATCTCGGATACCCTGTTGCTGAGCGGGAGTAAGCGGACGCTCGCCTCGCATGTACTGGTAGTAGAACTTAACGCCATGCAAATACGCAGTGATGGTCTTGCGCATACTGGTGAAGTCGCTCTTCAGCACGTTGTCGTAAAGATGTGAGAAACCAACGGCCATCGTCATCACCTTAACCTTGTCGAACCAGCGGCAGTGGCCATTTTTCAGTGTGTGGGGTAGCACGCAGCGGCATGTCTCCAAAGTTTCCGGCGCATGGGCGCCAGCGAAATAGTGCATACAGTTCCCGCTAAGCGGACAGCCTGTGTTGAAACACAGGGGATACCAGCTAGGAACTGCTGAATAATCAAACTCATCGTCGTGTGAAATAATGTCTTTAGTCTCGTTCATTTTGTATCTTTTTAATGTTTAACTTTATAGTTGGTTAGAGATTGCAAAGATACTGAAAAAATAAGTGATTCCCAAATTTTTGGCTGTAAAAAACACATGAGGAAGAAAATCCGATTCGACTCTAAAATTCGTATATAGGATAAGAAACAATCAATCGGTGAATTAATCTCCATATGTTATTTTACAATAAGATGATTCAGATCATTCATGTCGGTGGGCTGAAAACTGATAGACCAGCTGCCGCCGTCTTTCTTCCATGAGAAGAGCAAAACCTCGATGGTCTCGTTGGCAGAGAGAAAAAGGTAGCAAATATCGGCATTATAGTCCTCAAACCTGACTTCACCTTTGTTTACGAAGCCATTGCGCTTTAGCTCGGATATCACAGATTCCAATGGTACCGGGAAGAAATAATCATAGGCGCAGTAGAAGAAGTCATTGCCATCGTCGTAGCTGAAGTGGAACCTGATTTGACGATTCCCTTTGTTATAATACCTTCCGTAGCATATGTCGCCTTCCTTGTCTATGCGTATCAGGGCGTTGGCATTTACGATAGCGAAATCGGCAAAGTTCTCCGTCATGTATTTCTCTACGTCGGTGAGTGTTGAACCAAATGCCAGATATGGCTTGATGACAATGGAATCGAGGTTGATCACAACTGCCATTGAGTCTTTTGAAGTCTCTGACGTCGCAGATTCCTCTTTATTACCATAGGCAGTGAACACTGATAAAACCATTGCGCAGCAAACGACGGCTGCGAGCGTCATAAGAATCTTTCTCATACTTATAGCTGATTAATATTTCTGATTTTTTTCTCTAATTGTTCTATCTGCTGTTCTATCTCCCAGTTCTTTCTGATGAAAGCACTGATGCCAGTCATCAGTTCGGTGGTGCGCCAGCGGTAATAAGCCACTGCCACTGCCAAGCCAATGAAGATAAGCATTAGAACTGTGGCACATGCTACTGCAATGATGAATGATACTTCCATATCTGTTTGCCGTTTTGATTTTCGCCGGCAAAGGTAAGCAAAGCCTGCGAAAGAGGTGTTCTCACGGCGCACAAGCTTGTATTCTGGGCGCACAAATTACATTTTGAAACAAAAATGAAACATTTTATGCATATTTTATCAGAAAAAGCTGTATCTTTGTACCCAAACAAAGTTATTCAACCGATGAAGAAATATCTTTTTGTATTCTTGATTGTTGCAGCGATGGCTATTGGATGTACTGGCGGTCGCGGAAACGGTAATGTGTTGTCGGATGCTGACAGCATCTACCAATGGGAGAATATACGCAAGTATCTTATGGAAGAGCCGGAACTAGCGCTTAGACTGATTGATACATCTGAAATGCGTGGGGTGGCTGATGTGAACTACGCCAACTATATGCGGGCACAGATATACTATGGTTCGCCAACGATGGAAGATTTGGATAAAGCTCGCGATTACTGTCTACGGGTGCTTAACAACCAGAATCCCGTCGTCGACAGCTTGCAGAGGATAAAGATAATTTCATTGCTAGTGTCAGTTTTCCAGAAGACTCCTGAAAAATATCAGGACGCAGTGCGCTATGCTATTAAAGGTGCCGAGATGGCTCACAAGGCAAATCGTCTGATGGAAGAGGCGGAATTCTATTTCAATGCGGGGACCATGATGGAACGACTACAGCAAGGTAGCGGCATTGCCTATATGAATAGCTCATTAGAGCTTTATCGTAAGGCCGCTCGAAATAGTATAGCCCCTCTACCAATGTTTTCTTCAAACCTTGGTCAGATGGCACGTATCTATGCTGAGGAAAAAAAATATGCTGATGCTATCTCTTTGCTAGAAGAACGGCTGTTGGTCATCGAGCGCATCGAAAAGGAATACTCTACAGCCCCTGCTGGATGGATAGATCAGCAACGGGCGTATACTTATCCTGTTATGGCATATTGTCTGTATATGACAGGAGATAAGGAGAGAGCTCAACGCATGGCTGCGGCATTTGAGCAGACACAGGCAGGACAACAGCCTGGTAACCAAGACGATATTCTGTTTTATTACGCATCTTCTGGAAATGCCGCTCGTATTCAGCAGATTTATGACCAGTTGGAGCCTTATTATAGGGAGAAAGGGGATACCATATCCCAGAATTATGTCAGTTTGCTGGCCTTATATGCCCGTGGACTCAATGAGATAGGCCGCTACCATGAAGCCTATCAGGTGCTCGACCGTTTTAGTGTGATTAATGATAGTCTGGTACAGCGTGAGCGTCAGCAGGAAACGTTGAAATATGCACAACAGATGAAAACACAGGAGAAGGAGCTAGAACTGAAGGACAAGGAGGCCAAAGCTCGATTACACCTTATTATAATATTAGCTCTTGTGGTATTTTTGGTGGCTTGCATAATATTCTTGTGGCGTATCACTTTGGCTCATCGCCGACTACAGGAGAAAAACCGCCAGTTGTTCGATACTGTGCAGCAGATGATACAACAGGCTGACAAGCGACAGGAAGCACTAGATCGCCTTCCCGAGGCCACCTTGAGCCCATCACAGCAACTCTACAACCGTATCTGTCACCTGATGCGTGATCAACAGCCTTATACTGATAGTGAACTGAACCGTGAGACACTGGCCCAGATGCTTGCTACAAACTATAATGTTGTGGCATCTGTTATCCGTGAGTGTACAGATGGACAGACCATCGGAGATTTCCTCGATGATTGGCGCATCCGTCATGCTGCTCAGTTAGTGGCTACCACTAGTGATACCGTTGGTCTCATTATCGAAGAAAGCGGCTTCTCTAGCCGCAGTCATTTTAACACACTCTTCCGTGAGAAGTTCAAAATGACACCATCAGAGTATCGTAAAATAGCACAGGAAAAGAAAAATGAAGGATAGTTGCCCTTTATTAGTGGAGCAGTAGCAATCCTGCAAAAGCGGCATAGCATATCATACGGATGGGATTGATTTTTAGATAGCCTGTTCCGAAAGCAGTAGCTATGAAAAGGACGCAACTGATACAGAACTGCCACGGAGTCTCTGTTGGTGTGGAAAAATTCTCCTTGTTGCAGAGCAATAGGGTGGCTGCAGCGAGTAATCCTACGACGGCAGGGCGCAGACCTATAAAGATCGATTGCACCAATGGGGTGTTCATATACTTCATGAACATCTTGCTAATCAGAATCATCAGAATGAGCGAGGGGAGTACCAGTGCGAAAGTCGCTGTGGCACTACCGAGGATGGCCATCAGATGACTATAACCTGCATTATGAATGGCTGTGTATCCGCAGTAAGTAGCTGAATTGATACCGATAGGACCAGGTGTCATCTGTGAGATAGCTACGATATCGGTAAACTCAGCCGTAGAGAGCCAATGGTGTGTCTCTACTGTCTCGTGTTGGATAAGTGATAGCATGCCATAGCCTCCACCAAAGCCGAAAAGGCCAATCTCGAAGAATGTGATGAATAGACTGAGAAATATCATTTGGCTTAACTACTTAACTTTTGATTACTTAACTTCCCGTAGATATAGCCACCGATAGCAGCGATGATTATAATGTAAATAGGTGAAACGCCTAGGCCCCAAATTGTTAGAGCGCAGGCGATGGGAATCCAGATAGTGTAGCGATTAAGTTGGGCACGCTGACCAAGACGAAACGTTGGTACGGCTATCAATGCCACTACCGCAGGACGTATGCCTCGGAAGATGGCAGCCACATAGGGATTATCCTTAAACTGACTGAAGAACATCGCGATGGCAAGGATGATCAGAAAAGAGGGCAGTGCTGTGCCGATGGTTGTGGCGATGGCACCACGTGTCTTGCGCAACTTATAGCCGATGAAGGTGGCGATATTGATGGCGAAGACACCCGGACAACTCTGGGCGACGGCTATCAGGTCGAGCATCTCGTCCTTCGACACCCATTTTTTCTTGTTCACCACCTCTTCTTCTATCAAAGGAATCATGGCATATCCACCACCGAGGGTGAATATGCCAATCTTAAAGAAGGTCTTAAATGATTCCCAGTAAATGTTCATCGCTGTTCGATCCATTTACGGGCATTGACGAAGGCTTCAATCCATGGGGTTACCTCATCCTGACGACGATTGGCAGGATACCAGGCGTTCTGCCATGGGAATACGGCTCGCTCCAAGTGAGGCATCATGCAGAGATGACGACCATCGGCAGAGCAGATACCTGCTACGTTATAGTCGGATCCGTTAGGATTAGCAGGATAGCCTGCGTAGTTGTACTTAGCAATCACGTTGTAAGCACTCTCAGCCTCGGGCAGTGAGAACTTACCCTCTCCGTGAGCAACCCACAAACCGAGCTTGTTGCCACTCAATGAGCCGAACATGACAGAGTTGTTATGAGGAATGCTCAGTGAGATGAACTCACTTTCAAACTTATGAGAGTCGTTGTGCAGCATCTTAGCGCCCTTAGCGCCAGTCAGACCGAGCTCAACCATCAACTGACAACCGTTACAGATACCTAATGAGAGAGTATCCTCGCGGGCATAGAACTTATCAAGTGCCTCCTTGGCCTTAGGATTGAAGAGGAAGGCACCAGCCCAACCCTTAGCCGAACCAAGTACGTCGGAGTTAGAGAATCCGCCACAGAATACAATCATGTTGATATCCTCGAGTGTCTCGCGACCAGAAATCAGGTCAGTCATCATTACGTCCTTCACATCAAAACCGGCCAGATACAAGCAGTAAGCCATCTCGCGCTCACCGTTGGTACCCTTCTCACGAATGATGGCAGCCTTGATGCCAGAAGCCTGACGACGATCGGCAGAGATACCATACTGAGCGAGCTTACCTGTGAAGTCCTTGTTGAACTGCATCTCGATAGGCTGCTTCTTATAGTTAGCGAAGCGCTCAGCAGCCTTACCATTGAAGCTCTGCTTGCGGTCGAGCAGGTAAGAAGTCTTATACCATGTATCACGGAGTGCATCGATGTCGAATGTATGCTCTACATCACCAGCCTTAACTGCGATGGTGCGGGCATCCTCAACAGGATAACCAATCTTAGCATAGCCAACACCCTGCTCCTCCATGAAGTCCTTGAACTCCTGCTTGTACTCATCGCTTACCTCGATAACTACACCTGGGTTCTCTGCGAAGAGAGTCTTAACAACATCGCCATCGGCACAGATGTCGTGCAGGTTGATATGCATACCACCCTTCTGGTTAGCGAAACACATCTCAAGCAGAGTAGTAATCAAACCACCAGCAGAGATATCGTGACCAGCCATAATCCAACCACGGTTAATCATCTCCTGAACAGCCATAAATGCATCGGCAAAGTACTCTGCGTTCTTAACAGTAGGAACATCGTTGCCTACCTTACCCAGACTCTGAGCGAAGGCAGAACCACCAAGGCGCTGCTCGTCGAACGAGAAGTCAATATGATAGAGTGATGCATTCTTATCGTTAACCAATACGGGGCTTACCACCTTCTTAATGTCAGAGACCTCACCACCAGCAGATACAATTACTGTTCCTGGAGAGATGATCTTCTCGCCGTTAGGATACTGTTGAGAGAGCGACAGTGAGTCCTTTCCTGTTGGCACGTTGATGTGCAGGTCGCAGCAGAAATCGCTCAGAGCCTTTACACCAGCATACAGACGGGCATCTTCACCCTCTTGAGAGCGGCAAGGCCACATCCAGTTAGCTGAGAGTGAGAGTGAATCCATACCCTCAGCGAGTGGGGCCCATACGATGTTTGTGAGAGCCTCTGCTACAGAGAGTACTGAACCAGCAGCAGGATCAGCCAGACCAGCCTGAGGTGCATGACCAAGCGCTGTGGCGATACCCTTAACACCACGATAGTCGAGGGCTACAACACCACAGTCGCTCAGAGGCAACTGAATCTCACCCTGACACTGCTGACGTGCAATCTTACCTGTAACCGAACGGTCGACCTTGTTAGTCAACCAGTCCTTACAAGCCACAGCCTCCAGCTGGAGCACACGGTCGAGGTACTCGTTAATCTTATCCTGACTGTAGGTAACGTCAGCATAGTGACGCTCTACAGTATTATCCTTCATAATAGTCTTTGGTGAGTGACCAAACATCTGTGCCACATCCAAATCGAATGGTTTTACACCATCACCCTGCTTGAAAGAGAAGTGAGCATCGCCAGTAGTCTCACCAACTACATACAGTGGAGCACGCTCGCGCTCAGCAATCTTACGTACGTGTTCGATATGCTTCTCGTCGATGAGCAAGCCCATACGCTCCTGACTCTCGTTAGCAATAATTTCCTTAGAGCTCAGAGTCTTATCGCCGATAGGCAACTTGGTCATATCAATCTCACCACCGCACTCCTCAACAAGCTCAGAGAGACAGTTGAGGTGACCGGCTGAACCATGGTCGTGAATTGAAACAACGGGGTTCACATCCTCCTCACAGAGGGCACGAACCAGGTTGTAGGCACGCTTCTGCATCTCAGGGTTAGCACGCTGAACAGCATTCAACTCGATACCGTTGCTATAGCGACCTGTATCAACTGATGATACAGAGCCACCACCAAGACCGATACGGTAGTTATCACCACCTACTACTACCACCTTGTTACCCTTCTGAGGCTCTTTCTTCAGGCAGTCACGCTTAGTACCATAACCAACACCACCAGCCAGCATGATAACCTTATCGTAAGCATACTTGGTATCGTTTGGCTCCTGGTGTTCGAAGGTAAGTACAGAACCACAAATCAGTGGCTGACCGAACTTATTTCCGAAGTCAGATGCACCATTCGAAGCCTTGATTAGAATCTGCTCTGGTGTCTGATACAGCCACTGGCGAACAGGCAGAATGCTCTCCCAATCGCGAGTGAGCTTATCATCATCAGTCAAACGAGGATAAGCAGTCATATAAACAGCTGTACCAGCGATAGGCCATGAACCTACACCACCACCCATACGGTCACGGATTTCACCACCAGTACCTGTAGCAGCTCCATTGAAAGGCTCTACGGTTGTGGGGAAGTTGTGTGTCTCAGCCTTCAGCGAGATAACACTCTCGATATCTTTTACCTGGAAATAGTCGCTTGTGCTCTGATCCTTTGGAGCAAACTGCTCAACCACAGGACCCTGCGCAAAAGCTACATTATCCTTATAGGCCGAAAGAATCTTGTTAGGATTCTCCTGTGTAGTCTTCTTAATCATTGCAAAGAGCGAACTCTCCATCTCCTTACCATCAATGATAAATGTACCACCAAAAATCTTATGACGACAGTGCTCAGAGTTAATCTGCGCAAAACCGAAGATCTCTGAATCGGTAAGAGGGCGACCGTTCTTTTTCTCTAGTCCATGCAGATACTCAATCTCCTCAGGGCTCAGAGCCAGACCTTCCTGCTCGTTATATTCCTCCAGATTATCCACATACTTAATTGGCTCTGGCTTAATGTTAATGGTAAAAATGTCCTGATTCAGGCCATTATACATACGCTGCAACATCTCGTCGTGCTCGGCATCCTTTGAGTCTACGGCAAAATATTCCTCTATACGAGAAATGCCGCTGAGGCCCATATTCTGTGTAATCTCAACGGCATTTGTCGACCATGGTGTCACCATTTCGCGGCGTGGACCAACATAGTAGCCCTCCAGTTGCTCGGCATCTAACAGCGTAGCATCGCCATAGAGCCAGTTTAATTCCTTGATTTCCTGTTCACTCAGTGCGTGATCAACCTCAGTGGCTATCACCGTTTTCTGTGGGGTCTGAAAGAAGCGTATCATACCTTATATATTATTAAGTTTTATTTTGGGTGGCAAAATTACTAAAAAAACGGCAAAAGACCAAATATATTTGAGATAAAAAAATCCCAGCACATTTTGCAATGCGCTGGGAATGTGATTACTCTCTTTAGATAGAGGGGAATTTATTTAGCTTTCTTATTAACTGAGGTGACACTTGGCTTTGCTTGTTCTACGTAAGGAATCTGCTTCATCAGAATCCATGAGGCCTCGCGAGCTTTGTTCTTCAGGTTCTCGGAACAAGCCTTATCGGTCTGAAGGAATTTCTCAACCTCTTGAGCAGCCTCAGAACTTTTATGGGTGCTTAATAAGGCTTTTGTCCAGTTGCTTGGGAAGAAAATTCCGCTGGTCTGCTGCAGGTAAGGCAACGACTGAAGGGCTGGCATGATGTAACTGTTGCTTTGTGGCTCGTAAACGTCAGAATTGAGCAAAGCAAGTGTCTGGAGTGCCCATGGCTCATGCTGACGGCCTTCGGGGGCTAATAAACTATTGAATACTTGGATACGGGCATCGGCATCGGGATTGCAAGCACGGCTTACATAGTCGAACTCGTCGCGCAGCTCCTGTGTTGTCAAACGCGCACGTTCTGTACTAAGGATCTCTTCACGTTGGCTTGGGCGCACAATGGCAAGACGATAAGCCATATCCATGTAGTCATGTTCGCTGAAAGCAGGATCGTTATGAGCGTCGAACATCTTCTTAATCTTGTCAAGAACTTCGGGAGAGACGGCGTTAGCTGATAGCTTGTGGAGAATATATTGACGGCATTCTTGCGTTTTGTTCTCGCCCAGCAAGTCCATCATACAGAGCTCAAGGGTTTTGCGAGAAGACATTGGCATGTCAGTAGAGATCTTGAACATCTGGTCTACGCCTGTTGACATGATGAGTGGATTCTTTTCTTTCATCATGAAACGGTATAGCTCACCGAAATGAGAAGGAGGGATTTTTCCTAACAGATAATTCTCATGAATGGTCTGGAGCAAACAGAAACGGTGTAGGTCACTACGGGTCGTAATCAGACGCATGGGGAGTTTTTTGGCATAATGGTCGTCAAGGGTAAAGATTCCATAGCCCATACCGCTGTAATTCGGAATGATATAATCTGGCGTGAGAGGAATGTTGAATGACTTTTGCGATTCATTCATTTCAACAGTTATGGTTCGACTACCGCCCAACTCGTTAATCAGTTTAATATCAAATTTCTGAGGCCAGCAGAGGCCACGGCCATAAGGGTCGGTCTGAGTAACGATGAGTTTGCCATCACGGTAAGTGGTGTGAATGTTTGGCAATCCTTTTTGTTTTACCCATACATCACTAAATTGACGTACGCCGACTTTGGGGGCTACTTGGCTAAGTGCATCAATGAGATCATCCCAAGAGGCGTTACTGTAGGCATGTTCCGCCAGGTAGTTCTGTAGTCCTTTTTGCATGGTTGGGGCGTCCATCATGTTCTCAAGCATGCGCATCATAACAGGTGCCTTATCGTAGATGATGTTGTCGTAGAGCAAGCTGGCGCAGTTAAGATTGCCAAGTTCTTGGGCAATTGGGTGAGTGCCTTCTGTGCGGTCGATGGCAATGGCGCGGGCTTGATAGGTTTTGATAAAGTTTAGCTCGTGGTCAACTTTATTATATTGTCGGCGTGTGATTTTAGACGCCATGAAATTGGCAAAGACCTCTTTGGCCCATACATCCTCAAACCATTTCAACGAGACTAGGTCGCCAAACCAGAGGTGGGCTGTCTCGTGTGCGATGAGTTCTGTACGACTAAGCAACTCTTCCTGAGTGGCATTCTTATCAAGGAAAATACGTCGGTCACTGAGTTGGATGGCACCTGGATGTTCCATTCCGCCAAACTGATAGCCTGGAAGAATAACGACTCCGTATTCGGTTGCAAAGGGATTTGCGATGCCAGTATAACCCTCCATCCATTTTAATGCTGCGGCAGCCTCGTCGAACACTTGGTCAAGTTGCTTGACTTTTTCAGGGTCGGTTTCGCGGAATAAGGCACGCATAGGACGTCCGTCGCGGGTAGCAATTTTCTCTTGGTAGTTGCCTGCAACAAAAGAGTAGAGGTAGGTTGGGAGAGGACAGCATGGATCGCTGGTCATTGTCTTCCAACCAGTTGGTGCTTTGATGTCGGTCAGGAATCTGGCTCGAAGGTCGGGTTGGTCAAAGCATGGGAAGCATGACCGTGCCATGTCGGGTACAAAAAGCGTATACATATAGTCTTGATGGCGATTGAGAGCCTTGTCAAGGCTGGTAAAATTCAACTCGATACGATTTGTACCTTCTACAAGCAGTTTATTGGGAATAATGATGTGTTCATTCTGATAAGAAGCCACAATAGACTTGCGTTTCTCTTTTTTGCCTTTTTTGGTAATGACATAACATGTTCCATTAAACCCGCCTTGGAAGTCAAGTATGACATCGGCCTTCTGCTTGAGGTCGAAAGTGATGACATTCTTGCCCGTAACTTTGTCCTGAGAATTTGCGGGGATGTTGAAGGTTAGGTCGTAAATGACATTACTGATGTTTGCTTTACGCTGGTTGGCTAGGTCTTTGGTGACGCCTTTGGTAAGTTGTGCAGAGCCGCCAAATGCGGTCATGCAGAATACTGTGAGGAGTAGTGTTTTGATATTTTTCATCTGTTATTTGGTTTTTGTCTGCAAATTTAATTAAAATAAATCTAATTACAAGCATTAATCCATTGTTTTTTCAGCTAGTTCACTAATTTTGCACCGAATAAGTTTTTTTTAATGGTTATAAGTATGAAGAAGAATGTTTTTTTTATAGCTCTGGCTATGGGGCTGATGACTAGCTGTGCCAGCAAGAAGGATCTGGTGAACTGCCAGACGGAGAACAAGTCACTCACCGAGAAGTTGCAAGATGCAAGGGAAGATTTGGCTGCAAAGAATGCGCGTATCACGGCTTTGGAAGAGCAGCAACGTGGCATGCAGCAAGCCCTTCAGAATGCAGAGGCTAAGTATACGGCTCTACAGCAGTCGCTTGACAAGAGCCTGACAAACGCTTCACAGAACAATATCTCTATTGAGAAGTTGGTAGATCAGATCAATGAGTCGAACCAGTATATCCGTCACTTGGTAGAAGTGAAGTCGAAGAGCGATTCACTGAACATGGTACTTACGAACAATTTGACCCGTTCGCTCTCGAATGAGGAATTGAAGGAGGTTGATGTACAGGTGTTGAAGGGCGTGGTATATATATCATTGGCTGATAATATGTTGTATAAAAGTGGCTCTTATGAGATTAACAGCCGTGCTGCTCAAACATTGTCTAAGATTGCTAAGATTATCAAAGATTATAAGGATTATGATGTGCTCGTTGAAGGTAATACAGACAATGTTCCTATCAAGAAAACAAATATTCGTAACAATTGGGATCTTTCCACGCTTCGTGCTTCGTCGGTGGTACAGGCTTTGCAGAACGACTATGGTGTAGATCCGAAACGACTGACAGCAGGCGGGCGTGGTGAATACAACCCTATTGCCAGCAATGATACGGAACTGGGTAAGCAGCGTAACCGTCGTACACAAATCATCATCACACCAAAACTTGATGAGTTTATGGATTTGATTGGGCAAGCTCCAGAAGAAAAGTAATCTTATACAAAAGGATTCGGTAATTCGAAATACATTCGCTCACCTGATATCGGGTGGGCGAATCTTATTTGGTCACAGTGTAAGCATAAGCGTTCTGCTTTTCTGCCATAAAGTTCGTCACCAACGATGGGGCAATCAAGTCCGTCGGGATGTGCACAATGAACACGGAGTTGATGAGTGCGGCCTGTATGAGGGTAAAGAGCAATGAGTGTGGTAAGCGGTTCGTTGGAAGTGGATAGAACTTCATACTCGGTAACGGCCGACTTGCCGTGCCGATAGTCGACTATCTGACGAGGGCGGTTTAATGGATCACTAAGTAGCGGCAGTTCGATTCTTCCCAGAGGAGGGGTGACAAGACCTTCAAGTAAGGCGATATATCGTTTCTCAACCATATGTTTGACAAACTGCTCCTGTAGAGGAACGTATGTCGCTTTAGATTTTGCAATAATCATGAGGCCTGACGTACCCATATCAAGACGATGAACAACCATGGAGCCAGGCCATCGTTCTTGGGCGATTGTAGCTACAGAATAATCGTAGGCCTTCCCTGGGACACTGAGGAGCCCTGAAGGCTTGTTGATAACAGCCAGTGCATCGTCTTCATATATTACCTCGAAGTTTAAGTGGGGATGAATCATTTCCTCAGGATTGGGCTCTACGTCTAACCCTTGAAGCATCCAAGTGAGAATGGGCTTGCATTTGCCTCGACAGGCTGGGTAGAAGAGACCATGATGGCGAACCTCGCTTTTCGGAGAAGGTCCCCACCAAAATTCGGCCATGCAGATTGGCTTAAGATGCTTGCTGTATGCATACTGAAGAAGTTTAGGAGCACAACAATCGCCAGTGCCTCCTGGTGGTAGTGGGAATTTCTTGCGGATACGCGGAGAACTATGGTAGTCTTGCCATATATCAACAAGATCGCGTTGCTCGCCGTTGGCATTAAGAAACTGATATTGATGGAAGAGCCATAGTTGGAGATCCTGCGACATTTGTTTGTGCTGTTCTGATTGCATGATTTCGCGCTCACGAGCTTTAAAATAACCATCAGGTTTTTGAGCATCAAAAACTGGTGGAACAAAGTAAGGCCAGTCGTTACGTCCTTCTAGTAAACCCGAATAGGCTGCAAGGAAACCGAGTTTATGTTCTGTCTCTACTACTAGTACGCCGAACATCTTCCCTTCATGGGGGTTAATATGGGCAATCTCCTGTTTTATAAGCTCGACCGCTTCGATGCAAAGTGGATGAGGCTCATAGCAGAACGGGTAGGTGAACTGCTTGGGCTTGGGGATGTCAGAGATTAAAGTGTGAACAAATGGCATCTAACCGGAATTATAGGAGGTCGAGGCATTTTTCAACAGGAATGCCACGGTTCTTGTCGTCAGTATTGCGATAACGATCAATCATACGGAAGACAGTGTCCATAGCGGTGCGAGTAGATGTCTTCAGTGATTCTCCATTGAGAAGATGGCCAATGAGAACCGCTGAGAAAATATCACCAGTACCGTGGAAAAGGCCAGGAATTTCATGATAATTCAAGTGGAAATAGTGGTCGTCAAAATGATTATAGCCAGCTACTGCATTCTGTCCATCAATCTTGCAACTTGTGATGAGAGCCGACTTACAGCCAATGTCACGCAATTTGTCGAGCAGGTCGGCTACTTGCTCCCATGAAACACCCTCCATGTGAATGGGGGTATCGGTGAGGTAACAGGCTTCAGTATAATTTGGGAATGTGAGATGGGCTACAGAAACCATCTCACGCATAAGTTCAACCTGTTTCTGGGTGACGCCATTATAAAGGCGTCCGCCATCACCAAGGATGGGGTCAACAAAGACCCATGTACCCGATTCGCCTTGCTCTTTACAGTAGCTGGCCACGAGTTTGGCTTGCTCATCACTGAACATAAGACCTGTGCAGATGGCATCAAAACTAAAGCCTAACTTCTTCCATACAGGTAGAGTGCCGCGGATGTATTCTGTAGTGTCCTGAATATTGAACTTGCCATAGTCGAGAGTGTTTGATACGAGCGCTGTAGGAAGACTATAGGTGGGAATGCCTAGATATGACAAGATGGGTAGCATGGCTCCCATGCCAACCTTTCCGTAGCCTACTACATCGTTTATCAACAATATCTGTTTCATTTCGGCTGCAAAGGTACGCATTTTTTTTATAAGGTGATATGAGTTTCCCGGATTTTTTGTACCTTTGTGGGCGATTTATGGGAAATCTACAGTATTCACCTATACAGGCTCTTCAGCAACAACGCCTGCTGCTACAATTAGAGTATCAGACTGAGAAAGATGCTTTCCGCAAACAGACAGAAGAAATGGGACTGCAGCGGAAAGTGAAACGAGGTGATGCTTGGTATCCGCTGAAAATGGGTAAGAGTTACTATAATTCTTTGAACCAGTTGTCCGTGGAAGTGTATCGTCTGGAAGACGAGGAAATTGAACATAATTTTGAGTTTGGGAAACCTGTGGCCTTTTTTCATGTGGATGATAAGGAGGTGATTCATTATTTCAATTTTACGGCAACTGTCAGTTATGTTGATGGCGATAGAATGGTGGTGGTCGTACCAGATAATGGAAAACTTATTGATGTGCAAGGCGCAGAGCGTGTGGGAATCCAGCTTTTCTTTGACGAGACAAGCTATAAAACGATGTTCGATGCTTTGGATCGTGTGATTAAAGCAAAAGGACGTTTAGGTTATTTGCGTGATTTATTTTATTCGCAGCTAAAAACAGAGACATTCTCATTTGCGCCACTTCATTTCCCATATTTGAATCGCACTCAAGAGGATGCCGTCAATAAGGTGTTAAGAGCCAAAGATGTGGCGATAGTGCATGGACCTCCAGGCACAGGTAAAACAACGACACTTGTTGAAGCTATCTATGAGACATTGCGACGGGAAAATCAAGTGATGGTTTGCGCACAAAGTAATATGGCTGTGGATTGGATTTCGGAAAAACTTGTTGACAGGGGGGTCAATGTGTTGAGAATAGGGAATCCATCACGTGTAAACGACAAGATGCTCTCATTTACCTATGAACGCCGTTTTGAAGCACATCCAGATTATGAACTATTGTGGGCGATTCGCAAAGCCATTCGTGAGATGAGGGCTCATCGGAAACGCGGAGACGAAAAGTATTATCAGAAGATGGAACGTCTGAAAGAACGTGCCACAGAACTGGAAATACGCATCAATGCACAACTTTTCGGAGAAGCGCGCGTCATAGCCTGTACGCTTGTCGGTTCTGCAAACCGTCTGTTGGAAGGTCAGAAATTCGGCACGTTATTTATCGACGAGGCTGCACAGGCCTTGGAGGCAGCTTGCTGGATTCCTATCTGCAAGGTGTCAAGGGTGGTTTTTGCAGGTGACCACTGTCAGTTGCCTCCAACGGTCAAAAGTCTGGCAGCCTTGAAGGCAGGTCTTGGTAAAACTCTCATGGAGCGAATCGCAGAGAATAAGCCTGAGGTGTTATCACTACTAAAGATACAGTACCGAATGAATGAAGAGATTATGCGCTTTTCTAGCGATTGGTTCTATGGTAATCAGGTAGAGAGCGCGCCAGAGGTGAAGTATCGCAGTATACTTGATCTTGATATTCCGATTACATGGATTGATACATCTCAATTTGGGATACCTGAGGAAAGTGGCGTGTCGTTTAAGGAACAGTTCGTAGGTGAGAACTATGGCCGTATCAATAAGGCTGAAGCAGAACTCACTCTACTTGCACTTGAGAACTATCTCCGAAAGATAGGTAAAGGGCGTATTCTGGAAGAACGGTTGGATGTTGGAATCATCTCTCCTTATCGTGCTCAGGTGCAATACCTGCGGAGGTTGCTGAAGAAGAAAGAATGGGTGAGACCTTATCGCCAGTTGGTTAGTGTGAATACTGTTGATGGCTTCCAAGGTCAAGAACGTGATATAGTACTAATATCGCTGGTACGTGCTAATGATGAGGGACAGATTGGTTTTTTACGTGACCTTCGTCGTATGAACGTTGCCATGACTCGTGCCCGCATGAAACTCATCATTCTTGGCGATGCCTCGACGATGACTCGTCACCCCTTTTATAAGAAGCTTTACGAATACATTGAAGCACTTTGAGTATAAAAACTTTTGGAAAACATTGTCTTTTTTGCGGAAATAGTTGTACCTTTGCAGTGCTAAAACTGTAAAATGGAGATGTCGGGAAAAATAAGACATATTCTGATGATGGCTATTTGCGGCTTACTGTTATCTCTTCCTGCGTATGCCCAGTCGGACATAAAAGGTAAGGTTGCAGAATTGCAGACAGAGATGTACCGTCTCTTTTATCAAGATGATTCCGTGGCTTTCAGAAAGGTAATTTCAGACCTGATGGAAGCAACGAAGAAGGCAGATGACGATGTTGTGTTCTATCGTGCTTGGGGTAATCTGTCAATTTATGAGTCGACTCATCAGCGTCGTACGCACGCTCTTGAGATAGCACGCAAGATGGAATCCTATGCTCAAGAGCATAATAGCATATTTGGCCAGTATACTGCTATCCACGTAACAGGAACGGTATATCAGCAAATGCGTGATTATGATAATGCGGAGAAGAGGTTTATGGATGCCATAGAATTTCTACACCAAAATGCTCCAGGGCAGAGTGCCGCTGCTGATTATATTGAGTTGGTACTTCTTTCCGTAAATGGTCGTCGCGATGTGAGGCAGGGCATGATATATGCGGAGAAGGTGCTGATGGAACCTAATGTGAGCAATCAACACAAGATGCGTGTGCTCACGCTGCTTTGTGAGTTGGAGGGTGACAAAGTCCATCCGGATGTAAATACCTTCAATCGGTATTATACGGAGCGCTTGAAGGCGCGTAAGGGTACGCCAGCTGATGATTCTGAGGTTCATGTCAATCTTCTATATTATTATGTAAACGGTAACTATAAACGTGCGCTCGCACTATCTGATAGTCTTCCGGAACGTGACCAGATAGATTATGCCAAGGCTCGTATTTTTCATGCTATGGGTGAAAATGAGAAGGCCTATGAACAAATGATAGAGTACAAGTACGATCGTGACTCCATCTATAAGGCTGAGCGTTCTGGGCTTCTTTCGGAATATATTATGCAGTTAAATAATGAACGTTTGGAGTTAAAGAACAAGGAACTTGAAGAGCAGAATTCAAAGCTCATTACTGTCATTATATATCTTTTCATTGCTCTGTTTGTGGCTCTGCTTGTTTGGATTATATGGCGAAGGGTGAAACTGACACGTAGGCTCCGTTATGAGAACGCTCTGCTTGGTAAGGCTAACCAAGAGGAACGTAAGGCGCGTGTGCTAGAGCATGAAGAACGACAAAAGGCAGAGAAAGAACTTGATCTGAAACGTGAGTTCTTTAATAAACTAGCTCGTCAGTTGCGCACGCCGCTTAATCCTATTGCTGGTTTTTCGAATATTCTGGCTTCAGACGATGTGCAACTTTCTCCAGAGGAGCGTGAAATGATGAATGAACATATCCAGGATGGTGCAAAGCGCTTGATTGATATTATTGATGACATGTTTGAGTTGTCGTATTATGAGAGTAAATCGGGACTTGATAAAACAGAAGAGTTTAGCCCGAACTTACTTTGTCAGAATGCCGTTGAAACAATGCGTGAGCATAATAGGAAACCTGGGGTGGAAGTGCTCCTCCGGACGTCGGTGAATGACGATGTCATGGTAAAGAGCGATATGCAAGTTGTGAGAAAGGTGATGAATCACTTGCTTGACAATGCCATCAAGTATACAGATGAGGGCGAGGTGCTGTTGAACTGTATGGAGAAGGATGGATTTATCCGGTTTGAAGTGTCTGATACTGGTCGGGGCATTGAGCCCGAGTGGCGAAAACATATTTTTGAACCAATGGTTATTACGAGTGGTAGTGCTAAGACTTCTGGTATGGATCTTGCTATCTGCAATGCAATAGCAAGATTGCTTGATGGAAAAATCTGGCTGGATGAAACTTATGAAAATGGTAGTCGTTTTATCTTTGAAATACCGAAAGAATGATTAAGATTAGAAAGGTAAACACCAAAAAGGAGCTGAAGCAGTTTATACAGTTTTATTATGACCTGTATCGGAGTAACAATTGTGCCGTGCCTTATTTATATAGTGATGAAATGGCCACGCTCCGTCGTGATAAAAATCCATCGTTTGAGTGTTGCGAGGCTGAGTATTTCCTCGCATATAAGGATGGAAGGGTTGTAGGTCGCGTGGCAGCCATTATTAACCATCGTGCCAATGAACGGTGGAATTGTAAACAGGTTCGTTTTGGCTGGTTCGACTTTGTTGATGATCTGGAAGTGTCGACAGCGCTTATAAAAGTTGTTGAAGACTGGGGTAAGACGAAAGGTATGACTGAGATAGTCGGCCCTCTGGGCTTTATTGATACTGATCGTGAGGGAATGCTTGTTGACGGTTTTGATGAACTTTCAACCATGTATATCAATTACAATTATCCCTACTATCCAAAACACATGGAGCAGATGGGAGGATTCGGAAAAGACAACGACTATTTGGAATACAAAGTGAAAATCCCCGAGGTCGTACCTGAGAAGTTTTCCAAGATTACTGAGATGGTTCGAAGACGATACGGGTTGACAGTGCATAAATTTACTCGCAAAGAATTGGTATGTGAAGGCTGGGGACATGAAGTGTTCCGCTTGCTGAATGCTACCTATAAGGATCTTTATGGCTTTTCACAATTGTCAGATTCACAAGTTGATAAACTAGTAAACGATTACATTAAAATTGCTGATCTGAATCTCATTACGGCTATCATGGATGGTAATAAAATGGTAGGCTTTGGTGTTACGTTTTCTTCGTTTTCAAAAGCCTTGCAGAAAACGCGTGACGGACATTTCCTGCCTTTTGGCTGGTGGCACCTGCTGAAAATATTGAAGTGGCATAAGACAAATGTTGTCGATTTGTTACTTATAGGTGTCTTACCTGAGTACCGTGCTAAGGGTGCTAATGCACTTATCTTTGACGATCTGATCCGTTGGTTCCAACGTTATGGTTTTGAGTGGGCGGAAACGGGGCCACAGATGGAGACTAATGAGGGTGTACTTTCTCAGTGGCAGTATCTTGAATCAGAGAACCATCGTCGTCATCGTTGCTATCGCAAAGTAATTAAAGAATAATGATATGGAAATGGAGCTGGATTTTATATTGAGAATTTTCGTGGCAGCCCTATTGGGGGGTGCGATAGGTTTGGAACGTGAATATCGTGCAAAAGAGGCGGGTTTTCGCACCCATTTTCTGGTAGCACTTGGATCGGCTCTATTTATGATTGTCTCTGCATATGGCTTTGAGGGTGCTATGCATACACCAGAACATCGTTGGGATGTAGCTCGCGTAGCTGCTCAGGTCGTATCTGGCATCGGTTTTATAGGTGCCGGTACCATTATTTTCCACAAGAGTGAAAATGTGGTTCGCGGGTTGACCACGGCAGCAGGTTTATGGGTGACAGCTGCCATAGGTCTGGCTTGTGGCGGAGGAATGTATATCCTTTCTATGGCTTCAACCTTTCTCGTTCTTGTTGGTTTGGAAGCCTTCAATTTCTTACTGCACAAGTTTGATAATAAACGCAAACACGATTAATTCTGTTAATTCTTTCTGTAAAAACTATAAAAAGGTGCCGCGTCATCCCGACGCAGCACCTTTTGAATACCAAAACAATGTGTCTAATTAACTACTTGTAGTAGCTAACCTGTAAGTCTGCAGTTTTGTTGGTATGTTAGTTAGAAGAGGGCTCTTTACGTACGCCAAAGTCCTTGCGATATTCATCGTTGATAATTTGACAGGCTTTACGACCATCGAAGTGAGTCGGCCCAATGATAAAATCGGGTACATTGAAGGAGAGTAAACGCTCGTAGTAAAAACGATGCGGATTTCGCTGTGGCAACATAAAAGCCTTACTAATCCCCCCATTGGCATCGACATGACAGAAATAAGGTCGTGTATACAGACCGTCATCACGGCGGGAGCTAAAGACGAGCCAGCGTGAATTGCTACTCCAGTTATGAAACGATTCTGTATCTTCAGAATTAGCCCCAGTCATGGGATAGCTTTCACCTGTTGAGAGGTTCAACAAATAAAGGTCAGCCTCATGATGCCAGATGCTGAACTGCCCATAGTCGGAGAGCGTGTAGCAAAGGAAACGTCCGTCGTAGGAGGGGCGAGGGAAGGATACCGATTGATGATGGGCTTCGGCATCGATAATAGTCTCTATATGGTTGCCGAAACTTCCCGTTTCGGGGTCGAAATCAATTCGGTAAAGATTGTATCGAATTGAATCGAGTTGATGACCGCCTTCAGGAAGGGCGCGGGCTGCGCAGAAATAGAGCGAACGTCCATCGGGCGAAAAAACCGGAAAGGTTTCATAAACCGTGTCTTGCTTGAGAAGAGGCGAAAGTAGTAGCTCATTTTTGTCTACATCATAGACCTGGAGGTCAGAGGCTGTATCAAATACCTCAATGCGGTTGTGGTCAGCACTGTGGAATAGCTGGCTCGTCGCATTGGTTGAATATGCAACATAGCGGCCAGAAGGATGCCAGTAAGGATAGACACAGAAACCGAGTGTTTGGTTGGTCTTAGTGTTGTAGGCAGTGAAAGAGCCATCGCCATTACGTAGCAGTGTGGCACCATGTGGACCACGGATATGTAAGCTCATGTTGGTAGGGTTGCCACGGTTAAAGCTATGGCAGTTGACACAACCCTCGAATTGTGTATTCTCTATCAAAGCACGTTCATCGAACGAGGAGAGATCGCGTTCGTAGATACCCATCTTGCTCCACACTTCATAACCTGGCGCAATCAAACGGTAGCATAAGCCGTAATCGATACTGTCGGGGCTGACGTAAATAGAGAAAGGACGATAGGTGTGCCAACCATCGGCAAATTTAGCTGAAACAGTCACGTAAATTGAGTCGCCAAGATTTTGGCCGAGCAGAGTATGCCAGTCGTCAAGGTCGAATTCAATCGATTCTTCACCTTGGCTATGCAGGTTGTTCCCATGGTTGTCTGTAATGACAGCATCAATGCGCAAAACGTCCTCATTAGCCATGTTAAAGCAGAGAGGGGCAATATTTACTGGTATGGTGACACCGAGGTAGTCGGGATATATCTGAGGCTGGACGGTCTCCTGTCTTGCATCGCTGACAGTCTCGATTGTGCAGGCAGAGAATATCAGAAGTGAGAGTAGTATATAAAGAATCTTTCTCATCGCTTTTTTGAATTGAAGTGATTTAAGCCTTCTCGGTCGCCCGTCAGCAGATAATAGGCTATCAGATATTGATAGGCCATTCCATTGTCTGTGTTACTGAAGTAGAGGCTTTCAAGCATCTCGGGAGTCACATGGTCACTAAAGTAGAAGTCTTCCTTATAGGCCATTTGTCGTAGACGCCCGTATTCTGGGTGATTGGCAATTGCCTTCTCATTTTCCAACAGTGCTAGTGTTTCATTGGCCCATTTCCTGTAAAAAAGGGTTTTTTGTAGTGCCATGAGATATTTACGAGCCACTTCATAGCTGCCGTTAATGAGGTTGGTTTGGGCGAGTCGCTTATAACATCGCCCGCTCTTTTGGAAGTCCAGAATAGCTTCCTGAGCTTCGAATACCGTTCGCTGAGCGACATTGATCATGCCTAACTGATAGAAAGCCTCGGCTGTAGGTAGAGGACTGGTGGCATCGGTCTTGACGTCGGGCAGAAGGCCGGCAATGCCATTCTGGTTATATTCGAACATGTGGTCTAGAAGCATACCATGCATGGCCAAGGCAAGATTCTGTACCGTTACGCCAATCTGGTTGTTGGGCTTTTCCTTGTTGATAGTCTCAATGATGCGATTCCATTGCTGGTGGCATGCCATGAAGTCATATTGCATCACCTTTTCTGCTTTGAAGTTGCTGTCTCTCCAGATGAGATACCCCATACATGTAGCTGCCAACGCAAAAGAGCAGAGCGTCACAACATAGCTGCTCGATGCGTTGATCCATCGGTGACAGATGTGGATAGTGAGTGTGAAGATGAAGACAGCCAAGGATGCTGCCCAAAGCAATATAGGAAATACTGTAGGATAGCGATAGTAGTGAACGCTAGTCCATAGACTATCGATTGGAAAAGGAATGCAGACAGGTCCCACCATCCAATAGAGTATTGGAATTGCTATAATAAGCAGAATGTATCTCGTCCGACCTTTGGCCGATTTCGCTATTCCCCATGCAGCAAGCAGTGTGATGAGCACAGCCCAGACACCGCTAAGCAGCGCATTCTCATCGAGCAAGTAGAGCCAAAGCAGACACGAAGGTGCAAAACTTAGGCCGTATAGCCATCCCTCGTTAGACTTTGCCGTTTGGTTAGTCCATGAACTATTTAGTTGGAGTGCCAAAAGTTGCACCGCTGAGAGCAGAATTGCAATGATAAGAGCTCCTACCCAGGCGAAAAGAAAAAACTGTGTGCTGAAGCGCCCCAGCAAGTCGGCAATGCCACCTGGTTGTTTCATAATCTCCCATACGTATGTACCATCGAAGAGGAAAAGCTGATATTGTTCCTGATAATGTAGATGGTGTGGATAGACCAGCCCGAAAAAGAGTAGAACCATCACACCGAAAAGGAATGTGCATATAGTACGGATATTCTTCATTTTGACTATTTGTCAAACACTTTACTGAACTCATTAACGCTAATTCTGACAGGCTCAACCATAAACTCTGGACGGTTATAGCTTTTCAGAAGGAAGGTGTTGTGTTCTGGGTCTTCCTGTGGAAGCATAAAGGCTTTTTCTACTATTCCGTTATTGAAATAGGAGAAATAGACACGGCAGAAGTTACCATCCTCACGACGACTGGCACACATAACCCAATGACCGTTGCTTGACCAGCTTGGGTAACTGTCTGGACGGCCTTCGCTATTCAGGTTTGTAAGATTGAGAGGTGACGGATTCTCTTGGCCGAGTTGAATACAGACGATGTCGCCATCATTGTGTCTGATATGGAAACAGCCATACTGACCTTGGGCAAATAGCAGATAGCGGCCGTCAGGACTAATACGTGGTAGGGTGGCACTCTTATTCTGTGAAGCTGCGTCATATACCAGCTCTTCGTCGCCAAAGCTGTGTGTTGTCACATCGAAAGAACGACGATACAGGTTATATTGTATCTTCGGATAAGTGGTTCTAATATCCTTGTCGCGCATCTCTTCTGGCAATGGAACGGACTTACAATAGTAGAGGTATTTGCCATCAGGTGACCAAGTGGGGTACACCTCTAAAAGGGTGGAGTCGTTGCAGACAACGCTCACTGAGTCGGTCTCTACATCGTAGAGAATTAAGTCGCTTTCAAGATCGTAAACTTCAATCTTGTTGGGATGGACCGTATGGAATGCCTGTCGTGTCAGGTCGGTCGAGAAGGCAATTAGCTTGGCGGTAGGGTGCCAAGACGGATAGACACCTGAAGAGATGGTATAGTCACGCTTCAGATTTACTCTCGATACCTTGCCGTCGTTCACAATCACGGTGCCGCTATTAGAGAGACGCACATGGAAGAGCATGTTGTCGGTTTTGTAGTTCTGATAACTGTGACAGTTGATGCACTGGCCTTTCTCCCTGTCATTCATGGTAATCTCGTTGTTGAAGATTTGCGTTTCCTCGAATGAAGTGAGGTTACGCTGGGCAATCTCCATGAAGGTCCATGCCACATACGATGGCTCAATGAGACGATACGACAGATATTCGTCGATAGGCTCCTTGGCTACGCGTATCTCAAAGGGGGAGAACGAGAGCCATTCGCCCTTTTTCTTTCCCCAGACCTCTACCTTTATGCTCTTTCCCTTTGAAGCGTTGAGCATAGAGTGCCATTCAGCCTCAGGTATTTGAACCTTCACACCATTGCCGTATGTCTGTTGCTGACCATCGGGTGTACTGATACGTGCCACACACGCTTCGTACTGGTTGGCGGGAAGCATGAAGTTTAGTGGCGCAATATTATAGGGCACGGTTACGTTGCAATAGTCAGGAAATATAGCTGGCAGACTCTTGGTCTTCTTACTTGAAGAAGGAACATCTGGATGATTGGCACACGAGGACAAGAACAGCATGGCAACAGCTATAAGCAGAAAAAAATAGTGGTTATATCTTTTCATTGTCTTCTTGGATTTATTGCGTTTTCATTATATGCAGGCCTATTAATAGACCATGCGCCCGAAGATGTTGTAATACCAGTAAGTATCTCCCCATTCTTCATACATTTCCTCACGTATCTTCTCTGGTGACTTTCTTGCCTTTGCCCTATTTTCAAGAGCCTCCCAGAACTGTTTGTAGTGGTCGAAAACTGTCTGTTCTACTGGGAGCATCATGCGTTTTTTTTCAGGAGCCTTATCCATATACATAATATATGCCTCTTGAGCATGCAAAGGAAAATTCTCGTTCATGTGCAATTTTGCATAATTGCGGAGCGATGGCCAGAAACGACGTGAATCGCAACGAATCATTGAATAGAACAACGCTTGTTCCGAAGTCACTTTATAATTGGACTCGTACCAGAGGCTGATGCTATTTACGACATAACTATCGCTGTTTTCAACTCCGGTGAGCTCATCGGGATAAGACTTCTGTAGCATGTTTACGTTTGCCGTGACTGGAGCCGGTTCCCAATTGTCGTAAAACAGATGATGATGCAATTGAGCGGTATAGCGTTCAACAAGCTCTTTATCTCCTTTTGCAAGTGCACAGCGGGAAAGCATTCTCAGGAAGAAGGGCGAGAAACCTGCTTGTATGGCAAGTTCGAAATTCAAGCGAATAGCTTCGTTTATCATTCCATAATTGTAGTATACCAAAGGTGATGCAATATCCAAAAGGGTGACGCGAATAGAATCGGGATTCTTGATAGGATAACAGATGTTCCCCATCTTAAACGACTGATTGAGTAGATCTCCTTCGTTCATTAGGGCGATATTCTTTAGCATTACAATCGTAGTTGTCGGTTTGTGGTTTTCTGTTGCAACATTAAGCACTTCGTGCCAGTTATCTGCATCTGCGTAGCGTACCATGCGCATTTCGTCGATGTAGTTTTGGTCGTGGTACATAAGTGAAGAGGTAAAGAGGATACCTGCAACAGCACACAAGATTGGAATGAAGAACTTGGAAAGATAACGATAGCAAAGCGGGATGAGTACAGATATTGCACCTAGTACCCAGAATGGGATGGTGAGATGGTCTGTCTTATCACTTGCGGTTATGAAGCGAGGCAGGCCTGCCAGAATCACGTCGTCGAATTTTAGATTAGAATAGTATTGAGTATACCAAATGCTGGCGGTAAAGATAAGTATTACAATACCAATAATTTCTCGCCATGTTATTTTTTCAGCAAGAACCAAACATAAAACGAAAAGCAGTGCAAACCATCCAAGCACTGGATAGATGCAGAAAGCAAGCAAATACCATGCAAAATGCCATTTGCGTGGAGTGGAACGTGCTACCCACAAAAGTAACAGCATGACTAGATAACCTACCGACTGCGAGAACCAATATCCTCTGATGGTGGATACATAAATCCAATAGCCCAAATCGACAATAGATGTGAGCAGACAGGCTACAGGCAAGAGCATCAGTGCCGAGGCACTTCCCTGTAACCGGAATGCTTTAGAACCCACAAAATAGATAAGTAGCCAAATCGCTGCCAAAATGCCAGAGCCCAAGGCCGGATAATAGAAAAGCTGTGTGAGCCAGGCGCCCACATACTGCATCAAACCAAATGGTTTTTGCATCATAGCGTGGAAGAATGGAGTCCCATAAAGGTATTCTGATCGGTCGTGAGCCGTGTAGAGCACCTCTTGGTTTATGCATATTACATATACAGCATATGATATGAAAGTCAGCAAACTTACATATAATATGACACCAGACACATTGCTTTTTTTCATTGTTTTTTGGTTATAAAAGGCTGACCCATTTGATTGGGTCAGCCCATTAGTATTATACTGCTTAGGAAATATTATTCCTCATAGTAAATAGCATTGATCTGACAGCTACCAGAAGTAATCATAAGGTCGAGGTCTTTACCAGCACCACCATTACCACGGGCACAATCCTTAGCAATAGCCTCGGTAAGTGGAAGCTCCCACAAACCATTGGTGAACTGAACATCCTTATCATTATCGTAGCGGGCACTCCACCAACCATTCATAATACGGCCAGCACAATCAGGAGTAGCGTCTGAGATATCGAAGATCAGAGTCTTGAAGCCCCAATAAACATCATCAGAAAGGTAAGGCAAGAAACCTTCATTTCCATTAATATCTTTGAACTTACCCTCATTATCGCTGAAACGCATAGCTGCAGCATCCCATGCACCTGGTCTGAATGGTGGCTGAGCAACAGGATCCTCACCATAAATCCAGTACTTCTGAAGTGGATTAGTAATTTCCTGACAGCTGATAGGGAAGTCGGCAGTAACTACAGTTCCATCAGCACAAAGAGCTGTAAGAGTTACGGTATGATCACCGAGTTTCATCTTTTTCCATGCATAGTTACCGATAAGATCCTTACCACCAAGAGTCCATTTTGCATTGACTGGTGCTGAAGTAGAACAAGTAACTACATTGCCATTCAGGCCACTGGCTGCTTTATCAACAGTCACAGAACTCAAAGCCTTAAGTTCGTCTACAGATATATGACCGCCATTGCCAATATTCTCCTGAACAGGATCGCAGGCAATAAACGCAAACACTGCGACAAAAAGCATAAATATCTTTTTCATATTGAATACTTAATTATAACATTAATATAGTGTAACATACTGGGTTTCAGCACTAGCAGCATCCCAACCAGGGTTCTGTTCGAGCTTACCATTCATAAGATTGATCTGAGACTGAGGCTTAGCCAAGAAACCGTTAGTATCGGCATAACGCTTAGCCCAAGAGCAAGTCATATGTGCCATCTTACGCTTGTTAGCTTTATCACCAAGACAAACAATCAGCTTGCCAGCCTGAGCCTGAAGTGCTTTAGCAGCGTATGAACTTTCGCCAGAGTCAATACCTGACCAACGACGCATATCGTTGAAACGCAGACCTTCAAATACAAACTCCCAACGACGTTCATCCTGAAGAGCCTTCAAAGAATAAGTAGTTGTCAGAGGCACACCAGCACGAGCCTGTACCTGATTCATGTACTGAACATCACCTGTGAGCTCAGAAGCCATCAACAGAACGTCAGCATAACGCATCAGATAATAGTCCTCGAAGTGGTCACCCTGCATAGGATTGTCAAGTGAACTGCTAGAATAACCTGTAACAGCATCCCACCATGGGCTATCGCCTGTCAAAGCATCAAGAGTAATAGAGTTGAACTTCTTAACTCCATAACCAGACTCCTCACAGTCGTCCTTTACATACGAATAATCTGCACACTCGTTTTCACAGTCGATCAAAGAACCGAGCTTACGGATGTCACTGTAACCTCCATTGTTCTCAGCAATTGTCCAGTCGTCCCAAATATTACATGAAGGAGTTCCCTGTCCCCAACCCTGAGTGAACGGATAGGTGTAATCGCGGTTACCGTTGTTACCGTTTACACGCAGTCCCCAGAATGTTGACAGATAGTTACAGTACATACGGCTGGTAGAATACATACCACCATTTTCAATTGCACCATTAATACCCCACTTAGAAGCATTCATGAACTGAATCTGGAAGATTTCCTCTGTGTTGCCATTACCCATGCCAGGCTGGTCGAAGCAGTTCTCACGCTTCATGTCTTTAATGAACTCATAAGCATGACCTTCACCATCATGAGCCTCATCCCACAGCAAACTGTTAGAATACTGCCAGAGTGAACGATAGTCCTCACAGAGTTTGTAACCACCAGTGGCAATAATATCCTTAAGAGCATTTACAACATCAGCTTTAGAAAGAGAACCTCCCTGGCATCCTTCCTGCTCAACAAGATTGATAGTGGCATCTCCTGTAGAGAGATCACTAACCTTCTTATAGAAGCCAGCCCAGAACATATATGCACGTGCGAGGAATGCCTCTGCAGCAAACTTATTTGCATGACCATCACCATATCCAGCTGTTGTACTCATCAGGTTCTTACCAGAAGTGAAGTCTGAAAGAATTTGTGGATAGATAACTTCATCAGCACTAACCTGCTGCTGCATCTCTTCTGTAATAGTGGTAGAAGTAATCAGGGGCACATCACCATACAACTGTGTAAGCCACAAAGTATAGAGGCCACGCATGAAGTAAGCCTCACCAAGAAGCTGATCACGCTGTGCTTTTTCCTTATCTGTCCAAGGCACATTATCAATAGTCTCGATTGTATTGTTTGCACGAGCGATACCACCATAAAGAAGGAGGAATGGAGTCTCGTACTGGTTACTACTCATCTGAACGAGATGATGAAGAGATTTAACCTTGTTGTCCTGCAGACCACCACTTCCATAGCAGTTATCTGACATTACCTCCCACCAGAAGAAAATATTCTGGTTATCTGAGTCACCACCACCCATAGTATTCATGATACTATAGATTCCAGCAATCTCAGCCTCAACATCTCCAGGCTTACCAGGGAAAGTAGCCTGTGTCATCTCTGTAGGACGTGGATCTGTGTCCAGCATATCGTTACAAGATGTAAACACACCCGCTGACAAAACAGCTAACGATGATAAAATATACTTTTTCATATCTTAATAGTCGAATTAGAATTTAATACTTGCACCAACCAAATATGTACGAGATGGTGGGTAAAGACCAAGATCAATACCAGAAGCCCAGCTATCAGAGCCACCAGATGAACCAACCTCAGGATCGAGACCTGTATAACTGGTGAATGTATAGAGGTTCTGAGCCTGTACATAGAGACGAAGCTGCTGGAATGGGCAGCCCTTCCAAATGTTCTTAAAGTCGTAACCGAGAGTTACAGTCTTAATTTTGAAGTAGTCGGCATCCTCCATGTAGCGTGTAGAGTTCCAGATAGTGTTCTGGTGACCTGTACCTGAGATGCGTGGCTGAGTGTTAGAAGTGCCCTCACCATGCCAACGGTCCAGAATTGTGGTGTCATAGTTGTGCCACCAAGAATCACCATATGAACGGTAAGAACGCATAATCTGCTGTCCAAATGCACCAGCACCGTTCACAGCGAAATCAAAGCCTTTATAGCTCAAACCGAGGTTAACACCAAGCATAATATCTGGGTTAGGATTACCAATCTCGTGACGGTCGCTATTTGCACCTTCTGAGTAATCGATTACGCCATCATTATTCCAGTCATCCCAGATGCAGTCACCAGGCATTGCGTTGTCAAGAACAGCCTTACCAGCCTGACGGGCAGCATCAATCTGGTCCTGAGTCTGCCAGATACCGCTGTACGACATGCCATAGAAGTAACCGATTGGCTTACCTTCCTCAGCACGGTAGAGGAATTCTGTACCCTGTGAGAGGATACCACCTGCTCCATTTACATAGTGGTTCTCGTTAGCGATACGAGTAACCTTATTCTTATTGGTATAAAGGTTTACACCAACATTATAGCTGAAATCCTTACCAATATTGTCGTTCCATGTAAGAGCGAGCTCAAAACCAGTGTTCTCAACGTCACCACCATTAATATAAGCAGGGCTAGCACCATAGATACCAATCTGAGGACCTCTGATCAACCAGTCCTTAGTGGTCTTCTTATACCAGTCGAAGTTTACACCCAGACGACTATTGAGGAAACGAGCATCGAAACCAAAGTCAAGCTGCTCAGAAGTTTCCCAAGTCAGGTCAGGATTAGGAACGATATCTGCATAAGCACCAGTCTTTGGAGTACCACCGATAGAAGTTGCCATATCAGAACCGAACTTATAACCACTGTCACCAGAACCACCAGACTGACGGATAGTAGCCAGATACTGGTACTTCGGAATACGGTTGTTACCATTCTGACCCCAAGAAGCACGGATCTTCAAGAAGTCCATCCAGCTCTTGGTGCTCTCCATGAATTTTTCATTAGAAATTACCCAACCTGCAGATACAGATGGGAAGAAGCCCCAACGCTGACCGTCATTAAAGATACTAGAACCATCATAACGCATGGTTACAGTAGCCATATAAGTCTCATTCCAGTCCCAAGTCAGACGACCGAAATAAGAAGCGAGATACTCCTCATCATTTGGAGAACCTGTAAGAGTAGCATCAGTAGCACTTGTAAGCTTCATATTAGAAAGATATGCAGAATCCCAACCCTTCAGAGTTGCAAGCTGCTCACCAAGTTTAGCCTTGTTCGAACCACCGATATTTACGCCCCAAGCACTGCTCTGGAAGCTCTGACCAACCATGGCGCTAATCTTATGACCAGCAATTATAGGAAGATCGTAAGTCAAAGTGTTCTCAATAGAGAAATTACTGCTCAACCAAGCATTCTGGCTTACAGAATATGATTCAACTGTACCTGATCCAGAAGATGGAGAACGTGGCTCACCATAGTTGCGGTATGCACCAGCACCCCAATTATAATTGAACTGCGAACGGAATCTCAGACCCTTAATAGGCTGAATGGTCAGGAATGCAGTGGCACTTGCATTGAGGTTGCGGCTCTCAGCCATTGAGTTGAAGCCACCCTTCTCAAGGCCTTCCCATGGGTTCTTGAACCAATAGTCATTCCAACCAGCACCATAATTAACATGGTTATAGATTTCACCATTGTCTGCATACTGTGGAACGAGTGGGCTGGTCTGAAGCAGGTCATGAATATAGCTCCAGTACATACCATCCTCAGCGAGGTTGTGGTCCTTGCTATAGCCTAGAGAGATATTCTCACCGATAGTGATAACATCGAAGTCCTTAGCTTTCAGGAGCACGTGGTCGCTGTTGATACGAATAGTGTGACGATTGTAGTAAGAAGCTCTGTCTGCACCCATGATACCTTCGTTACCAGTATAGGTATAAGACATATTGAACTTAGAACGATCTGAACCACCAGTCAAGGTTACAGAATGGTTCTGCTGAACAGCATTCTTATTATCAAATGCGCCCCACCAGTCAGTACCTTCCCAACCATTAGCCACCTTATTCAGGATATCCTGTGGAACATAAGCAGAGAAATCAACTTTCTGACCAGAAGTATTGAAGCTATACTCGTCCATGATGGTCATGAACTGCTGAGCATTGAGCAGCTGTGGACGCTTATAAACGTTTGACCATCCCATTGCACCGTTATAGCTGAGTTCAATCTTACCAGCCTTACCCTGCTTAGTAGTAACCAAAATAACACCGTTAGCAGCACGTGATCCGTAAATAGCTGCAGATGCAGCATCCTTCAGAACGTCAATGCTCTCGATATCGTTAGGGTTAATACCATCGAGGTTACCACCAGCGACACCATCAATTACATAAAGGGGCTGAGAGTCACCAGTAGTACCGATACCACGGATATAAACCTTATAGCCCTTACCAGGCTGTGAAGAACTCTGGGTAATCTGCACACCAGGAGTACTTGACTGCATGGCTTCGAGTGCATTGGTAGTGTTCAGCTTGGCGATATCCTCACCCTTAACCTGAACTGTAGCACCGGTAACCAGCTTTTTCTTCATCGTACCATAACCAACAACGACTATGTCGTTCAGTGTTGTGTTGTCTTCTTTCAGTACGATGGTAAGGTCGTTCTTTCCGGCAACCTTGACGTTCTGGGTTACATAACCCACATAAGAAATTGTAATGGTGGCATCTGAAGCTGCCTCCACAGAGAACTTACCATCCAGGTCGGTAATTGCGCCCTTCTGGCTACCCTGTACTTTAACAGTCGCACCGATAATCGGTACACCTGCTTCATCATTCACCGTTCCCTTGACGAGGCTCTGAGCCAGTGCTCCCAGGGGGAACAAACAGAGCAGGAACAGTGCCATTAACGGCTTTTGCAGTGATTTAAAATTCCACATAATTAAATTAGTTAGATAATTGTTATGATAATGTAGATTGATATAATTTAATTTTGTCTGAGCGTCAAATCCGTCGCGGTGTTCGCTAGCGGGTGCAAAGATATTATAAAATTAACTTAAATACTTTGTTATATGTATCGTTGCTTTTTTATTTTGTTTCGATGTGTTAAAATGTTACATATCATAAAGTATTAGAAACAAACAATAAAGTATTATTGCTTAATGCGGGGCGGCCGATGTTGCTTCGGGGTTCTTTTTTATTATATAATAATGTGTGATTAGTGGGTTAGTGGCCTATATAAGGGTACTTGAAGGCGGAATTTCAGGTCGTTGGTGGCAGAAAAACAAAGTAATATCATCGCTTAGGTGGAAAAAATAAGTGTAAAATAACACTTGTTACAATCTGCAAAATACGTGATACTTAATACAAATGAAAGTTAAATTATAATTCTTATCTTTGCAGCGGAAAGTTGAAAGCCAAGCCAATAACGAGGCAATCTGAAACACTTTTTTATATTTTAAATATTACCATTATCTAACTAAATTAATTCATTTATGTGTAATTTTAAATTCGTGCAAAAGCCGTTAATGGCACTGTTCCTGCTCTGTTTGTTCCCCCTGGGAGCATTGGCTCAGAGTGTAATCAAGGGAACGGTGAATGATGAGGCGGGCGGACCGATTATCGGTGCGACTGTTAAAGTACAGGGTAGCCAGAAGGGCGCAATTACCGACCTGGATGGTAAGTTCTCTGTGGAGGCAGCTTCGAATGCTACCATTACAATTTCTTATGTGGGTTATGTAACCCAGAACGTCAAGGTTGCCGGAAAGAGCAACCTTACCATCGTACTGAAAGAAGACAATACGACGCTGAACGACGTGGTTGTCATTGGTTATGGTGTTCAGAGAAAGAGTGACTTGACGGGATCGGTTGCTTCTGTAAAGGCCGACGACATCAAGAATCTGTCAACTGCTGATGCTGCTGCCGCCCTTCAGGGTAAGGTCTCTGGTATTAATGTGTTAACCAACGCTTCTCCTGGTAGTGGTGCCGACATCCGTGTACGTGGTTATTCATCTAACTCAGAGAATATTTCTCCTCTTTATATCGTTGATGGTCTGCAGGTTAAAAGCATCCAGTATCTTGATCCTCAGCTGATTGAGTCAATTGAAATTCTGAAGGACGCCGCTTCTGCCGCAATCTACGGTGCTGAGGCCGGTAATGGTGTTGTCCTTGTTACCACCAAGAAGGGTGACGAGGGTAGGGTTTCTGTTAACTACACGGGTAGAGCTACCCTGCAGAACTTCACCAGACGTCCTCTGATGAATCGTAAGGATTTCCTGAAATACATTGCTTATGAGTATGGTCAGGAAGATGTTGACAAGCGACTCAAGGACTTTGACTACAGTCATCCTTATTATGATGGCGGTGTAATCGATCAGGACTGGATCAGTGCCTACATCGAGCCCACATGGAGCCAGCAGCATACAGTCAGTGTATCAGGTGGTAACACGAAGGGCCACTTCTTCACTTCTCTGAACTACGTTCATCAGAATGGTGTTGTAAAGGGCGATAAGGATGTGTACAAGCGCATTACGGGTCAGGTGAATGCCGACTATAATATCTACAAGTGGTTGCAGGTTGGTTCAAACAACTCTATTGAGAAGTGGGAGACCAAGAGTGTGTCACAGCGTGCTTATGGTTCTTCGTTCGAGCAGATGATCCAGATGGATCCTCTGACCCCGGTTTACTGGACCAAACCTGATGAGATGTCACTCTCTGTAAGAACCGTTTACGACGCACTTCAGAATGGTACTGCCGATCAGAACTACCGTCTGTTCCGTGACGAGAAGGGTTGGTTTGCCAACACCAAGTACTCTGACATGGAGGGTAGTCCTCTGGCTAAGCGTGATGCTACCGATGGTACTAATGGCGGTTGGAACATCAATGGTACGTTGTTTGCCAACTTGATGCCTATCAAGGGCCTGACTATTACCTCACGTCTTGGTTATCGCATTAACTATAATGTTGAGCACAGCTATACCGCTCCTTTCTGGATTGGTGACCGTGGTAACCAGACCACCTATTCTATTTCTACAAATACCTACACTGGTTGGTACTACCAGTGGGAGAACTTCGCCAACTATAATATTACGCTGGCCAAGAAGCACAATATCGGTGCCATGATTGGTATGTCATACCGTGAGAGCAATTCAGATGACTCAAGAATCAGTTCTTCTGGTGCCGACATCCTCCAGTCATACGAGCCCAACTTCCGTTATATCTCTTATCTGAAGGACGATGCTCCTAAGACTGTCAGCAACGCTCCCAGCAAGAGTGCTTCTGTTGCTTATTTCGGACGTCTGACCTATAACTACGACAGCCGTTACTTCTTCCAGTTCAACATCCGTCGCGATGCATACGACTCTTCTAAGTTGTCAAAGGCTAATCGTTGGGGTACCTTCCCATCTGTATCGGCTGGTTGGACTATCAGCAATGAGAAGTTCTTCAAAGACATAGTTTCAACAGATGCTGTTTCGTTCTTGAAACTCCGTGCTTCTTGGGGTACTAACGGTAATATCTCAGTGCTGAGAAATTATCCTTATACTGCAGCTATCGCAAAGGGTAGCAGTTGGTATCAGTACAATGTAGATCAGATTGGTTCTGTATATGGTTCACATCCTGACAAACTGGCTAACCCCAGCCTGACATGGGAGACTTTGAAGCAGGTAGACCTCGGTCTTGACGCCCGCTTCCTCGGCAACCGACTCTCATTTACCGCTGCTTACTACGACAAGCGTACCAAGGATCTGCTCTTCAGCGTATCTGTTCCTTCAGAGCTTGGCTTTACATCAGTTGTTACCAATGGTGGTACCGTACTGAACAGAGGTCTCGAACTTGAGCTTGGTTGGAGAGACCGTATCAACGACTTCGCTTACTCTATTAGCGGTAACCTCACCACTATTAAGAATAAGGTGCTTTCGCTGGCCGAGGGCGCTACACCAACGTATAAGACTGACGCCAGCTCTACAAACTATAAGATCCGTACTGCCTTTGAGGAGGGTCACTCTATCTGGTACCTGAATGGTTTCGTTTACGAGGGTCTTGATGCAGACGGCAATCCTAAGTACAAAGATTTGAACGGTGACGGCGAAATCGGTACTGACGATATGACTGATATCGGTCGCACAACACCTTCTTTCACCTATGGTATCAACATCACAGCTGCTTGGAAGGGCTTCGACCTGATGATCAACGGTTATGGTCAGGGTGGTAACAAGATTTTGCCAGTTCTCCATCGTACAGGTTATAAGAACGGCCTGAAGTACTATCTTGACGAGGCTAGAACTCCAGAGAATCCTGGTGGTTCAATTCCTCATCCCGAGAAGATCTACAGCCCCGATGAGCCGTTCTGGTCTTCAACTGGTAATCTGTTCAGCGGAAACTTCTTCCGCATCAAGCAGTTGCAGTTGGGCTATACTATCCCTGCCAATATCACCAAGAAGGCAGCCATCAGCAACCTGCGACTGTATGTATCGCTTGACGACTTC
>NZ_KN050820.1:0-137747 GCF_000746155.1 Prevotella sp. FD3004 | reverse complement strand
TCTGGTAAGATCAGCAAGTCGCTCACTTTCGAGGATGTGATGGAAGAGAAGCAGTACGAGATGTGGTTCGAGAACTGCCGTTTCCTTGACCTCGTTCGTTGGGCTAAGCAGGGTAAGGTGAACCTTGATGAGATCTTCAATAAGAGATATGGTGGTATCCACAAGCACATACCTACTGTTTACGATGAGTTCTTTATTGAGGGTAAGCCTGGATTCGGTAAGGAGCACAAGTTGTTCACTGATTATTCTGTAGCTGATCACAATGACTTCTCTGACAAGTATATGTACTTGCCGTTCCCGCTCGACTGCCGTCTGGCCAACCACTTCAAGAACGTTCTTGGTTGGGAAGGTCTGAATGGCGCTTCTGAAGAAGCTGCTGAGTAAGCAGGAATATCATTCCAAATAAACTGAATTAGGGAGAGACCACCATGGCCTCTCCCTATTTTTATTGTTCCCTTTTTTGCCTATATGTATGATTTGTTGCCAAAAAAGCAACATCTAGATACTCCTTTTCGTAGATTGCATTTTTTAATTTAAATGTTAGATAAAATAAAGTATTTGTTACAAGAAATAAAGTCATGGAATAAATAATTGTTGTATATTTGCACCAGGAAAAGCGATTCTGTAAGCTAGACATAGATTACAAATTTAATCAACCGTTTACATATATATAACTATTATCTAACTTAAATTAAACTTATTAAACTGTTATGTGGAATTCAAATTCACTACGTAAGCCGTTAGTGTCTCTGTTCCTACTCTGTATGTTCCCCTTGGGGGCATTGGCTCAGAGTGTAATCAAGGGAACGGTGAATGATGAGACAGGCGGACCGATTATCGGTGCGACTGTTAAAGTACAGGGAACTCAAAAGGGTGGAATCACCGACCTGGATGGTAAGTTCTCTGTGGAGGCAGCATCGAATGCTACCATTACAATTTCTTATGTGGGTTACATAACCCAGAATGTTAAGGTTGCCGGAAAGAACGACCTTACCATCGTACTGAAAGAAGACAATACGACGCTGAACGACGTGGTTGTCATTGGTTATGGTGTTCAGAGAAAGAGTGACTTGACGGGATCGGTTGCTTCTGTAAAGGCTGACGACATCAAGAATCTGTCAACCGCTGATGCTGCTGCCGCCCTTCAGGGTAAGGTCTCTGGTATTAATGTGTTAACCAACGCTTCTCCTGGTAGTGGTGCCGACATCCGTGTACGTGGTTATTCATCTAACTCACAGAACATCGCGCCTCTTTATATCGTTGATGGTCTGCAGGTTAGCAGCATACAATATCTTGATCCTCAACTAATTGAGTCAATTGAGATTCTGAAGGATGCCGCTTCTGCCGCAATCTACGGTGCTGAGGCCGGTAATGGTGTTGTCCTTGTTACCACCAAGAAGGGTGACGAGGGTAGGGTTTCTATCAACTATACGGGTAGAGCTACCCTGCAGAACTTCACCAGACGTCCTTTGATGGGGCGTGACGACTTCATCAGATATATGGTATATGAGTATGGTCAGGATGATGTTGACAAACAGCTCAAATCCAATGATTACAGTCATCCTTATTATGATGGCGGTGTAATCGATCAGGACTGGATCAGTGCCTACATCGAGCCCACATGGAGCCAGCAGCATACAGTCAGTGTATCAGGTGGTAACACGAAGGGCCACTTCTTCACTTCTCTGAACTACGTTCATCAGAATGGTGTTGTAAAGGGCGATAAGGATGTGTACAAGCGCATTACGGGTCAGGTGAATGCCGACTATAATATCTACAAGTGGTTGCAGGTTGGTTCAAACAACTCTATTGAGAAGTGGGACACCAAGAGCGTGTCACAGCGTGGCTATAGTTCTTCGTTCGAGCAGATGATCCAGATAGATCCTCTGACCCCGGTTTACTGGACCACACCTGATGAGATGTCACTCTCTGTAAGAACCGTTTACGACGCACTTCAGAATGGTACTGCCGATCAGAACTACCGTCTGTTCCGTGACGAGAAGGGTTGGTTCGCCAATACCAAGTACTCTGAGTTGGAGGGTAGTCCTCTGGCTAAGCGTGATACCAGCGACGGTACTGATGGCGGTTGGAACATCAATGGTACATTGTTTGCCAACTTGATGCCTATCAAGGGCCTGACTATCACTTCGCGTCTGGGTTATCGTCTGAATTTCAGCAATACTCATAGCTATACCGCTCCTTATTGGATTGGTGACCGTGGTAACCAGAGCAACTATTCCATCTCAGAAACCACCAATACTGGCTGGTACTACCAATGGGAGAACTTCGCCAACTATAACATTACGCTGGCCAAAAAGCATAATATCGGTGCCATGATTGGTATGTCATACCGTGAGAGCAACAAGGATAATTCAAGTATCAGCTCTTCTGGTGCCGACATCCTGCAGTCATACGAGCCCAACTTCCGTTATATCTCTTATCTGAAGGACGACGCTCCTAAGAAAGTCAGCAATTCTCCCAGCAAGAGTGCTTCTGTTGCTTATTTCGGACGTCTGACCTATAACTACGACAACCGTTACTTCTTCCAGTTCAATATCCGTCGTGACGCTTTCGATACTTCAAAACTGTCAAAGAAGAACCGTTGGGGTACCTTCCCGTCATTCTCTGGTGGTTGGACTGTCAGCAAAGAGAAGTTCTTCACGGATCTTGTTCCTACCAGCGTCGTTTCGTTTTTGAAACTCCGTGCTTCTTGGGGACGAAATGGTAATATCTCAGTGTTGAGCAATTATCCTTATACTGCAGCTATCTCGAAGGGTAGCACATGGTATCAGCTTCATGTCGATGAAATCGGTTCCAGATACGGTTCTGCTCCAGACAAGTTGGCTAACCCCAATCTGACATGGGAAACCTCTGAGCAGGTTGACCTCGGTCTTGATGCCCGTTTCCTCGATAATCGCCTGTCATTCGGCGTCGATTACTACGACAAGCGTACCAAGGATCTGCTTTTCAGCATATCAGTTCCTTCAGAACTTGGCTTCACGTCGGTGATGACCAATGGTGGTACCGTATTGAACAGAGGTCTCGAACTTGAACTTGGCTGGAAGGACCGCATCGGCGATTTTTCTTACTCTGTAAATGGTAACTTCTCTACACTGAAGAACAAGGTGCTCGCATTGGCCAAGGGCGCAAATCCTACCTATAGAACCGATGCTGGTTCTACGAACTTCCAGATTAAGACTGTTTTCGAGGAAGGACACTCAATTTGGCATCTGTATGGTTATATCTATGAAGGGATGGATGCAGACGGTAATCCTATCTTCACGGATCTGAATGGTGATGGTCAGATTGGTACCGATGATATGACTGATATCGGTCGTACCACTCCTTCGTTCACCTATGGTGTCAACGTCACTGCTGCCTGGAAGGGCTTCGACCTGCTGATCAACGGTTATGGTCAGGGTGGTAACAAGATTCTGCCAGTCATCCATAGTAATGGTTACAAGAATGGTCTGAAGTGGTATCTCGACAATGCAAGAACTCCAGAGAATCCTGATGGAACGATTCCTCATCCTGGCGTAATCATGCAGCCAAATGTTCCTTTCTGGTCATCTACAGGTAACTTGTTTAGCGGCAACTACTTCCGCGTCAAGCAGTTGCAGTTGGGCTATACTATCCCTGCCAATATCACCAAGAAGGCAGCCATCAGCAACCTGCGACTGTATGTATCGCTTGACGACTTCTTCACCATCACCAGCTATCCCGGTCTGGATCCGGAGACGGCTTCTACCAACAACTTCTCAGGAGCTGGCCTCGACTGGGGTTCATACCCAACTATGAAGAAGCTGATTCTGGGTGTAAACGTTACATTCTAAAAAACTAATGCATAAAAAGATGAAAAAATTGATATTCCCCGCACTTTTTGTATGTGCATTCGGTGCAGTGTCTTGTGATAGTAATCTTGACATTGATCAGAAAGGTGTTGTTGATGCCGGTGGTTACTATGCATCTGATGCGGACGCAGACGCCGCCCTTATGGATATGTATGGTACATATATTCAGAACGTAGCAGGTACTGAAGGCATCGACAACCCTGAGCAGGTATTGTTGAACTATTCAGCCGATGATATTCTGGCAGGTGGCGGCAGCAAAGGCAGTCACGACGCTTTCCGCGTGTTCGATGAGTTTACCTATAATGAGTCAAATAGTACGCTGAAGTCGTGTTATAACCGTTATGTAGCATCCATCTACCATGCCAACCTCGTCATCTCTAATCTTTCTACAGAGAACCGTAATGGTACTGAGCCTAAGTTTACCAGCGCATATTCTAAGCAGTGTGTCGAGGAGGCTCGTGTGATGCGTGCATATCTTCATCTCATGATGGCTGCCATCTGGAATCGTCCTGCCATTTTGGACCGTCTGTTGGAATCCGACGAGATGCCTGTACAGGCCGAGAGTCAGGAACAGGTGTTGAAGTGGGTTGTCTCTGAGTGCGACAAGGCCATCAATTCTGGTTACCTGCCCAAGCGTAATGGTATTGGCGACAAGGATGCTACAGCTCGTATGAGTGTAGGCTTTGCTCAGTTTATTGCTGGTAAGGCTGCTATGTTTGCCAATGACCCCGCTACCGCACGTAAGTATCTCGGCGACCTGATTAAGTCGGGTGACTATAAGCTGATACCTTCTGACGAGTACTGGACCAACTTCCACATTGCTGGTGACGGAAACTCTGAGAAGATTTTTGAGCCTAATTACATCTATGACAGTAACGCTGGTAGTTCGAATGATAAGAACTCCCGCAGTCGTTGGATGGTTGCCAATCTGTTCAACTGGCGCACTCAGGCTTTGGCCTCAATGCCTGCTGTATGTCCGGCTGCAGGTTGGAGCGGTGGTGCTATCCAGCAGGATTTCGCTAAAAAGTTCGTTGAGCATGATGGCAATTCACCTCGTCGTCGCGCTTGCTTCCTGACCGAGGAAGAGTTCTTGTACGAGGTAGAATGGAATTCAGACAAGAACGACGCGCCTCTTGCCGAGAAGGAAACGGATCCCAATCGTGGTATTAAAGCCGCTACCGGTATCTTCAGCCATGGCCCGTACTTCGAGTGGAAGCACATGTCATTTGCTAAGGCTCCAAAGTTGCTGACTGGCGGTAAGGACTATCCCCGTGATAATGTGCCCGAAATCCAGGCTGGCGTCTCTAATCAGAAGAATTTCAATGTAGCCCGTTATGCCGAGGCTCTTCTGCTCTATGCCGAGGCTTGCATCGGTAGTTCAGAAGAGGCCAATGGTCTGAAGGCGCTTAACGAGGTACAGGAGCGTTCTGGTTCTGGTAAGATCAGCAAGTCGCTCACTTTCGAGGATGTGATGGAAGAGAAGCAGTACGAGATGTGGTTCGAGAACTGCCGTTTCCTTGACCTCGTCCGTTGGGCTAAACAGGGTAAGGTAAATCTTGATGAGGTATATAACAAGAGATATGGTGGCATCCATACGAAGGTGCCTGTTGTTTACGATGAGTTCTTCACCAAGGGTGCTGCCAAGCACAAACTGTATGTGGAGTATTCAAATGTGAACTACAATGACTTCTCTGACAAGTATATGTACTTGCCGTTCCCGCTCGACTGCCGTCTGGCCAACCACTTCAAGAATGTTCTTGGCTGGGAGAGCCTGAATGACACTTCTGAAGAAGGAGCAGAGTAACCACGAATGTTAGGATTATATTAATTTAGTATTAAGATTGTTTTGGTATTCTAGAAGAGAGGAGTGTTGCGTTGTGATAACGTGGCACTCTTTTTATTCTCTCTGGAACATCCTTTTATAGATTCATGTTTTTACGTAATAACATCATTTTTAAATCAAATCAATTGATAATGAAGTAGATATATCGAGTAATATTAACTCGCTTAACGTCATAGCTTGTTATATTTTGTATGCTATCTCTTAAATGTTTGAAGATATGGGATTTAGACGAATCAGATGCCATGATAAAAAGTAAAACAAGTTGTTTTACTATCGTTAAGACTATCTAAAGCCGTGTAAAGAATAGCCTCTTTGAGGGTAAAACAAGTTGTTTTACTTTAAGGGAGATATTACTTCATGAAGTAGTTCGGCATCTGAGCGGGCTCTGGAGCTATCGGCTCACCCATCTCAGAGGCTTCTGCGTCTTGCTTGTCAAGCTTGAAGAGCATGAATTCGGGTTTGTCTTCTGTACAAGGAGCCCAACCTAAACCTTCGTTTTTGCCGTTACCATTGGGGTCGCTGTACTTGGCAAAGTTGGTCCATGCGGTAAGCATCTTCTCAGAAAGGTCCCAGTCGCCCTGAGTCCAGGGGCGCCAGCAGTGCTGTAGGCTCTTGAACACATACCACAGGTCGCTGGAGTGGAAGGCTCCTTTCAGTCGCTGTGTCACCTCAGGATGAGAGCCGTCGTCGGGCAACGGGCGGGCAAACTCATAGGCCCAAGCCTTCTTGCCTTGACTGTCGCGAACCTTACAGAACTCGGCGATACCAGGTCCCATGGCGCCTAGGTCGTTAAGTGTGTAACCAATCATGTAAGGCACGTCGGCAATAGAGCCCTCGCGAGCAGCCTCGTCGAAACTCTTTAGTGATACATAGCCGTCGATAATGGGGCGCTCCATGAGGAAGAGGTCGGTCTTGTTTACCATGTTGTATAAGTTGCCTATGGTATAGAGAATCTCAGTTGAGGTGGCGCGGAGTTTCTGGAGGTCTGTCAGTCCTGCCCAGTCCATCACCTTCTTGGTCTCAGCCTCGGCCTCTTTCAGAGTCGGGTTGTATGTGAAGAACTTGTTCATTGGCGTGGCGGGCTTTGCTTCCTTACCTTCTTCAGCGGGGATGTTGAGACCGCCGCCGCTCATGATGACAGCTTTGTGGAACAGCCCGCGAGCCAGAGGCGATTCACAGATGGTGCGCACGCTACCAGCACCGGCACTCTGTCCGAAGATGGTGACGTTATCGGGATCACCGCCAAACTGGGCGATGTTTTCCTTGATCCACTTCAACGATTGTATCTGGTCGAGAATGCCGTAGTTGCCTGAAACACCGTGCGGACTCTCTGCCGACAGCTCACCGTAAGGCATGAAACCGAAGATGCCGAGACGATAGTTGATAGTGACCAGTACCACATCCTTAGCCGCCCATTCCTGTCCGTCGAACTCTGGTTCGGTGCCCCATCCCTCACGGTAGCCTCCGCCATGAATCCATAATGCTACTGGAAGTTTCTTCTCAACCTCGCCGGGTGCCTTGGTGTAGACGTTCAGGTAAAGACAGTCTTCACTTGCGGGTGCTTCGTCTCCATAACCCCACTCAGTGGTGTAGCCACCGGGGTAGTGTACAGACTGGTATCCGGGATGACCGAATTTGTCGCACTGGCGTATGCCCTCCCATGCCACAACGGGTTGTGGCTCTTTCCATCTCAGATCGCCGATAGGAGGTGCTGCATAGGGTATACCTTTGTAAACAAACACATCGGGATTCTCAGCCCGGACGCCTTGAATCTGGCCGCCTTCAACGGTCAGTACGGGGCACTCATCGCTATTTGTGCCAGAAGTGCAACCCATCATCATTGCCAGTAGTGGCAGTAACAAAAATAGTTTTTTCATATAAATGTTTATTGAATGAATGGTTGATAGTCGTTGCAAAGATAGAAAGAATCTATGAGTATTCCTTTGTTATTTGTATCATGGATTATACGTTATGTAACATTCGCATAGAAAACCTTTGTTGCTGATTAAACCATTTCCTTTTGGTTTAATCTAATTGGAAAATACTTTGTATATTTGCATCAACTAAAGTTCAACGATTAATAACAATAACCCTAATGAAAAAATTACTAAGTCTATTTTTCGTGGGTGTGCCGCTCCTTGCAGTGGCGCAAAACCCTGTCATCCGTGACCAGTTCTCGGCTGACCCCACAGCTCGTGTATTTAACGATAAGGTGTATCTCTACCCGTCGCACGACATCATGCCCCCCGAGGGACAGCGTCAGGACTGGTTCTGCATGGAGGATTATCACGTGTTCTCATCAGAGAATCTGACCGACTGGACAGACCACGGCGTGATCGTGACTCAGAACAAGGTGCCCTGGGTAAGGCCTGACTCTTATTCGATGTGGGCGCCCGACTGTGTTTACAGAAACGGAAAATACTATTTCTATTTCCCATCAGCACCCGCAGCGGGTAAAGGTTTTGGCTTCGGTATAGGTGTAGCCATAGCCGACAGTCCTGAAGGACCGTTCATCCCTGAGCCAGAGCCTATCAAGGGCATCAGCGGTATTGACCCATGCGTGCTCCAGGCTTCGGATGGTAACGCTTACATCTTCTGGGGTGCCGGACGTTGTGCCAAACTCAAGCCAAACATGAAGGAAATAGCCGACGATACCCCGACAGAAAAAGTGAAGTGGGGCGAGCGCGAATTTGAGATGAAAGGTGTTAACTGCCTCAAGGATCTGCCCAACCGTCAGGCAGAGGGCCCTTTCGCTTTCGAGTATAACGGCAACTATTATCTGACCTATCCTTATGTAAGGGAAAATACCGAGGTACTTGGATATGCAATGAGTAAGAATCCGATGGGTCCATACGAATACAAGGGACTCATCATGGCAGAGCACGACAACGGCTGTTGGACTAATCACCACAGCATCATTAACTACAAAGGTCAGTGGTATCTGTTCTATCATCGCAACCACTTCTCACCACGTGACGACAAACGTCGCTCTGTATGTATAGAGAAGTTGTACTTCAATCCCGACGGTACCATCCAAGAGGTGAAGCCTACCTTGCGTGGCGTGGGTATCAACCAAGCCACTGAGAAAATCGACGTAGCCCGCTTCAGCGCAGCTAGTGCTGATGTGACCTCACAGCTCATCGATACCGTCAACACCTTCCGTGGCTTCGAGGCTAATCTTCCTGTGAAGGGCAGTTGGATGAAGTATACCGATGTTGACTTCACTAACCTGAGCGATGGTTATGTCATCGTTAGTGCCAAGGCAGCAGGTAATACCAAATTCTTCATTCGTGAGAACACCGCCAATGGTAAGGTGATTGCCGAGATCGAGATGACCGTGAAGCCCGAGACACCAGAAGGCATGCCTGCCATGTTCCGTCGCGACTTCAGCAACCAGTGGCTCTCACTGACTGCTCCGTTGAACTACACTCCGAAGGGTGTTGCAAATCTGGTAATCACTTGTGAGGGCGATGCCGGTGTCAGCATCGACTGGGTACAGTTCAAGAACCGTCCCAAGTACTTCTCGCCCGTAACAACTCCTGCTGCACAGCCTGACGACGAAGGCTTCATCCGTCGCTGGATGCTTTTGGAGCCTATCGACAAGCCTAATAGCGGTAACACCGTTTTCACCGACAGCTATCTGCGTGAGCACTTCGGCATGGAGTACTTCAAGGGTCAGCAGACCATCGTTCCGAAGAACGGTCAGAAGGTAAAAGTATCGTTTAAGCGCGAAGAGGTTCCCGCAGGCTTCGGTCGCGGTTTCGGTCAGCAGCAGGCTCCCGCAGAGCCAGTGATTAAGACCGTTAACCAGACACTCACCTGGCATGCTCTTGACAGTGAGAATATGAACGTGAAATTGTTCCGCTTTGCTGAGAAGTGGGGGCAGCAGGTATATGGTGTACTCTTCTGGGCTGTGACCATCATCGACTGCGACGAGGACATCGAGAACGTACGTCTGGCGGTAGGATCTAACTCTGCCTCTATGTGGTGGCTCAACGGCGAGGAGGCTCTCTTGCTCTCTGGTGACCGGCGTATGGTAAAGGATGATGCCATGTCACCACGTCTCACCCTCAAGAAGGGACGTAATATCCTGCGTGGCGCCATCATCAATGGCCCAGGTATGAGCGACTTCTGTGTCCGCTTCCTTGACGAGAAAGGTAATCCAGTAAAGAACTATTCAATCAAAGCTCAATAAAAAATGAAAAGACTACATACACTTATGGCAGCACTTGCAGTAGCTGCTGCCGCTAATGCGCAGATTGGCGCTCCATATATCCACGATCCCTCGACCATCGCTGAGTGCGAAGGCAAATACTACACCTTTGGTACTGGTGGCGGCGGTCTGATTTCTGAAGACGGCTGGACATGGAACAGCGGTGCAGAGCGCCCTGGTGGCGGTGCAGCTCCCGACATCATCAAGATAGGTGACCGTTACCTCTGTATCTATGGCGCCACAGGTGGTGGCCTTGGCGGTGGACACGCAGGACGTATCCTTACTATGTGGAACAAGACCCTCGACCCCAAGTCACCCGACTTCAAGTGGAGTGAGGCTGTAGAGGTTTGCGCCTCTGATGGTATGGAAGACCAGGATGCCATCGACCCTGGTCTGTTGCTCGATCCCACTACTGGTCGTTTATGGGTAAGCTACGGCACCTACTTCGGTACCATCCGTCTGATTGAGCTCGACCCCAAGACCGGTTTCCGTGTCAAGGGCAATAAGGAGAAGGATATCGCTATCGATTGTGAGGCTTCCGACCTGATGTACCGCGACGGCTGGTACTACCTGCTTGGTACACATGGCACTTGCTGCGACGGTACAAACTCTACCTATAATATCGTAGTTGGACGTTCACGCAGCGTAGAAGGCCCTTACCTCGACAATGTAGGCCGTGATATGTATCATGGTGGTGGTAGAATGGTGATTGCCGCAGGCGATCGTAAGACCGGTGCTGGCCACTTCGGACGCACCATTATCGACGAGGGTGTCGAGGTGATGTCGTTCCACTGGGAGGCTGATTTCGATTTGAGCGGACGCTCTACGCTGGCTATCCGTCCTCTGCTTTGGAAGAACGGTTGGCCCTATGGTGGTGAGCAGTTCAAGGGTGGCACCTTCGAGATTGAGTCAGAACGTCGCGGTTATGCGCTGGAACTTGCTGTCGACTTCGTTCGTATGCAACAGGAGCGTCAGGGCTGGTTCAACCGCAACCAGATGGAGCAACCTGTCAAGCCCATTGCCAACCAGACACTGGCAGATGTTATCGGCACATGGCCTGAAGGTGACATCCCCGCACGCATCGGCGATTACATGTTCCGTCCCCACCAGCGTTGGACTATCTCTCCTGTCGAGGGTAAGGGTGCTTATCTCGGAAATACCTACTTCAAGATTGTTATCGAGGGTACTAATCGCACTTTGACTGCTACTGCCGACAAGGAGGTGACCACCGTCCCCGCCTATACCGGTGCCGACGAGCAACTCTGGCGCATTGAACAGCTTACCGATGGTACTTTCCGTATTATGCCAAAGGTTATCCCCGGGCAAGAAGGCATCAACACGCACTACTGCCTCTACTCTGCAGGCGACTCTACACCGACCCTCGCCGAGTACGACTTTAGCAGTGATAATTCCAAGTGGAATTTCCGCAACCATTAAAAATGATTGCTAATAAAATTAACGGCGGACTCCGAATAGGGAAGTCTGCCGTTTTTTTTCTTTTATTTGTTATTTGTTTTGTATTCAGGCGATAATACAAAATGGAATTTCAAGTCTGTGGATATGATGTTTAGGTATTAATTATCCTTAAAAAGAGGAAAATAATTAAAAATAATAGTCAAATATCGATAAATCATAGGATATTTTTGCATCTTTGCATAACCATTCTGATAAAAAACTGATAAAACATTAAATACTAAGTAATAGCAAATGAAATCAACCGTGAGCCCCGCCAAGGGGAAATTGGGAATCATGATCGTCGGTAACGGCGCAGTAGCAACAACATTTATGACAGGTGTACTGATGGCTCGTAAAGGGCTTAGCAAACCTATCGGCTCTATGACTCAGTACGACAAAGTGCGTGTGGGGAATGGTGCGGAGAAGCAATATCTCCATTATGCCGATATCGTTCCTATTGCCAGTCTTAACGATATTGTGTTCGGCTGTTGGGATGTATATCCCCAGAATGCCTATCAGGCAGCGGTCTATGCAGAGGTGTTGAAGCGTGAGGATATCGATCCTGTGCGTGAGGAATTGGAGCAGATTGTGCCTATGGCCGCTGCATTCGACAAGAACTATGCAAAGCGTCTCGACGGCGATAATGTGAAGAAGTGCAGTACCCGCTGGGATATGGTAGAACAGCTCCGTGAGGATATCCGCCAGTTTAAGGCTGCTAGGCAGTGCGACCGCGTGGTTGTGCTCTGGGCAGCGTCAACAGAGATTTATGTTCCCATTAATGAGCAGGTTCATTACTCCTTGTCGGCTTTGGAGTCGGCTATGAAGGCCGACGACCGCGAGCATATCGCTCCTTCTATGTGTTATGCCTATGCGGCCCTTACCGAGGGTTGCCCGTTTGTGATGGGTGCGCCTAACACAACAGTCGACATCCCTGCCATGTGGGAGCTTGCCGAGAAGACGAAGATGCCTATCGCAGGTAAGGACTTCAAGACAGGTCAGACCCTGGTGAAGAGTGGCTTTGCTCCTATCATCGGTACCCGTTGCTTAGGGCTTGAGGGCTGGTTCTCAACCAACATCCTTGGCAACCGCGATGGTTTGGTGCTCGATGTTCCCGAGAACTTCCGCACCAAGGAGGTGAGCAAACTCTCTACGCTCGAGACCATTCTGAAGGCCGACGTTCAGCCTGACCTTTATAGCGATTACTATCATAAGGTACGCATCAACTATTATCCTCCTCGAAATGACAACAAAGAGTCGTGGGATAATATTGATATTCGTGGCTGGATGAACTATCCAATGCAGATCAAGATTAATTTCCTCTGCCGCGATTCTATTTTGGCTGCTCCTGTCTGCCTCGACCTCTGTCTGTTGATTGATCTGGCAGCCCGCGCAGGTCGTTTCGGCACTCAGCGTTTCCTCAGCTTCTTCTTGAAGAGTCCTATGCACGACTATACCAAAGGAGAGGAAGCCGTTAATCACCTCTATCAGCAACATACGATGCTGAAGAATGCCATCCGTGAGATGGGCGGTTATGAGGCTGACGAGGAAATAGACTAATAAAAAACGTTAAATGGCAAAGGGTGTACCGATTTATGGTGCACCCTTTTCGTATCTTTGCGCCATGTTGACAGAGAAGACGATGGAGAAACTGCGGATACTCGCAGAGTCGGCGAAGTACGATGTGTCGTGCTCGTCAAGCGGTACGGTGCGCAGTGGAAAGAAAGGCATGGTAGGTTCTACGGTGGGGGGGATGGGCATCTGCCACTCGTTTGCCGACGATGGACGTTGCATTTCGTTGCTGAAGGTGATGCTCACAAATTATTGTATGTACGACTGTGCCTACTGCATTAATCGTCGGTCGAATGACATCAAGCGTGCGACCCTTTCTGTGAGTGAGATCGAGGAAATTACGATGGAGTTTTATCGCCGTAATTATATCGAAGGTCTGTTCCTGTCGAGTGGTATCGTTCGCAATCCGGATTACACGATGGAGCGACTGACGGCTATTGCCCGTGATTTGCGAAATGTACATCGCTTTAATGGGTACATACATCTGAAGAGCATCCCCGGCGCTTCACAGGAACTGTTGAACGAGGCGGGCCGCTATGCCGACCGTATGAGCGTGAACATTGAGATCCCAAAAGAAGAGTCGCTGAAGTTGTTGGCGCCCGAGAAGGATCATCAGAGCGTATTTCAGCCGATGAGGTTGATTCAGCAGGGAGTGCTTGAGAATAAAGAAGACCGCAGGAAGTATCGCCATGTTCCTCGCTTTGTGCCGGCAGGACAGTCAACACAGATGATTGTCGGTGCCACGAAGGAAACTGATAAAGACATCCTGACCATGTCGTCAATGCTCTATGGGCAGTCCACGATGCGCCGTGTGTATTACTCGGGATATGTCAGTGTGAACACCTACGACCCGCGACTGCCTCTACTGAAACAGCCACCACTGGTGCGTGAGAACCGCCTCTATCAGGCCGACTGGTTGATGCGTTTCTATCATTTCAAGGTAGAGGAGATAGTTGATGATTTGCATACTAACCTCGATTTGGAGCTTGATCCGAAACTGGCTTGGGCTTTGCGCCATCCGGAGGCTTTTCCTATAGATATCAATACAGCCGATTATGAGCAGTTGTTGCGTGTGCCTGGTCTTGGTACGAAGTCAGCTTGGCTCATTGTTAATTCGCGTCGGTTCAATCGTCTGACTTCTTATGACCTAAAGAAGATGGGCGTGGTGATGAAAAAGGCAAAGTATTTTATTACCTGCTATGAACTGGCTTCTACTTACTCTACTCCCATCGTGGGTATCAATGAACTGCGTCCTGAGCGTCTGCGACCTTTACTAATCTCTAAGGCTCAACAAAAGCGGGCAGCAGAGGAAAAACAGCTGAAAATAGACTTTGAAGAATGACGGTATACGTTTTTGATGGAACGATGAACGGACTGCTGACAGCAGTGTTCGATTCCTTTGCTTTGCATGATTATCCAGAGCTATTAGCGTCTGAGGGTGATGTCATTCCATTGTTCTGTGAACATCTTTACCGTGTTGCTACGGATGAAGAGAAGGCACACCGTGTGTGGAGTGGCTTGGAAAAACGCCTGCCGCGTGAAGCCATGAAACTGATATCAGTCAGTTGGCTGTCTGAATTGCCAGAGCTCAACCAATCGTTGTTCCAATACATTTGTAAGGTTTTTAGACAAGGTGATGTCTCTAGAAACTTTGCCGATTCTGATATCCTGGCGGTAACGGATATAGCCAAGAAGGTACTCCGTGAGCAGCTAAGGATGAAACAGTTCATTCGTTTCCAAAAGGCGAAGGATGGTACATATCTGGGAGTCGTGTCTCCCGACCATAATGTGTTGCCTTTGATTACCGAGCATTTCAGAGACCGTTTTAATGACCAGCCGTGGCTTATTTACGATGCTAAGCGTCACTATGGTTATTATTACGACGGCAGACAGGTGATACGTATCATGTTCGAGGATGAGGTTGGTGCCCCATTCTGCCTGTCTGATGGAAAACTGGATGCCGATGTCCTAAGCAGCGATGACCAATTGTTCCAGAATCTGTGGCGCACCTATTTTAAGTCTATCTGCATCAAGGAGCGCATGAATCCCCGTAAGCAGTTGAACGACATGCCCCGTCGCTATTGGAAATATATGACTGAGAAACAATAAGAAAGCCTCCGTAATTTCGGAGGCTTTCTTATATGTTAAAAGCTTACTGTAAGTTTCTTCAGGTCCTTGTCAAGTGAGCTTGAGCCGTAGAGAATCTCGTACTTACCAGACTTGATGCGCATGGTGTTGGTCTCGGCATCCCAGAATTCAAAACTTTTCGGGCTGAGTGTCAGGGTGGCTGTAGCCGTCTGACCTGCCAGCACGTCAACACGCTTAAAGGCACGGAGCGACTTCGACGGCCCCTCTGCGTCAGCTAGGTTGCGGATGTAGAGTTGTACGATCTCAGTACCGTTCTGCTTACCTGTATTACTTACGGGGATGGTCAGTTCGTAGTTACCGCCTTCTCCTTTAATGGATGCCTCACCAACCTCGTAGGTCGTATAGCTCAGACCATAACCGAAGGGGAAGAGAGCATCATTGAAGTAGCGATAGGTGCGGCCCTTCATAGAGTAATCCTCGTAGTCGGGCAACTGGGCGGTACTCTTGTAGAAGGTAACGGGTAACTTGCCACCGGGGTTGTAGTCGCCAAACAATACGTCGGCAACGGCTGTACCGCCTTCCTGACCTGCATACCAGGCCTGAACAATTGCGTCGCAGGTTTCTGTCTCAGGCAATAGGGCGATGGCAGAACCAGAGCAGTTCACGAAAATAACTTGTTTGCCGGCGTCTTTCAGTGCCTTCAGGAAGTTGCGCTGTACCTTAGGCAACTCAATGCTAGTACGGTCGCCTCCCTTGAATCCTTCTATATTCACGGGCATCTCCTCACCTTCGAGGCTTGGAGCGATTCCACCGCAGAAGATAACCTTGTCGATACCCTTCAGCTGGGCGATGGCCTCATTATAATCGATAGGCAGTTCGCGGGCCACGTCGATTTTCATAGAGGCACCCCAAGTCTTTACAGTCTGGAAGCGAACTTCTATCTGGTATTTCTGTCCCTTCTCGGCTTTCAGTACGGTGCGGGTCGGTGTGGCTCGCCAAATGTGCTGCATCACCTTCCTCTCACCGTTGACGTATACCTCGAAATGTCCCGTTGACTCCACGTTCAGCACATACTCGCCAGCCTCTTTGGGGATGAAAGTAGTCTCGTATTTCGCAGAGAAATCCTCTATAGGCAGGTTGGGAGCGAATACATGCATACCTGCTGTTGTCACGTTGACAGGCTTTGTATAGTATTCTGTCGTAAACGGCTTGCCTTCCATCTTGGTATTGTTCCAGAACGTTCCTTTCAAACCTTTCTTTCCATCAGAACTCACACACTCTGAGGCGAGGTGGCACTCCATTACCTTATCGTTGGTGAGGTCGCATCCTGGCAGATAAAACAGTTTCTTCTGTTTGGCCTTTATGCCGTCAAGGATAGTAACGGTATGGTTGGGCGTCCCGTTATAGTTACCCCACATCATGGGTTCGTTGTGGGCGTTGGGACCTATCACGGCTATCTTCTCCTCATTCTTCTTTAGCGGCAGGATGTTTTCTTTGTTTTGAAGCAGAACGATCGATTGGCGTGCCATGTCGAGTGCGATCAGGGCAGAGGCTTTCGTCGACATAGCGGAGTAGGGAATCTTTGACCATTCAACGAGTGAAGGGTCGTCCATCTCTCCAAGGTCGAAACGACCTTCAAGCAGGCGGATGACATGCTTGTCTACCTCTGCCTCGCTGATAAGACCTCGGCGTACCGCTTCGGGAATGCTTCTATAGGCGTAGCCGTAACCGCACTCCACGTCGGTACCGGCTAGCGTAGCCTTAGCAGAGGCAGTAATAGGCGATGAAGATGACTTATGTGAATCGTAGAAGTCACTGATAGCACCGCAGTCGCTCACCACCAAATACTGGAAGCCCCATTCGTCGCGCAGAATCTGCTGAAGCAAACGGTTGGAGCCACAGCAAGGGTCGTCGTCAAGACGCTGATAGGCACACATAACCTCGCGCACTTTGGAATCCTGTACGAGTGTCTTGAAGGCAGGCATATAAGTCTCCCAAAAATCGCGCACGGGTACATTAGTAAGATTGGCAGAATGGCGGGTATATTCAGGGCCGCTGTGTACAGCATAGTGCTTGGCACAAGCCCAGAGTTTACGGTATTTAGATGACTCAGGTCCCTGCAGACCGCGTACCACAGCATCGCCCATCACCGAGGTGAGGAAGGGGTCTTCGCCGTAGGTCTCCTGACCGCGTCCCCAACGCGGGTCGCGAAAGATGTTCACGTTAGGTGTCCATACAGAGAGGCTGCGCATCTTCATATCTTCACCGTTCTGGTCATACATACGGTGATTGTACTGCGCACGGAACTCTGTTGAAGCCACATCGAACACCTTATATAATAAGTTAGGGTTAAACGACGAGGCCATGGCCACTGGTTCTGGGAAGTTTGTTACGTTCCCCATATTGGCAGCGCCGTGCAGCGCCTCGCTCCACCAATAGAATTTCTTGATGCCAAGGCGTGGGATGGCAGGACTCTCGTCGAGCATCAGCTTGGCTTTTTCTTCCAACGTCAACCGGCTGCACAGATCCTGAGCACGCTCCTTGGCGCTCAAGTCTGGGTTCTGGTAAGGAAAAGTCTGTGCCGACACAGATGTGCCAGCACAGAACATGAATACGGTTGATAAATAAGTTAGGTAATGTTTCTTTCTGTTTACGTAATTCCGCATATTGTTTAGTGTATTACTTTCGTATTCTGGGTGCAAAGGTAATAAAAATGTGAGACATAGGCGTTGGCTTTTGTCTCACAAACTTTACATGGTGTAACATTCAACGAAAATGTTACAGTTTCCTAAGCCTATAACTCTGTCCTGGCTGGGTCTCTATGTCGTATTCATAGATTTTCTGCAGGGGCAGTGTTTGGAATCTTTTGAGTTCTGCCGACTTCAGAGGTTTGCGGATGGCGGCAGGAGCCAGCAGCGGGTTGGGGCAGTCGCTAGTTGCTTCTTTGAGTGAGTCGCCTGTCAGGGGAACGTAAGAGCGTACGCGTAGTGTGCCCCCAATCTTTGAGGTGATGACTGCCTCTTGCAGTGTGTTTTCTGCCCATGTCATGTCGACGGTAAAGGCTCCTCGTGCCTGCAGGCCCTTTACTTTGCCTTCTTGCCAAGCGTCGGGCAGGGCAGGTAGCAGGTGTACGGCACCATCATGACTCTGAACCAACATCTCGCAGATGCCTGCGGCACAACCGAAATTACCATCAATTTGGAAGGGCGGGTGAGCGTCGAAGAGGTTCGGATAAGTGCCGCCTCGAGGACCCCATTCTGTCGTGGCGGGTATCAACGTCAGCAAGTTCTTGATAATCTGATAGGCATGGTTGCCATCAAGCATGCGTGCCCAGAAGTTGGTCTTCCATCCCAAGCTCCATCCCGTTGCCATGTCACCGCGTTGTCTTAGGGTGTTGGCTGCAGCAGTGAACAGTTCCGGGTGCTGGTAGGGCGATATCTGGTTTGAGGGATAGAGCCCGTAGAGGTGGGATATATGACGGTGTTCATCCTTTGGGTCATCGGCATCGATGAGCCATTCTTGCAACTGTCCGTAACGACCAATCTGCATTGGTGGCAACTTTTGCAGGGCTTTCTGATAGACACTGAGCGAGTCCTCGTCTTTGCCAAGCGCTTTGGCAGCTTGAATCAGTTGTGAGAGTACATCGAAGACGATTTGGTTGTCCATCGTCGATCCTGCGGTCACGGTTGTTCCCTTTCCCATCGGACCATGCTCTGGTGAGACAGTGGGAACTGTCATCAGCCATCCTGCGGCATTCTTCAGTTCACCATCGGCAGGATATTCCTGCATATAATCCAATAGAAAATCGGCTGCTCCTTTCATGATGTCGTAATGGTCGGTCAGGAACTGCTTGTCGCCAGTGAAGAGGTAGTGCTGCCACAGGTGTGTGGTCAGCCATGCGCCGCCTGTTGGGAACATGCCCCACGTCGTGCCGTCCACAGGTCCGGTGATACGCCAAAGGTCTGTGTTGTGGTGGGCCATCCACCCCTTGCAACCATACATCTGCTGTGCCGTGATAGCGCCCGTCTCACTCAAGTCGCGAATCATCGAGAAGAGAGGCTGTTGAGTCTCAGCCAGATTGCCCACGAGAGCTGGCCAGTAATTCATCTCGGCGTTGATGTTGATGGTGTATTTCGAGTCCCAGGGGGCGTCCGTCTTGTTGTTCCACACACCCTGTAGGTTGGCGGGCTGTCCGCCAGGCTGCGACGATGATATCAGCAGGTAACGGCCATATTGCATCATGAGTGACACCATGTCGAGGTCTGTGCCGTCGAAGGCTGCTAGACGTTGGTCGGTAGGCAGAGTAGTCGAAGGACTCTGACTTTTCAGTGTCAGGTTCAGACGGTCGTACTGCTCACGGTATTTGGTTATGTGGCGCTCTAGTAGTTTCTGGTAGCTATTGCGCTTGATGCCTGCCAATGTCCGAAGGTTCTTCTGTGTAGGGTTGCCGTTGGTGTTTTTGTAGCTCTCGTAATTGGTGGCAGCAACAATGTAGAGGGTCACGGTGGTAGCATTGACCACGGTGATGCTCTCGGTCCCATCTACAATTTCTCCGTCGGAAGTTACGTCGATACGGCATTCAGCCTGTAGTCCGGCAGACACCCCTTCTTGTTCTACGTTCTCCACGACAGCCCTTAGCTGGTGGTTTTCTACGTTACGTTTGAATGCCAGTGGACTGTCGAAGGCCATGTTGAAAGTCAGGGATCCTTTCTCGCTGGCTTGTAGGCGAACGATAATGGCATTGTCGGCCTGCGATGCAAAATACGTGCGCTGATAGGTCGCACCGTTGAGGGTAAAGCGTGTCGTGGCTGTGGCATTTCCTAAGTCCAACTGTCGGCGATAGTCGTTTACATTCTCCTCACCATGGAAATTCATTTTCACGCTGCCTAAAGGTAGGAAACGCATGCCGTGGGGGCCTTTGATGAAATACTTCTCTATCAGGTCGTGAGCCTCTTTCTCCTTGCCGTCGAAGATCAACTGGCGCACCTCTTGTAGATGTTCCTTCGATTCTGTACTATTGTTAGAATGAGGTGAACCGCTCCAAAAAGTCTCTTCATTCAGTTGTATCTCTTCGTTCATAATGCCGCCATAGACCATGCCCCCCAAGTGTGAGTTGCCGATGGGTAGGGCTTCAAGCCACTGGGTGGCGGGCTTATCGTACCATAACTGGTGCTCCTGTGCCTGAATAGTCAGTGTTGCAACAGTGTAGAATAACATGGTTGTAATAATACATCTCATATATATATAATTATAGGGTTTCAAAAAAAACCTCGGGACAAGAAACGCTATTCTTGAGCCCCGAGGAAGGAAAAACTACTAACTACTAATATAACTAAAACAATTTTAACCTATTCAATTCAAATTTCTGCTGCAAAAGTACGATAAATATTTAAAAGTCTGTTACTCCTATGTTACATTTACTTTTTTATTTGTTTCATACTTGCAAAATGTGCAGTTTTTCTTTATTTTTTTGACTATTTGAAAAGCAGAGGAGCCATTTCGCGTAAACTACGACGCCATGTAAGGAACTCATGTGCAGTGCCTTCCGAGATCAGACCATGAGCATCAAAGCCTGCAGCTTTCAGGGCTTCAACGCTCTTGTTGATACCTTCTGGATTCTCCTTGTCGCCACAGCTCTCGAAGATTACCTTCACGTCCTTTGGGTTCTTGATCTCCTCGGGCATATAGGTGCCACCGCTAAGCAGACCCCAATAGCCGAACATCTCAGGACGGCGCAGGGTTATGAGCTTGGTCTCCATACCACCCATCGACAGACCAGCCATGGCACGGTTCCACTTGTCAGCCTTGGTCAGGAAGTTCTTATCGATGAAAGGAATCAACTCGTCAATGAGCACGGTCTCAAACTCCTCGGCAGTGAACTTGCCGATGGTGCCGAACTTGAAGTCGTTAGTCAGACCATAGGCCATTACGATGATGAAAGGCTTGATCTTGCCTTCTGCAATCAGGTTGTCCATAATCAGTCCGGCGCAACCCTGTACAGGCCAACTGGTCTCATTTTCACCCCAGCCGTGCTGCAAGTAAAGCACTGGGTAGCGTTCCTGCTTTCCCTTCACGAGCTTGCCGTATCCATTGGGCAGGTAAACAGTAGCTTCTTGCATTTTTCCAAGGCTCTTTGAGTAGAAGAGAACCTTCTGCATGTTTCCATGAGGAATATCTGTGCGCAGGGCATAGAAGTCCTGATCGGGCGCGGGAATCTCGATACCGCTCTCCCAACGGCATGAGCCGAAGTAGTTGTGTGTACCAGGATCGTTCACCACACCACCATCAATAGTCAGGTGATAGTAATGGAAACCAGGATCCATCGGCCCCTCCGTCGTACCTACCCAAATACCATCTTTATCTTTGCGAAGTACGGTACCGCCACGACCACCAAGACCGAGGCTTACGATGACTGACTTGGCATCAGGAGCCTCTACACGGAAGCGTGCATAACCTTCGCTGTTCACCTGTGGATATTCCTGTCCGGGCTGGTTCAGTGGGTTGGGTACCCAGTCGTCCTTGGGTACGTATTTGTCAGCAGCTGCGTCGAAGTCGCGGATAACCTGCAGAGAGCGCTTAGCCTTGAAGTTCTCGTCGAAAGGCAGTGGGTGGTTGTTCACGCCGAGCCAAGAGTCCTTGTCGCTGAGATTCCAGAACGTTACGTTGTCGATTACGTCAGCGTGCTTGCGGAATACTTTGAAAATGCGGTTGTACTGATCCTCCTGAAGGGTAGCGATGTATGGAGCCTGGGGCTTAGCCTCGCCACGGGCGAACATCAGCTGGCCACCGCTCTCTGTGTTGGTGCGCAGGTCGAGTTCGGTGATGTTGATGTGCTTCACCAGTTCGCTGAATCGGCTGATAGCCTTGTCGAGCTGCTCCTCGTCGGGGAAATAGATGTTGTAGTGCCCCTGCATGCCGATACCGTCGATGGGCACACCTGCGTCCTTCATCTTCTTTACCATATTATATATACGTTCGCGCTTGCCATTGTCCACACAACTGTAGTCATTGTAGAACAACAGACCATCGGGATCGGCTTCGCGTGCAAACTCGAATGCCTTGGCAATGAACTCGTCGCCGCAGAGCTGGAAATGACGGCTTTGGCGATAAGGACTTGCGCCAGGTCGGAACATCATATTGTCGTCGGCAATGGCCTCGTTCACAACATCCCAGGCATAAACCACGTCCTTATAGCGGTTTACTACGGTGTGGATATGGTCGCGCAGACGCTCGTAGAACACCTCTTTCTTCACGGGCTTGCCTTTTTTGTCAGTGAACATCCAGTCGGCAAACTGAGAATGCCAGCACAGGCAGTGACCACGCATTTTAATGCCGTTCTCACGACAGAAGTTGGCTATCTTGTCGGCCTTTTCAAAGTTCCATACACCTTCTTTGGGGTGAATTTCGCCAGGTTTCCAGTCATTCTCAGCAGTCACGCTGTTGAACTGCTTCTTGATGATGGCCATCTGGTCGGCCTCTGATACGTTACGCTGGTTGACAGCTACACCGATGGTAAAATACTCTTTGTAGGCATCCTTCAATCCGGGGCCTTCCGAGAAGTCGATAGGACGTCCCCATTGTGCCAGAACAGACACGCTGCTCATGGTGAAAAACGATAATGCAAAGAAAAGTTTTTTCATTTTTGCTAATATAATCTGATTATTAATTATTCGGCAGCAAAGGTACAATAAATCCTCCAATCCGATTATTCTGAGAGTATCATATTCTTTATTATTTGTACCTAATGAGTCATATTATACCCAAATTTGTTAATCTGCCAATTGTTCTTGGCACATTTCCTACTATTATATAGGAATATCCTATTTTTGAATATGTGTAGAAATAAAATGTATTATGTGTAAGGACAAGAATGGCACAAACCAGGACTACTGGGAGTTTTTTTTTCGGTAAGTTTGCAGCGCAAAACTAATGTAACATTACTATTCAACCCACAAAATTAATATTTATGATAAAGAAGGTAACAACAATTGCTATTTCGTGTTTGGTGTCGATGAATATTGTGGCACAGGAAAAGAAGGCGTATATGGTGGCCGATGCCCACCTGGATACCCAGTGGAATTGGGATGTTCAAGCTACTATCCGAGACCACATACGAAACACCCTTAACCAAAACCTGGCGCTGTTCAGACAGTATTCTAATTATGTATTCAACTTCGAAGGAGCAGTGAAGTACGCTTGGATGAAGGAATATTACCCATTGGAATACCAAGAACTGAAAAAGTATATAGTTCAAGGCCGTTGGCACATAGCTGGTAGTTCGTGGGATGCCAACGAGACGATTATCAGTTCGCCCGAGTCGATGTTGCGCAACTTTATGCTTGGTCAGAATTTCTACCGTAAGGAGTTCGGTACTGAGGGAACAGACGTGTTCTTGCCCGACTGCTTCGGTTTCCCCTACACCTTGCCTACGCTTGCAGCTCATTGTGGACTGATTGGCTTCTCGAGTCAGAAGTTGATGTGGCGCACCAAACCTTTCTACGAAGGTAATAAACGTTATCCTTTCACTATAGGATTGTGGCAGGGCATTGATGGCAGCCGCATTATGATGGTTCATGGCTTTGATTATGGTCATATCTATAACGATGAGAATATATCGCATAGCAATGACTTGATGCGCGAGATTAATGAAAGCTCACTAGGAATGGCCTATCGCTATTATGGAACAGGTGACATAGGTGGATCGCCCACCATCTCATCCGTACGTTCTATCGAAAAAGGACTGAAGGGTGAAGGTTCGATAAAAATTATCTCGTCGACAAGCGACCAGATATACAAGGACTTTCTGCCTTATGAAAAGCATCCCGAACTGCCTGTGTTCGACGGCGAGTTGCCCATGGATGTACATGGCAATGCTTGTTATACATCACAGGCAGCCATGAAACTCTACAACCGCCAGAATGAGAATCTGGGTGGTGCCGCAGAACGGGCAGCGGTGATGGCCGACTGGCTAGGTAAAACCAAATATCCTGTCAGTCAGATGACGGAAACATGGCAGCGAGTCATCTGGCATCAGTTCCACGATGACGTTACTGGCACCTCAATCCCACGTGCTTACGAGTTCTCGTGGAACGACGAACTGCTGGCTCTGAAGAAATTTTCGGATGTGATGACGCATAGTGTAGGTGATATCGTACAGTTGATGGACACTCGTGTAGATGGTAAGCCTGTAGTAGTTTATAATAGTGAGGCGTTCCCCGTGAATAGTCTGGCCGAAGTTGAGCTGGCTGACGACAACAACTACCAAGTAGTGGACGCCAACGGACAAAAAGTGACGTCGCAAGTGGTGCAGCGAAATGGTAAACACTTCCTGCTGTTCAATGCCAGTGTACCATCAATGGGATTTGCCGTGTATGGCGTTAAGACTACCGGTAAATGGAAGAACATTAGCAAACAAGGTCAGACAATAGAGAACAGTCGCTACAAACTTTCAGTTGATGAGTATGGCGACATCACCTCTCTCTTTGATAAGAAAGCCAATCGTGAAATGGTGGTTTCAGGCAAGAGCCTGCGACTGGTAGTATTCGACGATTGCTTGTCGAAGATATGGCCCGCTTGGGAGATTCAGAAGGCTACTCTCGATAAGGCTCCAGTGCCTGTACACGATGGGGTGGAAATCAGCATGGAGTCTGGACCGCTGCGTCAGACACTCATTATAAAAAAGAAATATGGCGAGTCGGAAATCACTCAACGCATACACCTCTACGAAGGTGGAAAAGCGGAGCGTATCGATTTTGAGAACGAGGTCGACTGGCGCTCTCTGAATGCTCTGCTCAAAGCCGAGTTCCCCTTGAATATCAGCAATCCTGAGGCAACCTACGATATCGGTCTTGGCAACGTGAAGCGCGGCAATAACTGCGACAACCTGTTTGAGGTTTATGCTCACCAGTGGACTGATCTTACCGACCGTTCTGGGCAATATGGTATTACCATCCTCAACGATTCCCGCTATGGATGGGATAAACCTAACGACAACACCATGCGTCTGTCGCTGCTCTATTCGCCAAAAGTGGAGCGTAACTATGCCTATCAGGCCGAGCAGGACTTTGGTCACCATGTGTTCACCTATAGTCTCATTGGCCATCAGGATAAACTCTATCCTTCAGTAGCAGTTCGGCAGGGATTGGAGCTAAACAATCCGCTCAAGGTATTCAATGCCACAAAACATACTGGTAGTCTTGGCAAATCTTTCTCATTCGTTGCATCAGATAATAATGATGTGATGGTCCGTGCCCTGAAGCGCGCAGACGAAAGCGATGAATATGTAGTACGCGTGTATGAGACAAGTGGAAGCACGGAACAACTGGCTAAAATCACGTTTGCGGCTGAGATAGCAGAAGCTGTGGAGGCTGATGGTACTGAGAAGACCATCGGACAGGCTTCGTTCTTAGGCAGGAGTCTCAATATCAGCATTAAGCCCTATAGTGTGAAGACATATAAAGTGAGACTGAAGAAGGCGATACAATCGAACACTCAGTTTGCCACATCTAACATCAAACTGAATTTCGACCGCATGTGCGCTACATTCAACGAGTTCCGCACAGCAGCCAACTTTAGTGACGGCTATAGCTTCGCAGCCGAATTATGGCCAAGCAGTGGACTGATCGTTGATGGCATAAACTTCTGCTTTGGTGAGAAGGAAGGTAAGAATGGTCTCTCGTGCAAGGGCGACACACTGCTACTGCCTGCCAACCAGACTTATACTCACCTCTATCTACTTGCTGCCAGCGACAAGGATGACCGTGAAGGCACTTTTACTGTCGGCAAGAGTCTGCAGACGGTTAGTATTCCTTATTACTCGGGCTTCATTGGCCAATGGGGACATGACGGTCAGACCCGTGGCTTCATTAAGGATGCAGAAGTCGCTTGGGTGGGAAGCCACCGTCATTCGCCGAGTGCCGATGAGCCCTATGAGTTTACCTATATGTATAAGGTGAAACTCTACATCCCAAAGGGCGCACGTCAGGTGATTCTTCCTCGCGACCGTCATATCGTACTCTTCGCGGCTACGTTGGCCAACGATACAGAATATGCCACGCCTGCAGCTCCATTCTTTAAGACAGCCATCATAGGAGGAGCTACTGCACAGGGTGAGGCTGAGGAAGAAAAAGTGTCGCTGCTGAAAAACGCAAAGATTGTGACTGTTTCAGGCGAAGTAAACAAAGACGAAGAGGCTGCCAACCTTATCGACGGACGTTCTGATACCAAGTGGTGCGATGCCCAGTCGGCCCCGAACTATGTTGTCCTCGACCTTGGCAAACCAACCACAGTAGGTCGTTGGCGTCTGTTGAATGGTGGTCGTGAGATGGCGGCCTATATCACCCGCACTTGTCTGTTGCAGGGGCGTAATTCCGATACCGAGGAATGGCAAACGCTCGATATGATAGACAATAACCGTAACGACCTTGTCGACCGCAGGTTTCCATCAGCCACGGTGCGATATGTTCGTCTCTTTGTGGTTTCTCCCACTCAGGGACAGATGCCAGCCGCACGTATCTATGAATTAGAACTTTTCTAATCAGATAAACTTGTCACTCTGTCTCCAATCCTCGGAAAGCTTTTAACAGAGGGTTTCCTGAGGATCGGAGACAGAGTGTTTGGATAGAGAAAAGCAGGCATTTATAAAGATAAAAGCCATAGAGCGCTTGAATTATGATCATTTCCTTATTTAGTCTCATAATTTTATATTACCTTTGCATACTGATAACAGATACAATGAACATATAAAGCGTATGACACAACTGAGATTTATATTTCTAACAGCTGCAATTATCGTATCGGTAGGAGCTTTTTCACAGCAGAGAAAAGTCGTGAAGAACTATTGGCATGCCCAGGTATGGTTAAAAGACGGTACAACAGATAGTGGGTATGTCCAGAACGCTCATCATAGTGTATGGGTCTACGATGATGAAGTTGTACTCAATGACCTTGATAAATTTTTAGGAAAGAATAGAAGGCATGCCACCAAAGATATTGATAGTATGTATGTATGGGTTGATACAAATCCTTATAATGTAATTGTTAGTGTGCCCGTTCCTGTCAATAATTCTTATGGGAATGATGAACCGATGGTGTATAAGCATCCATGTATGTGTTACATCATCTACTCTGGGCGGAATGTCGTTATCTACGAAGCATGGCATGACTTTTTGGGAGACTATTACTTGTATAAGACCCCTGAAATGTACTATGCAAAAGCACTGTTTAGATCTCATCAGAAACTTAGCGAAAAACGTAGAATCACGCTTGCTGAAGAGTTTGATGACTATCCTGTAATCAAAGATTATATCAGAAACATTCCAGATAAAATGTTGAAGGTTAATCCTCTTCCTTTTTTCCTCCTTATTGATACAACGCTGGGGCAAAAAGACAAAGCAGCAGGGAAGGTTGGAAATTAGCTCCGTCGTATAGATAAAAAGCTATAGGAAGTATTCTTGGCAGAATTACGTTAATCTTCCAAAATCGTTCCGCTTTTACAAGTTTTTTCCGTATATTTGCGCACGAAAAAGGAAAAATTATACATGAAGATAAGATTACTACTGGCTTTATTAGTTTTTGTCCTGCACGTGCAGGCTTATAACATCCGACATATTTCTAATGTCGACGGATTGTCGTCAAGTTCTGTTCTCACCATTGAGCAACAGTCCGATGGTGCCATGCTGTTTGGAACGATTGACGGATTGGACAGTTACGACGGGCACAGAGTATGGCCTGCCACCTTCAATGCCGGCCAGCGACTCTACGGAAATCTGATAGAACATGTGGTCACAGTGGAAGGGGATAAGACGTGGGTTCTGACTAACTATGGACTGAACATCGTGTCGGCCAAGGGACAGACTGTGAGATTCTACCCGGAGTTTCAAGGATTAAGACGTATCCGACGGAATCCACAAGGTGATGGCTTCCTGTTACAAGATGGTAAACTGAATTATATAGGCAGGCAGGACGGGTGCATCCATGTCCTGCCCCTCCATGGCGTTACATTGGGGGATATCTGCGATTTCGCCTTTTCGCACAATGAACTCTTGCTCTTCCGTCATGAGGGTGTCGTCAGCTATCCGTTACAGTTGGATAATAATGTTTATTCGATTGGACGTCCTACATGGGTGAAGCATGTTCGGTTGATGACGGCTGTGAATAATGAAGGCGTAGAATACATGGTGTCGGATGACGGACAATTGTACAGTTATGATTTGAAGTCCCGTAAAATGCGACACGAGATGTTGTTGGCAGCTGAACTGAGTCGTCGTGGCGGTGTGACCGATGTGCTGCGGTTCAAGGAGTCGCTGATGATAGCCTTTACAGAAGGCGGTGTCATCAAGGTGAACCGCCATGCTGGAAAACCAGATGAGATTGTCGACTTGGATGTGGAGACTGGTGTGTTCTGTCTGCGGAAAGACCGTTTGGGCGACATCGTGTGGATAGGTTCCGACGGCCGTGGTGTACTGATGTATTGCGATGAACCGCTCACCCTGCGCTCATTTTCGAGTGCGTCGATAAGAGCCGGTAAGTCTTGCCCCATCAGGACACTACTGAAGGATGACGATGGTAACCTGTGGGTGGGTACCAAGGGTGATGGCGTGATTTGTCTTCCTAAGTTCAGCGTATATCAGAACCCACGACAATTAAAGGAGATGTTCTTCAGAGAACAGAATAGCGGTCTGACCAGCAACGTGATATACCACTTTGCAGAAAGCAAGTTCCCTGGATTCTGGATCAGTGGGGGCGAAGGCATCTGCTACTACTCGTACGACTCGAAAAAGATCCTCCCTGTACAATCAGACCGAAGGATACAGCAGGTTATCGACGTTCGGGAGAAAGATAACCAACTATGGATGGCTGCATTAGGTACAGGCATCTTCAGAGCTGACATTATCATGGAGAACGGACAGCCGCGCCTGACCAATATGCGCCAATACTCGCTGGACGAAGGGAAAGGTCCATCTAACTATTTCTTCTGCTTGACTTATGACCAGAAGGGGCGTTGGTGGTTTGGCAATCGGGGAAAGGGACTTTATACCTTGGAAAACGACCGGCTAAGACACGTACCGACTCTAAAGACACAAGATCCAAGCATCAATGACGTGTTTGCCCTGCAGGCTGTGGGGGATAATCTGTGGATTGGCACTGGTATGGGTATCTGCATTCTCGACAAGAACAGGAAGAGTCGGCGGTTAAGTACCACCGACGGATTGCCCAACAATACCATCCATGCCTTTACAAAAGGAATGGATGGCGAGGTATGGGCTACAACAAACAACGGTCTGGTGGAACTCTCGAGTGACGGAACTGTGTTGAAAGTCTATGGTATGAACAGTGGCCTGGATGTGACAGAGTATAGCGATGGAGCTGCATTCGCTAAAGGCATGGAACTTTTCTTTGGAGGTATCAATGGTTTTACTGCCATAGAGAATGAAAAGACCACCAACCAGAAGATACATGAGTCGCAGATAGGGTTTACGGCACTTGATATTCTTGGTAAGTTGCGGAATATCAATGAATTTACAAAAGGTGAGCGCGATAATCTTACCCTCACACTCGACCACACGCAGAACACATTCTCCGTGAGTCTAGCCACGTTCAATTATCTGGAAGAGCCTTTCTATCATTATCTCTACCGCTTGGCGGACAATGGTGAATGGATAGATAATGGGGCGAGCAACATCATCTCGTTTACACAGATGGCTGAAGGCAGCCATATGCTCTATGTCAAGGCCAAGAATATGCATGATGGCAGTGAAACGGTCGTTTCACAACTCCACATTGATATTAGACCACCTTATTATCGTACCATCTGGGCCTATCTGGTCTATGCCATGCTGGCTTTGGCTGTGATTGCCATATTGGCACGTAACTGGTATAAGGATCAGAAACTGCAACAGCAGATGCAGCTAGCAAAGTTGAATCAGCAGCACCAAGATGAGCTGTATGAGGAGAAGCTGAAGTTCCTGACCAATGTGGTACACGAACTGAACACGCCACTTACTCTGATTTACGGTCCTTGTGAACGCATCCTAGCCTACGGCAAGACCGACGGATTTGTCAGGAAATACGTAGGTAAAGTGATGCAGAACCTGAGCCGCCTGAATAGTCTGATTCAGGAAATCATCGACCTGCGTCGTGTTACCTCGGGTCATCATGTCATCAGCTGGCGCAGGGTCGACGTTTCATCCGTCATTAGCGACTTTGCCAGTGCCTTTACAGAGATGGCTGAGCGTAGTGGCATCACATATCAGCAGGAGATAGAGCCGGGCATCGTGTGGATCTCTGATGATACGGCATTGAAAAGAATAGCTGGTAATCTGATATCAAATGCCTTCAAATACACCAAAAGCGAAGGAACGATTAAGGTTACACTGGTCCGACAGAATGACGGATTACTTTTTTCTGTCTACAACTCTGGTCGCGGCATCGCACCTGAAGACAGGGAACGCATTTTTGACTATTACACTGTGTTCGACAGCGTTGAGGAGAGTCCGAATGCCGGACAGACCTCACGTAATGGCATTGGTATGGCCATCTGTCATAACATGACCAAACTGTTAGGCGGACGGATAGAGATTGACAGCGAAGTGGGCCAGTATGCACAGTTTAATGTGTATCTGCCCGAAAAGCCGCTACCCGAAGGTATGAGCGACGAGGTGGTGACATCGGCTAAGCAGACCGACAACATGCCCCTGGCTGTGCCACAGGCAGTGAGCAATGCCAAACCTGCACGCCCACTGCCCAAGATGGCAGGCGACAGAACACCTACCATCCTGACGATTGACGACAACCAGGAGATGCTTGACCTGCTGGCCGACTGCTTGTCGGACTACCGTGTGCTGGCAGCCTTGAATGCCGAACAGGGCATGGCCTACCTGAAAGAGGAAACTCCCGACCTGATTATTACCGATATTATGATGCCTGGTACCGACGGACTGGACTTTACACAACAGGTAAAGCGCAACAAGCACACCATGCACATACCACTGATTATCCTATCGGCCAAGACATCGGAAGAGGAGCGTATAGAGGGATTAGACAGCGGCGCCGACGTGTATATCAGCAAGCCCTTCAGCATCAACCTGCTGCAGGCCACCGTGGTACGACTGTTAGAGAACCGCAACGTGCTGCGCGAATACTATAATTCGGCAGCATCGGCCTATGTGTATGCAGGCGGCGACCTGATTAGCAAGGAGCACCAGAGCTTTGCCGACGAAGTGACAAAGGTGATTGACGAGCATCTGACCGATACTGAGCTGACCCCAGAGACGTTGGCGGAACTGATGAGTATCAGTCCGCGCAATCTCTATAGGAAGTTCAGTGATGCCAATATGCCGACACCTAAGGATTATATCAAGACCTATCGTATTAATGTGGCCGCAAGATGGCTTACCACTACTAATACCACTATTCAGGAAATCATTTATAAAACGGGCTTCAACACGCGCTCACAGTTCTATACTGAGTTCCGAAAGCATTTTGGTATGACACCTAAAGAGTATCGAGAGCAACAGCTTCGAGCAGTACACAACCACTAACGTGGGTACCCAAGTCGATGGCCGATGTGTTACGAGCCCAGTTGCTGCCAATCAGGTACTGGGCCTGAAGGCCTTTTTCCTTCAGTACCTCGGCATTGTGCCTTAAGTAAGCCACAAAGCGGGTTTTATCGCTCGCATCAACCTGGGGCTCCTGAATGAGCAGGGTGAAATAGCGCACAAAAATGCCCTTAAACAAGCCGCCATCGCCAGTACCCTCGTCCTTGAGCACACTCTCGGTGAGGTCGCTCAGGCTCGACAGGGTGTAAGACGAAGCACGCACAGCATCGCGCAGATACAGGGTCTCGCCAGTAATCTTGAACAACTCGTAGCACATACCCACAAACGTGCCCTGATTATAGGTAAACACCCAGGTGGTAACATTGTTGCCATCCTGCCCGTTCATACTATCATACACAGCACCCGTGCCAGGGGCATACAGGTTGTCGCGCTCCCAGTTATAGATGCGCTTGGCCAGATCTAAATCAGATGCCTTGTGAAGGATATTGTACATACGGGCAGCGATGATGCCGGCAGGACCATTGCTGCAGGCATTCTTGCTCCAGGGCTGACTTTTGCGCCAAGCCATGCCGCCACCGCAGTACTTGGTGTTCCAGGCATTCTGGATGTCGTCCCACAGCAACTGGGCGGTATCCAGATACTTCTGTTCCTTGGTGCAGTCGTACAGGCGGAGCATCGTCAAGCAGATCCACTCCTCGTCGTCGTAGAAATCGTTGAAATAGCTGTTGCCAGCCTTTTTCTTGATACCCTCGTGCCACTTGTCAAACAGGTCGCGATAGCCGGCACTGCCTGTACGCAGATAGGCATCAATCACCACATCCATGGCATGTGCCTGGGGCCAATACTGATTCTGATGGATATCGGCCACATCGGGCATCGAGTTGAAATAGCCCTCGCGACCGTTCCAGAAGTGAGTTACTAAAGCCTGTGTAGCCTGCTCGGCCACCTGTTTCCAATTCGTCTGCTCAGGCTGTGGTGCAGGCGTTGGTTCATCCTCGGATGAAGAAGAACCGCAACCCTGCAGCACAAGGCTGCAGAGAAGCGGTACGAAGAAAACTTTTAATATGTTATGCATAAGTTAGAACTTACAGGTTAGTCGGCCAACTCAACATGGTGGGTATAGTTGGCACCATGGAAGAGTACGGTGATGCGGGTCTTGACGCCGGGGTGAGGACCATCAGAGCCACCATCGAAGTCGCCATCAAACTTCCACTTGTCGTCCCACTGGTTGTTGCCAGTTTCCATAATATAATAGTAAGGATCGTCCATAGCCAGACCACCAGGGCGTGAGTCGGTGCCATTCTTGGTGCCCCAGTACTGCTTGGTGCCGTCGGCATACTCCATCAGGAACTTATAACGCTCGTCGCGGCCCCAGCCCTCCTGCTTGAAGGCTACCACACCTACACCTGAGAACTCGCCGTTGCCAGCGTAAGGAAGATCGAACATGATATTGTTGTTAGGACAGAAGAACAAACCGAGACTCTTGATTTCGCGGATGGTAGCCGAAGCCACATTGAAATCGAGTACCAGACGGTAGATACCTGTAGCAGGTGCCACGGTAGAACCACCCTCGCGCAACTTCAAACCATCGAGCGAGTAGATAGTGCCATCGCCCTTGTTGTTGCTGCAGAACTGGTAGCTCTTGCCACCCTCGAGCTTGGTGAAGATCTCATATACACCCTGCTCAGGCGAAGAGAAAGCACAGCCGTTCTCGGCACCCTCGCCCATGATGAAGAGCGAAGAAGGAATCTCGTCGAAGCCCTCGAGCGAAGTAATGTTCAGCTTGTGCTTAACTGTAGCCTCGGCCTGATTCAAACCACGTGAGGCAATGATCGACCAGCTGACTGTGCCGCTGGCACCACTCTTGAAACCGGCAGCTGCGGCTACCTTGTTCAGGGTCTTGTGAGTGATGGTGGCACTGTTCATCATACCATTCTTATCAGAGAGCACCTTATAGATAGGTGTGCTCTCGCCATCCTTGTAGAAGACAACCTCGTAGAGGGGCGAACCACTATCTTCGGCCTTGGCAGCCTCCCACTCAAAGAAAGTAGAGGCAGTGGCCGAAGCCTGAAGGGTTACACTCTTGCCATCGGCGGGCTCGTAGAGCTGGGTGATGGCGGATACCTGACTGTCCTTGAACTCCATGTCGGAGGTGCAGGCTGACATACTGAGCACGGCGCCTAACAGCGCGAATGCCTTAACAATATTCTTATTCATAGCTAATTGTTTCTTTTTTGGTTTTTACTAATAATACTTATTGATGATATGGATTAATTGCCGTAGCCAGGATTCTGACCTAAGTTAGGATTGAGGTCGATCTGACTCTGAGGAACAGCCCACAGATAATCACGGTTCTCATCGAACGTGAACTTCCAGGGGATGTCGTGGGTAAAGCTGGCGCCACGAACGGGTTGGGTAAGATACTCTGAACCGGCCTTCCAGCGCTTGATGTCGTACCAGCGCAGTCCTTCGAGAGCCAGCTCGCAGCGGCGCTCATTGCGCAGAATCTGACGAAGTTCAGTCTGTGACTTATCGGCAGGGAAGTTAAGAGCCTTAGCTGTCTTGAAGCCAGCACGCTGACGGATGGCACGTACAGTGCTGTTCCATACATCGGCTGTCATCTGGTTCTGCTCGAGCTTAGCCTCGGCCCACATCAGCAGGATATCGGCATAGCGGAACATGATGATGTTGAGACCCGAACTCATGTCGCCAGTAGCCTGTGGGGCAAACCACTTACGGGTATAGTAACCTGTAGCAGTGGTATTGCTACCTGTTCCGATATAGGTATCAACGGTGTTATCGCCAGCAGGATCGATATGGATCACCTCGCCCTTTGAACCATCGCCCACATTGGCGCTCCAGTCGTAGTTATCATAGATGATGGTAGCAGCAAGGCGTGGGTCGCGGTTATCGTAAGGATGGTTAGGATCGTAATCGGTACCAGCCTCATCAATGGTATAACCGGTCAGGGTGAGATAGCTATCCACCAGCGACTGCTGTGGCACGCGGTCGGCCACACGGCCACCCTTACTCAGGGGAACCATGTCGAGAATCTCGCCCCAGGTGAGCAGGTTGCGAACATAGGCACGATCCAGAATCACCTCCTGGTTGTACTCATTACCCTCCTCAAACAGGCCACGGTAGCTGGGGAACAGAGCATACGAGCCGTAGGTCTCGGGCTGATTGATGAGCATCTCACAGTACTTCTGCACGTTGCTCCAGTCGCTATCCATCAGATAGGCACGTGCCTGCAGAGCAACCACAGCGCCCTTGGTGATTTTACCGTTCTCGCTCTCAGGCAGGTCGTTGCGCGATGGCAGATCGCCAATGATATCGTTCAGCTCCTGATGGATGAATGCCATCACCTCGGCATGCGAGGTACGACTGATGGTGTTCGACTCATCCACGGTGATATCCTTGGTAAAGAAAGGAATATCGCCATAGAAGTTGGTGAGACGGAAGTAGATAAAAGCTCGAACAAAGCGTATCTCGGCTATCATACGAGCCTTCTTAGCTGCATCGAGGTTGGTGATAGCATCGATATTATCGAGGAACACGTGACAGGTTTTGATGCCGCCATACAGATCGGCCCACTCGCTGCCAAAGATACCAGTGGTAGGTGTGGCCTGCCCCATACGCATCAGGCGCTGGTCGGTAGTAGAGCGGCCATCAATCATGTTATCGCTGAGCGACTCGTCGCGCCACATTTTGCCAGCATTATACATCTGTGCATAGGCCATGTTTACCACGTACTGCGCTCTGTCGGGCGAATCCCAGAAGTTAGCATCGGTAAACTGATTGCCAGGGGCATTCTCCATGCCGTTGCAGGCAGTAAGCGTAAGTCCGCCTACAGCAGCAAACAGATAGATATATTTCTTGATTTTCATTTTCATAAGATTCTTAATCATTAAAATTCTACATCGAAACCAAAGCCATAGTACTGAAGCATAGGATAGTTACGACCACTGTTACCACCACCAGAGTTCATGTTCGAACCGAACTCCGACGACTCTGGATCGATGAACGAGTTCTTGGTAAGTGTAAGCAGATCCTGACCGGTAACATATACACGGAGTTTCTGCAAGCCCATGGGATCGATCCACTTCTTAGGCAGTGAATAACCGATGGCAAGGTTCTTTAAGCGTGCATACTTGGCATCGAGCACAAAGATGTCTGACGGGCGCCCCCAGTTGTTGGTATCTGAGGCCGAGCCCTGTGCTGCCAGACGTGGATATTTAGCGTTTGTGTTAGTCGGGGTCCAGAAATCAAGCTGATGTTTGTACATCACATAAGAATAGTTTGAGTGGTATGGTTCGAGCAACTCGCCACGCAGCATCTGCGAACGTTTGCCTACACCCTGCCAGAACATACTGAAATCGAAGCCCTTCCACTCGAAGCGGTAGGTGAATCCAAAGGTGTAACGTGGGAAGGCGTTACCTACGATAACACGGTCGTTAGAGTCGATGACATTGTCGCCATTCTGATCCTTGAACTTCAGGTCGCCAGGCGCTACCTCTGCGCCAAGGGGCAGAGCGGAGTTCTTAATCTCATCGTAGCTCTGGAAGATGCCCTCAACCTGCCATGCATAGTACGAGTTGAGCGCCTCGCCAACGCGGATAATCTTGTAGATCTCATCTACACCGCTAATCTGCTCGTTACCTGGGAATTTGGTAACCTTATTCTTTGAGTCGCCGATATTGAAGTAGAAGTTGTGCTTCATATCGCCGGTCTTCAAGCGGTAGTTGATAGAGAGCTCCCATCCATCGTTCGACATCTCACCGATATTGGTACTTGGCATGGTGGTGCCGAATACACTGGGCTGCAAGGGCTTCATGAGGATATCCTTGGTGCGCTTGGTGTAGTAATCGAAGGTGATGTTCAGTGCATTATGCAAGAACGAGGCATCGAAACCTATATTGAAAGTGTTGGTACGTTCCCAGGTCAGGTCCTTCAGTCCGAGGTTGAATCCGGCACCGGCTACGGCCTGATTGTTATAAGCATAGGTGGTAGAGCTAACGCTATAGCGGGTATAGCGGTCGTAGTCGCCTACAGCCTGACTACCCAGGATGCCGTATGAACCACGGATCTTCAGGTCGCCCACCTTTTCGCGATATTTCTCCATAAAGGGCTCCTCGCTGATGCGCCAGCCTAACGACAGTGAGGGGAAGAAACCCCAGCGGTAATCCTTATGGAACTTTGAGCTACCATCGTAACGGAAGTCAAACTCAGCATAATAACGCTCGTTGTAGTTATAGCCGATACGACCTAACAGTGAGGTAATGCTGGTCTGACCAGAACTATCCACGGTGGTAGCACCACCGATGTTACCTACCTCACCTGTAGTGATGCTGGTAGAGGTACCCAAGTCGGGATCAACATAGTTCTTCCAGATTTCGTTGTTATACCAGGTGTACGACTCGTTGGTGGCACCAAACAGGCCACTGACAGTGTGCACGCCGAAGGTCTTATTATAATCCAGCAGGATCTGAGTGTTCAGACGGTAGTTGTCGGCGTTCCAGTTGCTCGTTCTGAAATCCGACTCCTTACGTGGACGGGGCTCGGTAGCATCTTCGCCGGCATAATAATAAGAAGGCATGCTACGCGAGTAACGGTTGTTACCCACCACATCGGCACCAAACACGCCACGGAGCTTCAAGCCATCGATAATCTTGAGCTCACCGGTAACACTGGCGGTGATGGCATTGGTACGGTACTTATCGAAACCGCCCGACTCGAGCTGACCGAGTGGGTTGAACTCACCCCACACATCATTGAGCAGGTAACGACCATCGGCCGACTTCATCTTATAGATATAGGCACTAGGCACACGACTGGCATCAATCTCCAGACTACCACCATTGGTATTCTTGCTATCGGTGCGGGTGTAGGCCAGTGTGGCAGTCAGCTTCAGGCGACCCAACTCGGTAACCAGGTTGGTACGGAAGTTATAGCGCTGCAAACCGAACTTCTGGGTGCTCACATAGTTGCTACCCTGATCAAAATAGCCGGCAGAAACCATATAAGTGGTCTTATCGCTACCACCGCTGATGCTGATATTGTAGTTCTGCTGCATGGCTGTCTTGAAGATCTCGTTCAGCGCCCAGCTCTCCTCACTCTGATGGGCGTAATAGTCGAGAATCTGATCCTGACTGTAAACGGGGGCATTACCCACATTGGTCTCGGCCATGTTACGCAGCACCGCATTCTGGTAGCCGGTAACAGGTGTGAACAGGATATGGGGATCCTCCCAACCAACCATACCATTCAGGCGGATACTGGTGCGCTCGTTGTTCTTTCCTTTCTTGGTAGTAACGAGCACAACACCGTTGGCCGAACGTGAACCATAGATAGCGGCAGTACCGGCATCTTTCAGTATAGAGATATTCTCGATATCATTAGGGTTCAAGCGGTTGAAGTTATCGTAGTCGGTAACCAGTCCATCGATGACAAACAGCGGACTGTTATCGTTCAGTGTACTGATACCGCGAATATTAAAGTTGTTGTTCTGAGCGTTAGGGTTGTAGTTCTTACGCTGGATGATAACGTTTGGTGCAGCACCCTGCAAAGCCTGTGTTACATTGGCTACAGGACGGTTCTCTAACAGGTCGGAGCGAACCTGATCGACAGCACCTACGGCACTTTTACGAGTGGTTGTGCCATAACCGATAACCACCACCTCGTCGAGGATAGCATTATCTTCTTTCAGCACAATACGGCTCAGGTTGGTATTGGCACGCAGCTCTTGGTTGATATAGCCTACATACGAGAATACCAAGACATCAGTTGGTTTGCAGTTCAGTGAGAAGCTACCATCAAGACCAGTCACGGTACCAGAGGACGAACCCTTTACCGAGACCGTTACACCGATCATAGGTTCTCCCGATGCATCAACAACTGTGCCCCTGACAGTGGTTTGCTGTACATTGTTAGTAGCAGCCACCGAGCCACCATTGGCAAGAGCAACGGACGGACTACCTACGCATAGGGCCACTCCCATAAAACCTTGCCAGATGAATCTGGAATAGTTGAAATTTACTTTTTTCATTTAGGAAATTGTTTAAGATTGGTTTTAATTATAGTAACAGTTGATTATATAACTTATTCTGTCTGGATGAGCATCTCTGCTCCTTGCGCCAGCTGACTATGGGTGACGAACCAGCCCTTCAGCGGCTTACCACCTACGGTGATCCGGCTAATCTTACGGCCAGTTCCCTCACGACGGATGGTAAACGTCTTACCTGTTATTCCGAGAGTGAAGCTGACCTTCCGGAAGAGCGGCACCGTGACGATGTATTTCGGGTCTGCAGGCGAGTAGGTATAGATGCCGATGGCATTGAGCACGTACCACGACGACATCTCGCCGGCGTCGTCCATACCTGCATAGGCCAAGCCCTCTTCGCCCATACCATAATAATGGCTCAGCAGCGAATCGATAACCACCTGGGCCTTTTCCTGCTTATCAGCAAAATAATAGGTATAAGGAATGCTGTGACCGGGCTGGTTGCCATGACAGTAGGTTCCTAAGAAACCTGTCAGGTTCCACGCCTCGTAGCCATGATTGGGTTGGGTAAACAGCGAGTCGAGTTTCTGTTCAACAGCCTTTTTTGAGGGATAGAGTGCCACCATACCCTCGGGATCGTGAGGTGCAAAGAACAGCGAATTCCAGGCATCGGCCTCACGGTACATATAGGCGTAATAGGGATACCAAGGGTCGAAATCCTTAATCCAAGAGCCATCGGCAATTCTGCCACGCCAGAAGCCTGTTGACGCATCAAACAGGTTCTTGTAGTTCTGCGAGTGCTGCATCAGCAACTTGTAGTTTTTCTTATCTTTCAGCTCACGGGCTATCAGAGCGGTAGCATAATCATCGTAGGCATACTCCTGGGTTTTGGTTACCGAAGCCTTATACTCGTTCCATGTAGGCACATTGGTGGTGTCCTTTTCGGCAATCCAACCCTGCTCCAGATATTCTTTCAACCAAGGACGACCACCACGACCGGGAACGGTAGCATTCTTGAGCAGGAGCTTATAGGCACGCTGCAAGTCGAAGTCCTTGATGCCACGCAGCCACGAACCTGCCACGAAGGTAGAGGCATGGTCGCCATGGAAGAAGGTGGGCATATAACCACCGGCCTTCTCACCTTTATCGATAATCGACTTGATGATATCAGTAGCTACATCAGGAGTGATCATACCCAACAGAATAAGCTTGTTACGATAGGTATCCCAGAAAGAAGGATTGGTATAGTAACGGAAATCGGCTTTGCAAACACGGCCCTGTTCGTCGGTGTACTCGCCATTCACATCGCTGCGCAAGGCAGGCCACAGAAAAGCACGGTAGAGTGTAGAGTAGAACATGGTCTGCTGCTTTTCGGTACCGCCCTCTACTTGGATATGCCCTAACTGCTTATTCCAGATATTGTCGGCCTCCTGGCACACCTGCTCAAAACTCTTGTCGAGCATCTCGGCCTCGAGGTTCTGCTTGGCATTGGCAATGCTCACAAACGAGAAACCAATCTTGAGTTCCAACGCACGCGAACCTTTATTATGAGCGAAATCAACCACTGCTATCTGATGACGGAAATCCTTCTGGATGCTAACCTCGCTGACATCGTGATTAGCGACAGCGTAGAAATAGATACGTCCCTCGCCATCCTGAAAACCCTGGAAGGTGTTAGCACCCGACTTTTCGATGTGCCACTTGCGGGGACGGTTGTTGCTTCTGGTGATATCCACAACCAGCCGTTTCTCGTCCTCCGCGCGGAAGGTGTAGCGATGATAGCCGCAGCGCAGGGTAGAGGTGAGTTCGGCGTTCACATGGTAACGGTTGAGATACACCTGATAGTAGCCAGGGCGTGCCGACTCGTTGTCGTGACTAAACCACGAACAGAAGTTGTCGGGATAGAATCGGCCTGTGACTGGCATGACAGGTACGTGCAGCAGGTTCCAGTGTCCTTTACAGGTATGAGCGAAACCGTATATTTGGTGGTCCTCATACTGATAGCCCGAGCCCGACGGGTACATCGTGACCGGTGTCAGCTGCACCATGGCGTTGGGCAGGGCAGCACCAGGAAAGGCTTCGGCACCCCAGGCACGTTTCGTTTCCGTGCGGGTATATCCTAAGTCTTCCGGTGTCCATAATGTTGTGGTACCGATGAGCGGGTTCACCTTGTTGGTCAGGTTGCCGGCATGCACGACAAGTCCCGACATCTGCAGACCAAGTAGTAGTGTTAGCGTTTTTTTTATCATCATCTTACGTTTTTTATTTATTGGGTTTGCAAAGGTATACAGAATGTCGCGAAACGTTGTCCTCGTTTCTGCAAATTTTGTCGAAACGACAGATTTGGCAGCCATTGCGACAAAGGAGTGAAGGATTATTAGTAACTTTGCAACCGGATAATTAAAACATAAAAAACAAGCAAATATGAACAGACGTACATTACTCATGACAATCCTGCTGGCAGGACTCTCACTGCCTGTCATGGCCGATGGGATTGAAGAATGGAGCAAGACCATTGCTGCTCCGGCAGACAATACGAAGGTGTCGCGCCGACCGGCTGCCAAAAAACGGCTTTTCACTTCAAACACGATTGAGAAGAAGATTGCCGAAGTGAAGAAACTTCTGGAGGACGCGCCTTACCTGGCATGGATGTTCGAGAACTGTTTCCCGAACACACTTGACACTACCGTACATTATTCCGACAGCGAAGGCGATGACGACACCTTTGTCTATACCGGCGACATCCATGCCATGTGGCTTCGCGACTCCGGTGCCCAGGTGTGGCCCTACGTGCAGTTTGCCAAGAACGACGTGAAGATCCGTAAGATGGTGCGGGGCACCATCCTGCGCCAGCTGAAGTGTATTTGTATCGACCCTTATGCCAACGCCTTCAACATGGGTCCCACCGGTAGTGAGTGGGAGAGCGACCATACGGATATGAACCCCAACTTGCACGAACGTAAGTATGAAATTGATTCGCTCTGCTATCCCATCCGCTTGGCATACCACTATTGGCTTGTCACCGGCGACGACTCCATCTTCGGCGAACTGTGGCACAAGGCCATCGGTAAGATTCTCACCACCTTCCGTGAGCAGCAGCGCAAGGACGGTCTCGGTCCGTACCACTTCCAACGTACCACCGCCCAGCAGTATGACACCGTGAGCCATGGTGGCTATGGCAACCCTGTTAAGCCTGTAGGACTGATAGCCTCGGTGTTCCGTCCCAGCGACGACGCCACCGTGTTCCCTTTCCTCATTCCCTCGAACTTCTTTGCCGTCACCTCACTCCGTAAGGCGGCCGACATCCTGACGAAGGTGAACAAGGATACGGAACTGGCCGAGGAGTGCACCTCGCTGGCTGACGAGGTAAACGACGCCCTGCAGCGCTATGCCGTCTACAACCATCCCGAATTTGGTAAGATCTACGCTTTCGAGGTCGATGGCTTTGGCAATCACCATCTCATGGACGATGCCAACGTGCCCAGTCTGCTGGCCATGGCCTATCTGGGCGATGTGGATATCAATGACCCCGTCTATCAGAATACGCGCCGCTTTGTATGGAGCGAGTCTAACCCTTACTTTTTCCGTGGCAAGGCGGGCGCGGGTATCGGCGGACCTCATGTAGGCTACGACATGGTATGGCCCATGTCTATCATGATGCGTGCCTTCACCAGCACCGACGACAACGAGATTAAGCAGTGCATCCAGATGCTGGTCGATACCGATGCCGGCACTGGCTTCATGCACGAGTCGTTCAACAAGGACGATGCCGCCAGATACAGCCGCCACTGGTTCGCCTGGCAGAACACGCTCTTCGGCGAACTCATCCTCAAACTTATCGACGACGGAAGACTTTATATCCTTAGAGGCATAAAAAAAGATGCTCGCCGTTAGTGGTGAGCATCTTTTCTTTATAACATCTTTACCTATTTTTTAAACAGATGAGGAATGAATTGGTTTAGTCCGCGGCGCCAGGTGAGCCACTCGTGGGCTGTGCCTGTCGACTCGTAGTAGTGGGCATTTACGCCCTGCTCGTTGAGGCTCTTCACCAGCTTCTCGGTGCCGAACATCTTGTCCATGCCCTCTGTGCCGCTCATCATGAAGAAATAGTGAATCTGCTTGTTCAATTCGTCGGCCTTGGTGAACACACCATTGTAGGCGGTCTTCACGTCGAGATTGAAGATGGCGCCGCTGAAGGTGCCTAGGTAAGAGAACTTATCGAGGTTGTTGAGCACGATGTCGAACGTCTGATGGCCACCCCATGACAGACCAGCCATGGCGCGATTCTCGCGATCGGTTTTTGCGCGGAAGTTTGCCTCGATATAAGGAATCAGGTCGTTCAGCAGTACGGGATAGAACGAGTTTCCATAGATGTCCATGGTCTGTCCCTGTCCGAAGGGCGCCTTGATGTCGCCGCTCTCCATCACCACGATCATCGGTACGGCCTCGCCCTTGGCGATGGCGTTGTCCATGATGTGCTGCATGTGGCCCTGCTTGCTCCAGCCGGTCTCGTCCTCACCCATACCATGCTGTAGGTAGAGCACGGGGTAACGCTTCTTCTGGTTAGCCTTCAGCTCATACTCGGCAGGGGTGTAGACCATGGCGTGGCGCCATGTCTGCTGCTCGTTGCTGAAATAGTATACGCTACGCACCTGTCCGGCGGGAACGCCCTGCTGCGGACGGTAGTAGTCGCCCTCGGGACCTTCGGGCACTTCGATGCCGCCGGCCTCACGGTTACAGCCGAAAAAAGTTTCTGTGGCGGGGTCAATGAAGTTCACACCGCCGATGTTCATAAAGTAGTAGTGGAAACCCTCTACCAGCGGGTCGGTCACTGCCGTCCAGCCGCCCTGACCGTCGCTCTGCATATTGTATTTCTTGTCGCAGATGTCGAGCACCACGTTCTTAGCCTCGGGGGCCTTCAGGTAGAAGTAGCCGCGACGCTCCTTGTCGAGTTTAGGGAACTGGTTGCCGGGAATGGTGGTCTCGGCGATGAAGGCGTTGGCAGGCACCTCCATCTTTTTGATGTTCGACTCCATCTTCGGGCGGATGGGCTCAAAGCCCAGAAAGCGTGCCACGGCCTCGCCGTAGCGGCAGCCCAGCTCACGATAGCCTGCTGCGTCGAAGTGCAACTTGTCGGGACCGTTGGTACAGTCATCTGAGGAGATTACTTGTGCGGTATGCAGGGTCTGGGGCAGCTCCTCAATCTGCTTCTTGCAACCGATGCAGACGCCCTCGCCGTTGGCCTGTACGATGTTACCGGCAAACAGAGGCACGTCCTCGGGCTTCAGCTGCAGGTCGCCACACAGGTTGTCGTACACCTGCTTCACCATGCCGGCCCATTTCGGGTCGCCCGTGTTCGTCTCGCCCTGATGCATCAGGATACCTTTTATCACACCGTCCTTCTGGGCCTTCTTGGCCAGTGTCATCAGTCGCTCGTAGGGGTTGTTGCCGTAAGCGGCCAACATGCCCTTCATCCACTGTGGAGCCTTGGTCTTCACATAGCTGTCGATGCTGTCGGGTAGGAATCCCTTGATGTCGATACCGCCGACGGCCACATGGATGACACCTATCTTAATATTCTCGGGCAGTGAGGCCACGAGGGTGCGACCAAACCAGTCGGCAGGGGTCAGACCCGTGTTGGGGCGACAGAGTGGGGCAGAGGCTTCACACCACTCACCCATCTTACGACCCTTTTCGGGAAAGTCGACGGCGGGCATCAGCAGGAAGCGTGGACCAGGACTGGTCAGATCTTGAGCCTCGGGGCGTGCGTTGCCCTCCATGTTCGACTGTCCGAAACACAGGAAGATGTAGAAGTTCGGATCCGGTTTCTGTGCGTTGACCGCCAGAGCGAGCGTGCACAGGAGAATAGTTGATATAAACTGTTTCATTGCTTTTTTAGTTATGATGATTGATTATAAAATTGTAGCCGACGACTCTGGTGATGAGTCCGGCTGCAAAGTTACGACAAATTTGCCAATCGCATCTTTTTAAATGTTACATGTATTTTCTTATTTGTCTCATTTCTGTTGCAGGGTGGCATATCTTCTGGCCACGTTCCCAATACACGGACAGGCCTTGTACAACCTCTTCCCGTTGGCATCGTCCTTTTCTTTCTTTGCCATAACTACATATTTTGTAGAAACTTAGAGAATGGTAAATGGCGCTTTCTCGTTTTTTTGATCTCTGGATTGTTGGCAAAGTTGGTATGCTTCGCAAAGAATCTGGCCAGCTCTCTCTTGCTGACGGCTAATGAACCGTTGGCAATGATTCTTACCAGTTCGCGATAAACTTTTACTTTGTCGCCTCTCTTTAAGACGAACCTGATTTCCAGTAACTGCAATGGGCTTGTTTTCTTTGTTACGTTACTCACCATCTTGCACTCTCTAATGCCCTAAGATTAGGCGCAAAGAGTCCTAAAAGGGTGTTGCCCCTTTTCCTTTTCTGTCTCATTTTTTTAGTTTGTTTATTGTGCTAAGAATTTAATCCGTGCAAAGCGAAAGAATATATTATATATTTTATTTCTCGCTTAAAAAAATAACAAGAAAGGTGCACATGTGCAAAAAATCTACGCAAAAAGGGTATATTACACCCTTTTTGCGTCTTGGCATGATTGATAGTCGGGATGTCATTTAAAAGACTGCCAATTGCAGTCTGGTAAATATTTATTTACCTTATACGTTTAAACACAAATGTTGCTGGAATATGATCGGTGAAATAGAAACCGTAATAATGCAGTTTAAGTCTGTTCCCTTCGATGGCATAGCTGAATGGTACTTCACCAATAGTCATGACTGGCAAGGAAGAATTATATCTCTCCTGGTCTTCAGGGAAGGAATAGTCACGGGTTTCAACTTTCCCGTCTTCATAGTTGAAGACAATCTCTCCGCTCTCTTTGATTTCAATAATGACAGATCCTGACGGATACTGGTTAGTATAGTCATCCTTGCATAACCCGTCAGGGCCGTTCTGGACTTCAATTAAATCCCATTTCCCAGTCAGTCCTGTACCGAAGGTCTCATCATCATCGCTGCTGCAGCTAGTCATGAAAATAGTTACGAGAAGTGTCAGGCAAACATAAATAGTCTTCTTTTTCATTGTCGTTATGGTTTTGATTTATTATTCAGCCATATAAATTCGGAAAACGGAAAATCTTGCACGAGAATCGAAAGATTTAACAAAATTTATACGATGTATGTATTGATAACTTGGTGGTTAGGGGAATTATTGCTACCTTTGCACCCCGTTTTTAGGTTTAACAGAATAAAATAACTAGACAGTTTATGCCCAATCACTCTTTAAAACGACAGTTGAAGGTGCTGACTATCCCCGTATTCATAGAGATGGCCCTTGTGATGCTGCTGGGTGCCGTAGACACCGTGATGCTGAGTCGGTATAGCGACAACAGCGTGGCGGCAGTGGGACTTGACAACCAACTGATGTCGCTCGTGTTTCTCGTTTACCAATTCTTCTCGATGGGTGTGGCCATCCTCTGCGCTCAGTATATCGGAGCGGGACTGAGGAAGCGGCTTGTGCAGGCTGTGGGTATGGCGCTGGTGATAAACCTGATGCTCAGTCTGTCGGTGAGCGCACTGCTGTTCTTCTATGCCGAACAACTGTTGCAATTGATGGGATTGCGCCCAGAGTTGATGGACGATGGGCTGGTGTATCTGCGACTGACGGGTGCGCTGTCGTTCTTCCAGGCGCTGTCGCTGACTTTCTCGGCTTCGCTGAGAAGTGCCGACAAAGTGGTCTATCCTATGGTGGTGACGGGTATCGTGAATGTGCTCAATATCATCGGCAACTACGCCCTTATCTTCGGGCGCTGGGGCTGTCCACAGCTGGGTGTGGAAGGTGCCGCCATCGCTACGGCTACCAGTCGTATCATTGCCATGGTGCTGTTGGCCTGCATCCACTTTAAGGTGCATATCCCCCGTTTTCCGCTGCGCTATTTCCGCCCCATACCCTGGCAGGAACTGAGAAATCTGCTTTATATCGGTATCCCCGCTATGAGCGAGAACATATCCTATTGCCTGTCGCAGGTGGTGGTCACTTACTTCATCAACCAGATTAGCAACGAGGCGCTGGCCACGCGAACCTACTGCTACAACATGATTATGTTCGTCTATCTGTTCTGTCTCAGTATCACGCAGGGCGGTGATATCCTTGTGGGCCATCTTGTGGGGCAGCAGCGCCATCAGGCCGCCTACGTGCTCGGCAACTATTTCTACCGCTGGTCGATGGTTATCACACTTATGGGCTCGGCACTTCTCGCGCTGTCGGGGCGCAGTATCCTCAGTGCCTTTACTGATAATCAGGAGATTATTACGGTTGGCGTGTGGGTGCTGGTGGTTGACTGGTTCTTGGAGATTGGACGCACGTCGAACATCTTTGCCGTGGGTACGCTGAGGGCCACTGGCGATGCCATCTATCCCGTGGTCATTGCTATTATCTTCAACTGGACGATTGCCGTGGGCGTCGGCTACTTCATCGGTATTCCGCTGGGCTATGGCCTTATCGGAATGTGGATAGGGTTCGCACTTGACGAGAACATACGAGGCGTCATTCTCCTGCGTCGCTGGCGGTCGGGTAAGTGGAAATCGAAGGGGTTCGTAAAAAATCCCCGAACTGCTTAGTTCGGGGAGTCTTTTTCTAATTTCTCTGGTAGTTGAAGACGTCGACGTCTACGTAGCCGCCGGCTTTCTTGGTGGCGTAACAGAAGATGCCGAACTTCTGGCCCATGAAGAAGCGACGCCAGTCGAAGCCCATCTTATAGTCGGAACCAATCTTTGTCCACTGCTCACCGTCGAGGCTGTAGTAGAATGTGGCCAGATCTTTGCCGGGCATCATGCCCTTGGTCTTGACGGGTCCGAAATCTGCATCGATGCGCAGCCATATCTTATTCTGCTTCAGCTCTACGCTCTCAATGGTCTTTTCTTCTACGTTGGTCACCTCCTTGTTGCTGTCGGAGAGTTCCACCTTCAGCTCGTTCATCTGAAGCACCAGTTTCTTGCTCTGTTTCTTGATGGTGAGGGCTCCCGTATCACTGTTGAATGCAGCCAGTCCGGCATAGTCGCCATCCTTCATCTTCGAGAGGTCCATGGCGATAGCACCGCTACACTTCGGCCCTTCCATGCGCTGTGTCAGCGTGTTTGGGGCCAGGTAGATGCTCTTGACCACGCGACTAGTCTTCAGACGCAGGTAACCGGGGCGCTCTGAGAGGCTCCAAGCCTTGTCGATGGGGTTGTGGTTCCACTGCCAGTGCAGACCGAGCTTGTCGCTGCTGAAGTCGTCGCTCTTGACGATAGATGTCTCGGGTTCGCCGCTCTTCAATGGACGTACCGTGTCGGGCACCTTACCGTTCTCGTCGCCCAGCATCGGCCAGCCGTTGATCCAGCGACAGGGCATCACGGTGAGCACACGGCCCACACCGCCGCGGTCCTGAAAGATGATGCCGTACCAGTCGCCGTCCTCGGTGTCGACGATGGTGCCCTGGGCCTCGTATGAGAATCCGCCGAACTCGCTCTCAAGAATCACCTGCTTCTCCCAAGGTCCATGGATGTCGTCGGCACGGTAGCACACCTCGCGACGGTGTTTGCCAGGGGCGTAGACGTGTGAGATCATGAGCAGGTAGTACTTGCCGTTGTGCTTGATGACACGGCTGCCTTCGAGGAGGCCCTTCTCGTCTTCCTCGCGCTCGAAGATTTTCTGATAGCTGCCTTCAATGACGTCGGAGAGGTCGGACTTCAGTTCCATCATCTCGCCTGTGCCGTAGATGACGTAGACACGGTTGTCGTCGTCGAAGAACAGTGAGCAGTCGTGGAAGTGGCGCATGCGTGAGAGAATGGTCCAGGGACCTTCTGCCTTGTCGGCGGTAAAGATGTAGGTGTCGCCCATGGCACCCTGCTCGTTGGGAGCCAGCAGTGCGTAGAACTTGCCGTTATGATATTTCAGCGAGGTGGCCCACTGACCGCGGCCGTAGGCGGTGCCTTGCTGCAGGTCGTACTTTGGTGAGTCGGTCAGTTTGTCGAAGATATAGCCTACGGTCTCCCAGTTCTTCAGATCTTTCGACTTCATGATGGGTGCGCCGGGCATGAGATGCATCGTAGTGGATACCAGATAGAAGGTGTCGCCTACGCGGATCACGTCGGGGTCTGGGACATCGGCCCACAGCATAGGATTCTGAATCTTCTCTGTGTGAAGAGTCAGGTAGTCGTCGGCCATTGCCTGTGTGGCAGGTGCCAGCATCAGCATGGTCATGAGTGAATGGGTTAGAAATCTTTTCATTGTTAGTTCTTATTCTGACATATTTTTAATATAGGGAAGTTCGATGAGCTCTTTCAGCTGGTAGAACCTTTGTGCGTTCTCACCGAGAAAAAGCTGTTTTTCTTTGTCGGTCATCTCCTGTGTTTTGAGAATGAAGTCGTAGGACATGCGGTAGGTGATGGCCGTGATGGTGCGCGGATAGTCGCTGCCCCACATCAGCTTGTCGAAGCCGACCAGACCAGCTGCCTCGCGTATGGCGCGCACGGCAGAGGGGAAGGGGTAGAACTCGCTGTTGTAGAGCCAGGTGATGCCGCCACATTCTATATATACGTTGTCGCGGCTGGCCAGCATGATCTGTCTCTTCCAGTCGGTGTTCTCCCAGATGTTGCCATGGGGTGGACTGGCCATGCCCAGATGACCGATGGCGATGCGCAACCGTGGGCATTCCTCTATCACCTCGCGCAGCTCATCGGTCTGTTCCTCGCCGTCGGCTAGGGTGATGGAGAGGAAGATGTCGTGATTCTCCATCAGGTGGAACATCTTCATCATCTCCGGGTCGTTCAGATGGGCATGACGGGTGTTGGTGATGAGACGGTGGCCGGGGATGGCCAAGCCTTTGAAACCACTGTCGATGAGAACTTGTGTCTGAAGTGGCAGATTGGGCTGGAAGAAGTTGATCATGCCGCAGACGACAAAGCGGTTGGGATAGGTCTCACCCACCTGTTGCAGGTAGTGATTCTGATTACCGTCTATCAGCTCCTGAACGACGACGGCCGCCGACACCTGAGCGTAGTTCATGTTGGAGAGGAAAACCTCTGCTGTGTTCTTGCCGTCGGTCATGAATGGCGGCAGCATCTGTACCTCTTCACCGAGGAAGATGGAGCGGCCGTTTTTCTTCGACTTGATGGGCAGACCGTTCCAGGTGGTGTCTTGTTTCAGCCACAGATGGCTATGTGCATCGACTATCTTCATATTGTCTTTTTACTTTTTGTAGCTTTTGGGTGATTCTTTGCCGAAGAGGAATTGCCGCTGGTAACCACCCAGGTCAATGACGATCTTCTCGAACACGATACCAGGATCTTGCGGGTGGATGATCAGCGTATGGATGTTGCCCTCGTCGTTGACGGGCAACTCTACTTCTTTCTCAACAATACGTAAGGCTACGGTGGGGTAGTAGACGCTGTAGATGTTTTCAGGCTTCTCGTTCAGGTTGCCGTTGAAGTTGACACTCACAGGGATGCCGCCGTCGATAGCCACGTCGTAGATGAGGCCTCCCTTATCCAGATAGTCGAGAGTTGACTTGGTGACCACATGCACTTTGACCATCTTCTTACCGTTGGCCTCGAAACGGTAGGTGAGTGTTCCGCCGTCGGTCTTTGCGGTATAGGGCATCAGGGCGATACCGCTTTTGGTACGACCCATATAGGGAATCACCGTCCACTTGGCTTCTGCGGCATCGTCGCGGCTGTAGGTATGTTCGGCTTCTATGCTGATATAACCGCCGTCAGCGCTGAAGGTCGGACCGTTCTGAGGCTTCTCAACCTCAACTAGCTTGGGACAGACATCGGCAGGATAGGAGTCGTTCCACATAGTGTAGCTGATGTGCTTCTGTATCATAATGCCGTCCCACTTGCCGCCTGCGATGTCTTTGTTGTACTCACGCATCAGCAGTGAATCGCGCTTGAAAGCCTGACGGCAGCGCTCTGCCCAGTAGTTGGCGTCAGGATCGCCCACGGCAGCCTGTTTCAGGTTCATGGCCTGTGCATAGTACATCTCATAGATGTTACCCATGGCCTGTACGGGGAAGAGGATGATTTGTCGATAGGCGTCACGGCACTCGGGCTTCAAGGTGATGAACTGGCGCAGGGCACGGGCTTCCAAGGCCTGATATTCGCTTACCACCTGTGCAAACTCGTCGGTGGTATACACTCTGGCATCGAGCATCTCAGATGTGATGCGGCCGTTGTACTTGCTTACGAGGTTTAAGATAGAGGCAGCCTCCTGGGCCTGCTCTTCGCCGAAACTCTCGGCGCAGAAGTCGCGAGTGTGGTCGAGCAGATGGTCAACCTGATACTTGTTGGGGTCCCAAGCCATGTCCATAAACAGCTGGATGGGGTATTCCATCGGCTTCAAGTCGCCTACATTCAGGATCCACAGCTTCTGAATGCCGCCATTGTAGGCTAGCTGCAGCTGTTCCCACATGTTTTGTATCGGGGTAACGTTGATCCACTTCGAATTGCGGGGAGCACCCACGTAATCTACGTGGTAATACAGTCCCCAGCCACCCTTGCGCTTCTTCTCTTCGGCTGTAGGCAGTCGGCGCACGTTACCCCAGTTGTCGTCGCAGAGCAGCACGGTCACGTCATCGGGCACGCGCAGGCCGGCGTCGTAATAGTCTTGTACCTCCTTATACAGCGCCCATATCTGTGGTGTCTCCTTGGCAGGGCGCTTGGTGACCTCCTTGATGATATGGCGCTGGTTGTCGATGATGTTCTCTAGCAGTTTCGTGTCGGTACCATTACCCATGGCCTCGTCGCCATCGCCACGCATGCCGATGGTCACGATGTCGTCGGTCTCCTTCATGCGTTCGATACCTTCGCGGAAGAAACGGTCGAGGTTCTCCTTGTTGGTTGAGTAGTTCCAGACGCCCCATCCCTTGCGGTCGCGGGCATACTCCTGATGGTTGCGTGCCATCGGCTCGTGGTGCGAGGTGCCCATCATCACGCCCATGTCGTCGGCCGTCTTCAGGTTCTCGGGATCGTCGGCATAGAAGGCCCATCCCCACATGGCAGGCCACAGGTAGTTGCCCTTCAGGCGCAGGATGAGTTCAAACACTTTCTCGTAGAACTGGTGGCCGCCGTAGTTGGTGCCGAAGGTGTTCTTCACCCATGTCGTCAAACAGGGCGCCTCGTCGTTGAGGAACAGTCCGCGATAGCGCACGGCAGGCTCCCCGTCGGTATACTCACCTTTGCGAATAAACAATTGGGCGTGCTTTTCAATAGGCACGTCAGCCCAGAAGTGCCAGGGCGATACGCCCATCTGGCGCGACAACTCGTAGATGCCGTATACGGTACCGCGTTTGTCGCTGCCCGCAATGACGAGTTGGCCGTCGATGGTCTTGATTATGTATTTCTCGGTCTTGCCTTTCAGATGACTAAGCAGACCCTGTTTTACCCATTGGTTGATCTGCGGGTTGGTGCCCACGGTACCAATCACGATACTTGTTTTACCCTCACTGCGCTGTGCCGCTGTTCCCGTTACCTTCTCAAAGTCGGCTTCGAGATTGGCAATGGCCAGTTTTACACAACTGTGCTCGCCGTCGGTAAAACTAACGGTCTGCTCTTTCAGCTGCCAGGCGTCGGCGGCTGACTGGAACACTACGAATTTATCGGCGGCTAAGCCTCTCAATGGTAAGGCTGCCTGTAATACAGTGATGGCAAAAAGACTTTTCAGTCTGAAGAATTTGGTTTTCATCTATGTCGTCTTTATTTTGATTTTTGGGTGCAAAGTTAACACTTTTTCTGCTGGGAAACATTAGTATATGTTTCATGAACTTTAATTTTTGTCACATTTTTCTTGTTTCAATCATAAAAATGTATTACCTTTGTCGCCGAAATAAAAGATTAATCAAAGCATGTGGCCTAAGACTTTACTAACTATTATAGCTATAACGATGTCTATCAGCGTACGCGCGCAGATGGGCAAATTCTTTAATACAGAGAAACAACTATCCAGTAGTTTCGTTAATCAGGTGTATTTTGACCGTGAAGGATTTTTATGGGCTGCCACTCGCGACGGTATCAACCGTTACGATGGCTATCAGTTCCGGGTGCTCCGCCGTGAGAACGAAGCCGACCGGGCGCTTGCCAGCAATTACGTGAATACGATTATACAGGACCGCAACGGCTTGTTCTATTTCGGTATGTATGGCGCCTTGCAGACATGGGACGGTCGTACATTCAATAATGTCACGATGACTGATGTCAAAGGACAGGAGGGCAGTTGCTATGCCACCTGCTTTGTTGAGCGAGCCAATGGTGAGATTCTTGTCGGTACCTCGGGTCTGGGCATCATGCGGTTTACAGACAAGACCCATGCCCGACAGATGGGTGGGGCTCTCGCCAGTCTGCATACCATTAACTCTATGATTGAAGATCGTAAGGGACGTCTTTGGATCGTGACCGATGAGACTGGTCTGTTATCTTACGATGGGACTAAGATGAAGCGATACCTTACCGATCGCACAGACCTTAACCTCCTAGGACTTTGTGAAGACCTTAACGGTGTGATTTACGTCGGTACCTCTAATGCTGGTGTCTACCGTCTGCAAGGCAGTGACTTCGTTCATATTGAAGACACTAAGAGCCATGGTGTGTCATCGCTCTATTGCGACCATTTCGGTAATATCATCATCGGCTATAATGGTCAGGGTATAGCTATTTTCGAACCCCAGAACAACCGTATCATCGACAACCCCTTCTTCAGTATGGAGGTAGACTTGTCTAAAACCAAAGTCTATTCGATTGCCGAGGATAAGATGGGAAACCTCTGGTTCGGACTCCTGCAAAAGGGAATCTATAAGCAGCCTATAGCCTTCCGTGGCTTTAACTATATGGGATATAAGCAGGGCGCGCGCAATCAGATTGGCAGTGCCTGCGTCATCAGTACCCTTGTTGACAGTAAGGGGCGTCTGTGGATAGGTACCGATAAGGACGGCCTTTATTGTTTTGGCAGTGATGAACGCCTACTCAAGCACTATGTCGATCATGTTCCCTCTACCGTCATGTCACTAGCCGAGGATCTCGAAGGGCATATCTGGTTGGGCTCTTATGGTGACGGCTTTGGTTGGATAGATCCTGCCACTCAGCACTTTAACGCCATTCAGTATCCTGGCGATAAGCACCTGATTGTGATGGATATCGATCGCGATAGCCATGGACGCCTTTGGCTGGCAACGATGAAATATGGTCTGTTGTGTATGGATAATAAGGGTAACTTCCTGAAGAAATACATGATGAAACGGGGTGCTGAGGCTGACCGTAAGTTGAATTGCATCATCAACAACTATGTGTCGCAGGTGTCTGTCTCTCCCGACAGCAAGCGCATCTATTGTGCAACGTCGATGGGTATCTGTTGTCTAGACCTTGACACCGACAGTTGGATCAGTACTTTTGGCACCAACTGCCCCAATTACGGTCAGCCTGTCAAAATAGCCCGTGAATATAACGGTCATATCTGGGTGGGTACTAACGACGGCCTATTCTGTTATAGTCTTGATGGAAAGGTACTGAAACACTATACCCGCGAGACGGGACTCTGTGATAATGCCGTGGGCTCTATTGAACGCTATGCCAATGGAAGACTGTGGCTGGGTACCTGTCATGGTCTGTCCTGCTTCGACCCTAAGACGGGCCTGTTCCAGAATTTTTTTGCCGACGATGGCCTGCAAGGCAATGAGTTCAGTGACGGTGCCTCTAGCACCTCTCCCAACGGGCAGATATACTTCGGTGGTACAGGCGGTCTGACATGGTTTACCCCGCAGGATATTACCCAAAGCAAGTGGGAGGCTCGTGTTCAGCTGACCTCGTTTACCATCAATGGTGAGCCTATTGGCGGTACCGCGCGCTCAGGTAGCTATCAGGTGACAGACACCACCGTATATGCCAGTCGCCGCTTTGAGCTCGACTATCACGATAACTCTTTCGCCATACAGTTCTCAACGTTGACCTACGAGAACCCAGAGCACATATCCTATTTGTATAGTATCAATGGCGAACCCTATGTGCGTTTGCAGCCAGGCATCAACGTGCTGACTTTCTCTCACCTGCCTGAAGGTACCTATCGCTTCCGCGTGAAGGCTGAGCGCAACAATACCGAAACTCCAGAGCGCGAGTTTACCGTGGTCATTCATAGTCCGTGGTACCGCTCTGCCTGGGCCTACTGTTTCTATGCCATCGTGTTCGGACTCTTCATCTGGCAGTATCTTACCTACCGTCGCCATCGTGAGCAGAACAATTTGCGCTTGCAGGCACATATCCATGCCGAAGAGATGGGCGAGGCTAAGTTGCGCTTCTTCATGAACATGAGTCATGAGATACGTACACCTATGACGCTGATTGTTACGCCGCTGCTCTCATTGATTAAGAGTGACGACGATCCAGCCCGTCGCGGGGTCTATCTTACTATCAAACGTAATGCCGAGCGTATCCTGAGTCTGATTAACCAGATGATGGATCTCCGTAAGATTGATAAAGGACAGATGCAGATGCGCATGTCGGAGACCAACCTCGTTGGTTTCGTGGGTGATATCTATAATCTCTTTGAGAATCAGGCCAGGGCTAAGCAGATAAAACTCACCTTCGACCATGACTCTGAGGATCTGTATGTATGGATAGACCGTCAGAATTTTGACAAGGTGGTGATGAACGTGCTTTCTAATGCCTTTAAGTATACGCCTACGGGCGGTGAGGTAGGTATCCGCCTGACTCACAACGACCAGCAGGCTACCCTTGCCATCAGTGATAACGGCGAGAAGATTCCTGATGATAAACTTGACAAGATATTCGAACGTTTCTATCAGACGGCCACCATTGCCAACGACCGTAATGTGGGCACTGGTATCGGCTTGGACTTGACTCGCTCGCTCGTGGAACTTCATCATGGTACTATCACGGCTCATAACCTCGAACAGGGTTGCGAATTCGTGATTACCATTCCGATGGGTAATGCCCACCTGTCGCCAGAGGAGATGATTGACAGTCAGGAGGCTCTGGCCGATATGCCGTCGATTATTGAGGAAGAAATGGCTAAGGATGAAGAAATTCCTGTTGTGGATGTACCGCTCAGTCGCCGTCTCACCCTCGTGATTGCTGAAGATGATGACGAGATACGTAGCTATCTGGAACATGAACTTGAGGACGAGTACGATGTGCATGCCTGCGTCAATGGCCGTGAAGCCTTGGGTGAGATTCTTCACACGCGCCCCGATCTTGTTATCAGTGATGTCATGATGCCGGAAATGGATGGTAATATGCTATGCTCTAAGCTCAAGTCTAACCCCGAAACCAATATCATTCCTTTCATCATGCTTACGGCTAAGAGTCGTGATGAAGATAAACTCGAAGGTCTTGAGACGGGTGCTGACGCTTATTTCGTCAAACCATTTAATATGGATATTCTCCGTCGTACTATTGCTAACCTCATCAACAGTCGCCGCATGCTACGTCTGAAGTATGAGCGAAACGATGACCTCGAGGAACAGGTAAGCGATATTCGCCTGAAATCGCCCGACGAGAAGTTGCTCGAGCGTATTATGGAGTGTATCAATAAGAATCTGGCCAACTCCGATCTCAGCGTCGACATGATTGCCGATAAGGCTGGTATCAGCCGTGTTCATTTGCATCGTAAGATGAAGGAGCTCACAGGACAGACACCTCATGACTTCATTCGTAACATCCGCCTGAAAAAGGCTGCCCAGCTGCTCACGACTCAGGGTATGAACGTTACCGAGGTGATGTATGCATGTGGTTTCTCTAATTCAGCTTCTTTCTCTACAGTGTTCAAGAAGTTCTATGGCATGTCGCCCCGCGACTACATGAAGGAACACGAAGAACGTCAGTAAACAAACAATAAAAGGCCGACAGTTACGCCGGCCTTTTTTGTTGTTAATCAGAAGAATTATCGAGAACCACCAAAGGGGAAACCTTGTGGTTGAGGTGCTATCTCTGGTTCACCGAAGAAGGATGCCTCTTCGTCTTTGTCGTTCAACTTAAACACCATGAACTTCTTGTTCTTCTCTGTGCAAGGAGCCCATTCGCCGCCCTGAGGACCGTTTGGATCACTATACTTTACAAAGTTGGTCCATGCGGTCAACATCTTCTCTGAGAGATCCCAGTCGCCCTGAGTCCAAGGACGCCAGCAGTGCTTCAGACTCTTGAATACAAACCAAAGGTCGCTTGAGTGGAAAGCACCCTTCAGTCGCTGTGTCACCTCAGGATGAGAACCGTCGTCGGGCAGCGGACGTGCAAATTCGTAGGCCCAGGCCTTGCCGCCTTTCTGGCCACGAACTTTACAGAACTCAGCGATGTTGGGAGCCATGTTGCCCATGTCGTTGAGAGTGAAACCAATCATATATGGAACGTCGGCCAAGGTTCCTTCGCGGGTAGCGTCATCAAAACTCTTCTCGCATACATAACCATCGATCATCGGCATGAATGGCAGTCCCATGCGCATAAACGCCATTGGACCGCTGGCCTGCTTACCATTGTCGTTAATCTGATAATAGAGCGTTGGCAAAGCAAAAATAGTCTCTGTAGAAGCCTGACGCATCTTCTTTAAGTCGGTTAGACCAGCCCAGTCGAATACTTTCTTGGCATTGGCTTCGGCATCGGCAAACGAACCACCACTATAGCGAGCACCCATCGGATTGCCGTTGGCATCGGGGATACTCAGACCCTGAGCACTCATAATCACAGCCTTGTGGAATAGACCGCGAGCCAAGGGACTCTCACAGAGGGTGCGCACGCTGCCACCACCGGCACTTTGTCCGAAGATGGTCACGTTATTGGGATCACCACCAAACTGCTCAATATTCTTCTTAATCCACTTCAGAGCCTCGATTTGGTCGAGAATACCATAGTTGCCTGATACGTGATGTGGACTCTCTGCAGAGAGAGCTGGGTGTACGAGGAAGCCGAACACGCCCAAACGGTAGTTAATGGAAACGAGCACTACGTCCTTAGCGCCCCACTCCTGTCCGTCGAACTCAGGTTCTGAACCGAACCCTTCACGATAGCCACCGCCATGAATCCACAGGGCTACAGGCAGTTTCTTACCTACCTGACCAGGAGCCTTTGTCCACACGTTCAGATATAAGCAGTCCTCGCTGGAACCTGCTTCCTTTCCATAGCCCCATTCAGTGTAGTAACCGCCAGGGTACTGAATGGCCTGATAACTCGGACGCCCGAAGGTGTCACAGATTTTTACGCCTTTCCATGGTATGATGGGCTGAGGCTCCTTCCAACGATTCTCTTTGATAGGAGGCGCTGCGTAGGGAATTCCACGATACACATACACATCAGGATAATCGTCGGCCAATACACCTTGTACCTGACCACCTTCAATCTTTAACACAGGGTTTTCTGCAGCACTTGCAGATACTGCTACCAAAAGCAGAAGCGGTAAGAATAGTTTTCTCATAAAAGTTAATTAGTTTGTTGATAATATTTATATGGTTTATTTTATGATACGTCTATTAGACGTACGGCTCTCCAAAAAGTTTAATGAAGAGGGGTAATATTCTTCGCTCAATTATTTGCTATCTTAGAGGAACGCCATGCGTGTTCTTGACCTCCTTCATGACGAAAACACTATGGAAGTAACCCACACTGTCTATGTTGCCAAGCTTGGTACGCATGAATTCCTGATACGACTCCATATCCCGTGTCTGTATCTTCAACGTAAAATCATATTCGCCACTTGTATTGTAGCATTCAGTTATCTCGTCAATGTTCTGGATGGCCTCCATAAAGTCATCCATCAGCACTTGTGAATGGTGCTTCAGGCGCATGTGACAGAGTACGGTGATGCCATTGCCTGTCTTCTTGGCATCAAGAATAGCGTGATAGCCTTGGATGAATCCCTCACGCTCCAGTCGTTTCTGACGGTCGAACGTAGGTGAGGCAGAGAGATTGATGCGTGCAGCTAGTTCCTTTACAGTAAGGGTAGAGTCGGTTTGTAGGATGCGCAATATCTTGCGATCGGTGTCGTCAAGTTCGTCGTATGTTATCATATTGCCAAATAATATTCTGTAATCAAATAGAAATTCGGTACAAATATAGTATATTTTACTGAACTTGCAAAATAATTTTTGAATAAATGCGACTTTTTACTACTTTTGCAGTCGGAATTCCAACATCCGACAAAGTCAAACAGAAAAAATATATCACAATGACAAAAGTAATTAAAGGCATTCAGGTTCCGCAGCGAGCCGATTTTGTAGGCAGTTTCCTTCGTCCAGCCAATCTCTCTGACAGTACTCGTGACCAGTTGGTTCGTGAACTGACTGACAAGCAGAAACAGTTGGGTTATCATGTCATCACCGACGGTGAATTCAACCGTACCTTCTGGCATCTTGACTTCTTCTGGGGCTTTGGTGGCGTGGCTCATGAAGATGGAGGGGATGTTGTCTTCAATGGCGAGACAGCTCACCTCGACAGGATTTATCTTACTGGCAAACTCACCGCACAGCCGCATCCGTTTATCGACGATTTCCGTCGTGTCCAGCAGTTTGAAGATGCACAGACCATTGCAAAACTAACCGTCCCGTCGCCAGCGCAGTTTTTCCAACAACTCATCATTCCGCAGAATTTTCCTGGCACGAAGGCCATCTATCCCGACCTCGACGAATTGATCAGTGACATTGCTGCTGTCTATCAGGATTTTATCCGCCAGTTTTATGTTGTTGGTGGTCGGTTCTTACAGCTCGACGACTGTACTTGGGGCGCTATTGTGGGCGAGGCGGCCTCACTACGTTATGCTAGTCTGAGTCCAATACTCGACGATGTTAAGGACCTCTTGCTTAAGGTAAACAACCTAGCACTCGAAGGACGCCCTACTGATTTGCTGGTGGCGTCGCATATCTGTCGTGGCAACTACCACTCTACCTGGTTCAACAGTGGTGCCTATGACTCTGTGGCTGACTGGGTCTTTGCTCGTGAGAAGGTTGACGTACTATATCTGGAGTACGACGATGAACGTTCAGGAGGCTTCGAACCTTTGGCTAAAGTCAGTGCTGACAAACATGTGGTACTTGGTCTTATTACCACAAAAAGGCCAGAACTTGAAGATAAAGCAACAGTCATTGCCCGTATCCATGAGGCGGCCAAATACATTCCTCTCGATCGTCTTTCGCTTTCTCCTCAATGCGGTTTCGCCTCATGTGCTATCGGTAACAAAATCACGCCTGATGAGCAATGGGCAAAACTTAAGTTAGTTAAGGAAATCTCAGAAGAGGTCTGGGGAGTATAGAAAAATTCACTGCTCATTTTTTGAGCAGTGAATTTTTCTATTAGCGTGTTGATTGTATAGCCAGCATCAGAGGAATCTGTGTGTGTGAATCGTTGCCGATAAAACGTTGTACAGATTCAGTCATATGCTGTATGAAAAGTTCAGCCGAAGCATTGGTCTTCTTCTGTTGGAGCGCCTCGCCAAGTATGCGCTTTGTGCCGAACTTACGGTGGTTGGCATTCTCGATACTGCTAAGTGTGTTGGTGTAAAGGAAAAGCATATTAGAGGGCTCCAAGACAATCTCATGGGTAGAAAACGTACGACATTCATCCGAACCGCCTATAGCGTCCTCTTTGGCAGTTGGTAACAGACCAATTTCAGTAGCAGCGAGCACGGGAGCAGGATGTCCGGCATTGCAATATTGAAGTCTCCCTGTAGTTAATTCCAGTACTCCAACGAATAGCGACACAGGGCTGTAGTTGCCTGATGTCATGGCAGTGTTTACTGCTGTTACAATCTGTTCTGGTGCTATTCCCAGTGCGGCCATAGAACGGAATTGTGACTTGACAAGAGCTGCAGAGAACGAATCTTTGACGCTGTTGCCCTGCGCACCGCCCGCACAGAACCATAGTTTGTCATCATTCAACCGGTAATCAATGAAGTCGGCAGTAGCCGTACCGTTTGTCTTCGATGTTGCACAGAACGCCATCTTCTTATCCTTTGGCTCAAGAGGTGGTATGTCAGCCAGTTGTATCTCGCGGAAGATCCGCTGTTCAGTTTGTTGACGTTCTTTTTCGAAGGTCATTGTCTTTACCTCTTTATAGGCAGTCTCCAACTCCTGATGAGCTTTTGAAATGCGGTGACGCATCCATATCTGATAGAGAATGTAGGCAATGAAAATGCCGATAGCTACAAAGAGGGCTATCATCAGGGCCGTCATGCGTTTGCGCACGATTGATTCCTGATGGATAGTGATTTCTTGCAGTTTAGCCCTGGTCGTATCCTGCTCTTCAACTTCAGTGCGTCGTGAATTGGCAATCGCAGAATCAAGCATTTCACTTATCTTTATACTAACAGCCATGGCAGAGTCGCGACGTCCCGCCATCTGATTGGCATGGAACTTACGCAGACCAACACTCTGTATGTTGTCAAGGGTGTATTGTATATTGCGTAGTTCAAACATCTTGTCGAGATTCTCGTAGTTGGTGGCAGCTTCTTGCCAGCGTCCTGCGAGTTCCAGATATTCATTAGCTAGAATATGTCCTTCAGACGTCAGACTGTATTTTGTGCTTAGAAAATCGCGATAAGCCTCGGCTGCCTCTTCGTTTCGTCGTAATCCCTGTAAGGCCACAGCACGATAGATGTCATAACGTGCCCATTGTTTGTCTACATAGCTGGAATCAACGTCCTGACGTTGCTCGTACTCTGTGATGAACTTACCGTAACGCTCGTTCCATTTCAAGGCATCTTCGTAGTGTTGAATGCCGTTGTAGTTGTAAATGATATTAATCACTCCTGCGAAAGCGTTTTTATAGGCCTCGTCGTTATGGTGTACCTCAATGTCTTCCTTGTGTTTCTTATAGGCACGGTTGAAACTTGCATTGACGGAATCTTTGGATCCGTCCATGTGTATCTGGCAGCATCCGATGTAAATGAGCAGGTTAACGTAATCGCTGGTGGTGTCACATTTCAGCGACTCTAATCGATGGGCTACGGGAATACCTATCTTCAGTGTGCTTTCTCCATCGCGACGCATTGTGAGCACGTTGGCTAGTCGGCATGCTGATTTTGCATAATAAGAAAGCTCACGCGGATCGTTAGACTTCTCGGCGGCTTTGATGGCATGTTCCCAGAAAAAGGAGGCTGTGCGTAGTCTCTTCATACGATCGTATGCGTATCCCTGCCAGTAGTATGCTTCGGCTTCAGAGAGCTGACCTTTTTTCTGCAGACTGTCGGCAATAGTTGCTAGTTGCTTGTAATTCTTAGTCTGGTAGGCACTCTCAATCAAATGGTCGGCCTCGCTGTTGTATTTCACCTTTTCGTCACAGGCGCCCATCATTAGCAGGGTGGCTGTGATGATAATTAGTAGTATTGTTTGTTTCATATCTTTAGTTTTTATATTTCTGTGTAACGATACTTGATGTCAAAAGGGCGGCAATAGCCAGTCGGTATGATATTGTTCTTAGATTCACATGTATGATGATGCAAATATACAAAAAAAAGTCAGATAAATAGATCTTTATATTTTTTTTAACCTCCTTTTGATTAAATCTCGTCAAGAAATGCATAAAAGAATTTTATTCCTAACAGGAAATGATACAGAATCGGAAAAACTTTGTATATTTGTGGCAGTATTTTAAAATGTGGCGTATATGAGAAGGTATTTAATAGTTCCTGTCGTGTTTTTAATCACGGCGTGCAGCGACATGTTCGACACGCATCCATATGATGTGGACGTGCATGGAGAGAAGGGCATCAACAAGAAGCAGATGGCTGTTATAGAAAGCCGTTTTGCTGATAAGGACACATTGCGTGTCGCCTTTATCAGTGATACTCACTTGTGGCTCTCTGATGCGCGTGATCAAGTAGAAGAAATAAACCATAGGGATGACATTGACTTTGTAGTGCATTGTGGTGATCTGACTGATACGGCTACTGGTAAGGAATACGAATGGTCAAGGGATATCCTAATGAAACTTAATTGTCCGTTTGTGGCCTTGATAGGTAACCACGACTATTTGGGCACAGGTGATCAGACCTATGATGTGATGTATGGCGAAAAAGATTTCTCGTTTATTGCCTCACGAGTGAAGTTCGTGTGTTTGAATACCAACGCGACAGAGTATGACTACATGGCAGCTGTGCCCAATTTTGACTTTATGGAAACGGAGATGGTGAAGGACTCGGACCGATTCGACCGTACTATCGTAGTGATGCATGCGGCACCTTACAGCGACCAGTTCAACAACAACGTGTGTAAGGCCTTCCGCCGCTATCTCGACTTCTTCCCTGGTTTGATGTGCTGTGTATATGGTCACGATCACAACGATACAGTGAGTCGCATCTATGGCGACGACTTGATATTCTATGCTATCGACTGTGCAGAGCACCGCAACTATCGTATTTTTACTATAACCCCCGACGACTATGAGGTGGAGCAGATTTATTTTTAGTACTGCACTATTGACGTGTACACTGCAAGTGATTGCTGGCGACAGTATATACGTAGAAGATGTGCCAGAGAGCAAGTATGATAAGCGTATTCATCGCTATCAGAGGCATTGGGCGGCACTCATTCCAACGGAGTTCGTGATACAGAATGCGGGAAACATGGGAATTGCGTCAGCAGGTATTGGCTGGGACTATGGTAAGCGGGGGCAGTGGGAGACCGATTTACTGTTGGGTTACATACCGGCCCATGACTCTTCGCGTGGCAAACTGACAATGACCCTCAAAGAAAACTACATACCCTGGAGCATTAGTTTTACGCCTAGGTCCGTTAGTGTTAAAGAAAAAGGACGTTGGAGTATTGAGCCGCTTACGGCGAGCATCTACATCAATACTGTCTACGGCCATGAATTCTGGAAAACACAGCCGAGCCGCTATCCCGACAGTTATTACGACTTCATGTCGACAAAGTTTCGTCTGAATATTGCCTTCGGACAGCGTCTCTCATTTACGATTCCGGAAAAGAAGAGGAGAAGGTTCAACAAGATGACATTGTTCTATGAAGTGAGTTCGTGTGACCTCTACATTCGCTCAAAGATTCAGGATAGCAGCGTGCCGTTGAAAGATATTATCGGACTATCGATAGGGTTGAGGCTACAAACACTTTAGGCGATGGTTAGTACTGATTTGTACCAAGACATCGCCTAAAGAGAGGGTATTATTACAATCTTAGAATTCCAGAATCAGACTCTGTCGGGGCTTAAGCTCCTGATTTTCTGAGAGGTCGTAGTTGTGATCTGTCAGGATATCCTTGGCCTTGGTGGCATTGCCGATAATCTCTGCGTAGCGGCTAACGTCGAAGGTTGCAGGTTCCGAGGTGCCGTTGAGAATGGTGAGGACAGTCTTGCCTTGATACTGGCGGGCTACGACGTAGATACCGTTGAAGGGGATGAACTGCGTTTGCTTACCCTTGATGATAACATCGTTGCCCTGACGCCAATGGAGCAGACGGCTCAGCCATGTGAACATGCTCTGTTCCGCTTGGGTACGTCCTTCACGGGTGAAGCAATTATGCTCGTCGCCAGGGAAACCGCCAGGGAAATCCTTGCGCACATTGCCATCGGTAATGACCTTTGTGCCATTCATAAGAACCTCTGTGCCGTAGTAGAGCTGAGGAATGCGGTTCACAGTGAGTAGCAGTGACAGAGCCTGTTTAAGTGCCAGTGTGTCTTTGCCTTCACCTAGGAATCTGTCGGTGTCATGGTTCTCGATAAAGGCCATCACACTCGACGGGTTAGGGTAGAGGTAGTCGTATACAAACGAGCCGTAAAGGCGGTTCAGTCCTTTCTCAAAACCGTCGGTCTCTTCATCCTTCGCTTGACTGAACTTGTTGTAGAAAGAGAAGTCCATCACCGTTTTCAAGTAAGAGTTAGTCTTAGCGAGTTTCGAGTCTTTCTGCCAAGTAGCGGTATAAGCCGGCTCTGTGACCCATGTCTCACCTACGGTGTTGAAGTTGGGATATTCTTCGTTAATCTCTTTCATCCATTGGGCCATAGCATCTGCGTAGGCATAAGGATAAGTGTCCATGCGGATGCCGTCGATGCCAACGGTCTCAATCCACCACATGCTGTTCTGGATGAGGTAGCGCAGGAGGTGTGGATTATGCTGATTCAAATCTGGCATAGAGGGTACGAACCAGCCTTCGGTTGTCTCCTTGAGGTCAATCTCCGAAGCGTAAGGGTCGACAATAGGTGTCAGTTTGTAACTAGTCTGCAGATACTTACTTTGTGGTTGCTCGTCCAGCCAATCGGGAGCATTCAGCCAGTCTTTAGATGGCATGTCCTTGGTCCAAGGGTGCTCAAATCCGCTATGATTGAAAATCATGTCCATAACAATCTTCAGTCCTTTCGCGTGGGCTTCGTCGCAAAAATGCTTGTAGTCCTCGTTAGAACCGAAACGTGGGTCTACCTTATAATAGTTGGTAGTGGCATAACCGTGGTATGTGGAAAAGCCGTTCTCGCTGTCGGGAGAGTCGTTCTCCATAACAGGGGTGAACCAAAGGGCGGTGACACCAAGTTCATTAAAGTAGTCGAGATGCTCACGGATGCCGTTCAGGTCGCCACCATGGCGGAGCGACGGTTTGGTACGATCCTCTACATAATTGCGCATACCCTTGATTTGCTTTGGATGATTAGCACTCTGTGCAAAGCGATCGGGCATGAGTTGATAGAGGACGTCGGCGTTGGTGAATCCCATACGTTTGTCGCCACTCATCTCACGCTGTTTCAGTAGGTATTGTACCTTGATTTTACCAAAGTTAAGTGTCATGGTACCAGGCTGAGCATCTTTCAGGTTCAGATAGACAAGCAGGTAGTTGGGCGAGTCGAGACGAACGATGCTGTCGACAACTGCGCCCGGGTAATCGGTGCTCACACTGGCAACATCACGAATACCTTGACCATAGACCATTAGTTGTACAGAGGGGTTCTTCATCCCGACGTACCAGTTGGTGGGTTCTATACGGTCAATCACAGATTTCTTCGCTGCCATCGTGGTGAGCGTTGTGCTTACAAGTAAGCTAAAGATAAAGAGTCGTTTCATATTTAGTTGTGAATAATGATTGCTGACTGCGGATCGGCTATTGCCTTATCGCCCTTAAGACTGCCGAGGCCTTGTTCATTGATGATACCATCGCAACATACAATGGTGTAGTTGCCTTCGGGAATGGTGATCTCGGCAGACGACTTGCTGGCATTGAGAATGACGATAATATCGCGCCAGTCATCACGTCCTGCATAGTTCTTCAATCGATAGGCAACGGTGCCTTCTGGGGCATTGATAAACTCAAGGTGCTTGCGCACGAGGTCGGCATTGCCTAAACGGAAGGCGGGGTGGTTCTTGCGCAACTGGATGAGGTTCTTATAATATTCAAAGACCTGTGGATACTTAGCTTTGTTGGACCAGTCGAGCTGATTGATGCTGTCGGGCGATTCAAAGCTGTTGTGAACGCCTTTTTTGCTGCGAAGCAACTCTTCTCCGCTGAGGATGAAAGGAACGCCCTGAGAGGTGAATACGGTTGTCTGGGCAAGCAAGTCGAGACGGATGAGTTCATCGTCGGCAATGCTGGGGATGCTGGCGCGGAGACGGTCGGCAAGACACATGTCATCGTGACAGCTAACGTAACTGATCATCTGAGTAGGCTCAAGCGCCCAGGGAGTCTGTGAGTAGTTGACTTTAGACATGTCGACCTGAGGGTGTTGGATAGCGCCAACAATACCGTACTTGATGCTCTCTTCGCAATTGGGCTCACCAGCCAGAAAGCCGCCTTTGGTATCGTCAGAGAACGGACCGCGAAGAGCATCTCTGATCTCATCGCTGAAAGCTGCAATACTTGGCATCTGAGCGATGTTGGCTTTCATGCCTAACTGCTCGTTAGGCAGAGCGCAACTGCCTGCACTCCATCCCTCACCATAGATATAGATGGTGGGGTCGATGTTATTAACCATCTGGCGAATCTGGTTCATAGTCTCGATGTCGTGAACGCCCATTAGGTCGAAGCGAAATCCGTCAATGTGGTATTCGTTAATCCAGTATTTCACACTTTCGAGCATGAATTTACGCATCATGGGCTGATCGGAGGCCGTTTCGTTACCGCAACCGCTACCATTGCTATATTGTCCGTCGGCAGTCTTACGATAGAAATAGTCGGGATAGGTACGTTGGAAGTTGGAGTGCTCGATGTCGTAGGTATGGTTATACACCACGTCGAGAATGACGCGTATACCTGCTTTGTGGAGGGCTTGCACCATCTGCTTGAACTCACGAATACGTACTTCGGGCTGATAAGGATTGGTAGAGTAACCGCCCTCTGGCACGTTATAGTTCACAGGATCATAGCCCCAGTTATACTGTGGCTGGTTAAGACGCGTCTCGTCCACGGAACCGTAGTCGTAGCTGGGCAGTATATGTATTGCATTCACACCCAACTGTTTCAAGTGCTCGATGGCCCATGGTTCGGTGAGTGCCATGAACTTACCCGGATACTTGGCATCGGCACGGTTGATAGAGAAGTCGCGATGATGCATCTCGTAGATGACGAGGTCGGCAGGCGACTTGGTGACAGGACGCTTGTCGCAGCACCAATGTTCTGGGTTGGTTTGCTTCATGTCGATGATGGCGGCGCGCTTACCATTTACTCCGACGGCTTTGGCAAAGACGCCTGCACATTCGCCGCGTCCCACATCAAATGTATAGAACTTACCCATCAGGTCGCCCTTGACGGTGGCAGTGAATTGTTCTTTCCCCGTCTTCTGCATCTTCACGGTCTTGATGGCTTTACCATCCTTTCCTTGCTGATAGATGCGTAGTGTTACCTTCGCGTTGTCGGGTGCAAAGAGTTTAAACGTGGTGGCCTGCGGGGTGTAGGTCATCTCTTGAAAAGCTTGAGCCGCAATCATATTGGGCAACAACATAGACAATAGTCCTGCAAAAATCAATTTCTTCATTGGTTCTTAATTATGGTTGGCCGTTGATATTACTATTGGGCAATCAGGGAAATGGCGAAGCCGCCACCGGGTGCCTCAGTGAGTTTCAGTACATCGCCCGCCTTAACCACACGCTTGGTGATGGTATAGGCTTGGGGATTGGTGTCATAGTGAGCATCTTTTGCATCAGCATAGATGGTGCAGTTGTATTTACGACCCTTGTCAAGGAAGTCGAGCTTGACGACACTCTTGTGGCCGTTTTCGTCGCACTTGCCGCCAATGAACCAGTTATCGGTGCCTTTGGCCTTACGAGCTACGGTGATATAGTCGCCAGGTTCCGCTTCCAGATATCTGGAGTCATCCCAGTCGCAGGCAACGTCGCGAATGAACTGGAAGGCGTCGTCGAACTTCTCGTAGTTCTCTGGCAGGTCGGCAGCCATTTGCAGCGGTGAATACATTGTCAGATAAAGTGCCAGCGAACCTGCAATGGTGATACGTGCCCATGAAGTGTTGTCGCTCCATTCAGAGAGCTTTGTCACGAAGATGCCTGGGGTATAGTCCATCGGACCGCCTTGCAGACGGGTGAAGGGAAGAATACAAGTGTGGTCTGGATTAGAACCTCCAAAAGCCTCATATTCTGTACCGCGGGCACTCTCGCCACCTACCAGGTTGGGCCATGTGCGGCAGAGACCTGTAGGACGAGTGGCTTCGTGAGAGTTGACCATGATGTGGTGCTTGGCTGCCTCCTTGATGACGTAGAGGTAGTGATTATTCATTGACTGTGAGTAGTGGTGGTCGCCACGGGGAATGATGTCGCCAACATAACCTGTCTTTACGGCATCGTAACCGTACTTGTTCATTAACTCGTAAGCCTCTTTGATGTGACGCTCGTAGTTCTGCGAACTCGAAGAGGTCTCGTGGTGCATCAGAATCTTCACGCCCTTGGAGTGGGCGTATTCGTTAAGCATTTTAATGTCGAAGTCGGGATAAGGGGTTACGAAGTCGAAGACGTCGCGCTTCCACATATTGGCCCAGTCTTCCCAACCTACGTTCCAACCCTCAACGAGCACTTCGTCGAGACCATTTTTGGCAGCAAAGTCGATATAACGCTTTACCTTTTCGTTGTTAGCGGCATGACGGCCGTTAGGCTTCACACTGCTCCAATCTATCTGGTCGAGCTTGATAGAGGGGAAATCGTCGGTATAGTTCCAGGTGCTCTTGCCAACAATCATTTCCCACCATACACCACAGTATTTCGTAGGGTGAATCCATGAGGTATCCTCAATCTTACAGGGCTCGTTGAGGTTCAGAATCAGATTGTTTGCGAGCATGTCGCGAGCATCATCACTCACCATCACTGTGCGCCAGGGGGTCTCACAAGGTGTCTGCATAGCACCCTTCAGTCCTGTAGCGTCAGGAGTGAGATGACTCACGAAGGTGAAAGGTTTTGGCAGAGGATAGGTAGAGGGCTTGGGGTTAGGTGTGTAGGCATTGCTGCCACCGCCGAGTTTAGTGGTGAAAGCCTTTGTTTCTGCATCAACCAACTCAAGATGCATCGTGGCGTAATCCTGACAGGCTGCCTCGTGGATGTTGATGTAAAGACCATCCTGCGACTTCATCTGCAGTGAGGTCTGTACGCCAGTCTCTGAGAATACGGCCACGCTGGAGTTTCCCCAGTTCACAGCCTCTTTCATGCGTCCGCGGATTTCCGACAGCTTCGTCTCCTGTGTCACCTGCTCCTGTGTGTCGTAGTCGCCTGGCAGCCACCAGGCAGTGTGGTCCCCTGCCATGGCAAATTCCGTACGCTCTTCCTGAATCAGGAAATAGACGAGCTCTTGTTGCTGTGGGAACTCATAACGGAATCCGATACCATCGTCGTATACGCGGAAACGGATTAGGATCTCACGCTTAGTGGTAGGTTGTGAAAGCGTTGCAGCCAATTCGTTATAGTGATTGCGGATGGTGGCTGTTTCACCCCAGACGGGTTTCCAAGTCTCATCGAAGGTCGAAGTCTCTTCCTTTGCGATGGTGAAGCCGTCTATCAGGTTGGTTTCGTCCATCCCTTTTGAGGCATGCTTGTCCTTAGCCAACTCAAGGCCGAGGTGCGAGGGCTTGATCACCTCACGCCCCTTGTAGGTCATCTCATAGACAGGACGTCCTGTGTTATCCACAGAAAACTTTAACTCGATGTTGCCGTTAGGCGATTTTACGCTTGCGCTAAATGATAAGTGACAAATAATAAATGCTAAACTTGTCAGTAACAGAATTCTTTTCATTTTCTTCCACTATGTATGATTAGGGTCGTTATTTCATTGTTGAAATCATCAGCAGCCAGTAACTGCTCAATGCTCATATGCATGCGGTAGCGCCAGTAGTGGCGGGGATTCGCAGGGATGTTGATGCGCTCGGCGTTGGCATCGGGCAGGCGAAGGCTCTCGCTGATGCTCATCCAGTCTTGGAATGAAAGCAGACAGAGCATTGAGGGCGAGGTGAGATGACGGCTCACAATGTCCTTTGCCAGCCAGTCGGGCAGTGGGTGAGGTGCTGCGCCGCCACGATAGAGCATAGAGTTGAAATAGTCCTGTGTCAGCGCCTCGTCTTCGTCCCACCACTGACGCAGAGTTGACATGTCGTGGGTTGAGATGGTGCAGACAGAGCGGTACGGGTTGCGTGAGAGGTGACCGAAGCGGACGGTGTTGTCCTTAGGCATTGACTGAATCTCGAGACTTAGGATGCGCAACTCGTTCATCACCCAGGGCACGCAGTCGGGCACCATACCGAGGTCTTCAGCGCAAACAAGCATGCGGGTAGCCTGTGTCAGCTTAGGCAACTTCTTCATGGCCTCAGTATACCAGAACTGGTTGTTGCGGCGATAGAAGTAATCGTTGTATAGGCGGTTGAACGTAAACTTATCGTTGTCCCAGAGGGTTTGGTAGATAAAGTCGTTCTGTACGCCGATGCGTGGGTGGAACTTGTTGCTGTCCTTTCTGTCGCGTATGAAGAGTACATCGCTGATTAGAGCATAGAGGCCGTCGCGCAGGTTCAGGTCTTCTTGTGCCGTCTTGCCCTTGAAGGCTGCTTCCACTTTGCGCTGGGTGTCGTATTCGGGCTTCATCTCCCAAATGTCGTCATGGGTATGATTCAGGAAAGTGTCTTTTACGTATTGGGCCTTCTCGCCGAAGATATTCTCCAGTGTCCAGTCTGCAATGAAGGGCTTGGTGAAGAGCTCTTCCTGGAAATGCAGGCCGTAAGCCTCAATCTCCTCGGGGGTCATGCCGAGTGAGGGAGAGAACTGACCGAGTAGGCCGTGAACAGCGTTGATGGGAATCTCCCAGATACGGAAGAAACCGAGTACGTGGTCAATACGGTAGGCATCGAAATATTCAGCCATCTTGCGGAAACGACGTACCCACCATGAGCAGCCGTCCTCAATCATCGCATCCCAGTTATAGGTGGGGAATCCCCAGTTCTGTCCGTTTACAGAGAATGCATCGGGCGGGGCTCCGGCCTGACCGTTTAGATTGAAGTATTTTGGCTCTACCCAGGCTTCTACGCCGTCGCGACTGATGCCGATGGGAATGTCGCCCTTCAGGATCACACGCTGCTGACGGGCATGGTTATGGGCTGCCCGCATTTGCTGATCGAGATTGAACTGTACGAAATACCAGAATGCCACTTCTTTGTATAACTTAGTGGTTGGTTTCGTCATCGCCTCACGTTCTGCCTCAGGCAACTCATGATGGTCGGGCCACTCAGAGAAGGTGGCCGTTCCGTAGAGGTCGCGGTAGTGGCAGAAGGCGGCATAAGGCACCAGCCACTCCTTGCTCTGCTCAAAGAACTCCTTGAAGGCTTTTGTCTTCATCGTCTTAGCACCTTCTTGGGCATAAATCTCGCGCAGATAGTCCATCTTGGCGTTGTTCACACGCTCGTAGTCTATCTGTGGCAGGGCGTTCAGCTCTTTCTGCAGGGCCTCAAACGCCTTACGCTTCGCCTCATCTTTCAGCTTTGGCAACTGGCGCAGGTCAGTGTATTGCGGATGCAGGGCATAGATGCTGATGCTATTGTAGGGATATGAGTCCTGCCAAGTATGCGTGATGTTGGTGTCGTTGATAGGCAAGACCTGCAGGATTCTCTGCTTGGTCTTGGCACACCAGTCAATCATCATCTTCAGGTCGCCGAAGTCACCTACGCCGAAACTGCCCTCACTGCGAAGCGAGAAGATGGGAATCACCGTTCCTGCGCCCTTCCAGGGATAAACTGGGAAATAAGCCTGTGGCAGCTCGTAAACTATCACGTCGCCCGATTTCAGTTCGGGCAGTGAAATGGTGCGGTTCATGCCGTTTTCCCAGAGCGGTGTCAGGTCGACCTCTTCGTCGAGGCCCACGAACTTGAACTCGAAGGCTTGTGGCAGCGTGGCGGCGTCAAGACTGACTGTCCATTCGTTGTTCTCGTGCTCCGTCATGCTGATGGCACGCTTCGACTCCCAATTGCCAAGAGCCTCGCCCTCACCGATGATGGCCAGGCGCTCATTGTTGCGCAACTGAGGGGCTCGCACTTTCAGACATACCGTCTTGGCATAGTCGGTCTGTGCGCTCTCGTGAAGTCCGCGAGCGGCTACGCACTCCGTAAAAGCGGTGGAGTAGAGATAGGCATCCTCAGGGATGTCGATCCAATGGTCGTACAGCATATAGTTTGTGCCCTTCTTTGCCGAGATGTCCAGCCTGTGAGGCTCCACAAGCCACTCGTGCCGCACCTCGCTGTCTCCTCGCATCACACAATAGTAATAATCAAGGTGCGCATTTGTCTTAGCGGCCTTGCTTATTTCGCACATCCAATGCACTCCGTCGAGAGTAGTCATCTTGTGCTGCTCCGCCTTCCCGTCCAGTAGGAAGTTCAATGCCAGTTCCTCACCAAAGGTGGTCTGGTACTCGAGATTGAAAACGATCTTCATATCCGAATTGCTTTTAGTTACTCTTTGTGTGCAAAGTTACGAAATAATCCGTTTCGTTGTTCTTCTAACTCCTTAGTTATTAAAGTCTTCCAAATGCAAACGTTTGCACTATAAAGCGCAATGTCCATATACTAAACTTGGGGTTTACTCCGGGTAAAGATTATCCCTTTCGGTACAAAACAAGTTGTTTTGTTCGTGTTCAGATAGTCTCTATGGGTGTTAAGGATAGTCTCTTTGAAGGTAAAACAAGTTGTTTTACTGTAGATGAAAACGTTTGAACGAGGGCTGGAGATAAAGAAAATGCTGCAAGTTTATACTTGCAGCACTTATGCTTAGGAGTCTTGTCGTACCCAGAGCCGGGGTCGAACCGGCACGGGTTGCCCCACTGGTGTTTGAGACCAGCGCGTCTACCGATTCCGCCATCTGGGCTTGGTAAAAAGATGCAACTGGGCTCCTAAAGCGGGTGCAAAGGTACGATAAAAATTTGAAACTCCAAAGGTTTCTTATAAAAAACTTAAAAATATTTGTTTTAATCAACTATTATATGTATCTTCGCAGCAGTAAATTTTGCTAATAACCAATACATGGAAATAACTGATAAGAAGAATTTCTGTATCATCCTTGCCGGTGGTCGCGGACGTCGTTTGTGGCCTGTCAGCAGGGAGCAGTACCCTAAGCAGTTCGTAGACCTGTTCGGCACGGGAAAGACTCAGTTGCAGGCAACATTCGATCGCTTTGCCCGTTTGCTGCCTAAAGAGAATATATATATATGTACGTGTAGAGAGTATCTGCATTTGGTGCAGGAACAGTTGCCTGAGGTGACTGAGCACAATACCATTGTGGAACCGATTCACAGAAACACGGCACCGAGTGTGGCCTGGGCCACGATGCGCATCCTGCGACAGAACAACGATGCAAATATCATCATATCGCCTTCAGACCAGCTGGTGCTCGACGAGGCTTCGTTTTCGCACAGCATGGATGTAGGCGTAGGCTATGTGTCTGAGAACAATGTCCTGCTGGCTATGGGGGTGAAACCTACGCGGCCTGAGCCTGGCTATGGTTATATACAACTGGGCGATCTGAGCTGTAAGCCTGAGGTGTATAAGGTGAAGTCGTTCACCGAGAAACCTGAGCGCGACTTTGCTAAGATGTTCATGGAGAGTGGCGAGTTCTATTGGAATACTGGTATCTTTATTGCAAGTGCCCGTCACCTGATAGAGAACTTCAAGTACATATTCCCCGCCGTACTGCGTAACCTGAACGTTGAGAAGCCCAACTATACTTATGAGGAGGAATTGGTATACGTGGAGGAGAATTATCCGCGCTATCCCAATCTCTCGCTCGACTATGCCATTCTGGAGCAGAGTCAGGAGGTGTTTGTCATGAAGTGCAATTTCGGATGGGCCGACCTCGGCACGTGGCATGCCATATATGAGGTGATGACCAAGGTGAAAGATGATAATGTGGTGCTCGACTCACAGGTGTTGCTGGAAGACTGCCATAACAACATCATTCGTCTGCCGAAAGGGAAACTGGGCGTGTTTAACGGACTTGAAGGTTATATCGTGGCCGAAGAGGGCGACGTACTGATGATTTGTAAGAAGAGCGATAACTCTTCGATGGTGAAGAAATACGTGAATGAGGTACGTCTGAAATATGGAGAGGAGTTTGTCTAATCGACAAACTCCTTACGTATCTTAGCGGCAATTTCCTTGAATTCCTCTTCCGTGAGTTTCAGCTTCTCACGGCGGAAGTCAACATCCTGCTCTGACTGCATCGGAATGAGGTGGATATGAGCATGGGCCACCTCAAGACCCAGCACAACCTGAGCCACCTTCTTACAAGGGAAGGCTGCCTTGACGGCTTTGGCCACTTTCTTGGCGAACACCTGATATTCGGCAATCTCGTCATCGTCCATATCGAAGATATAGTCTACCTCGCGACGGGGAATCACGAGCGTGTGACCTTTTACCAGCGGGTTGATGTCGAGGAATGCGTAGAACTTGTCGTTCTCTGCACACTTGTAGCTGGGAATCTCACCAGCGGCAATCTTAGAAAAAATATCCATAACTTACCTCTTTTACCTTATTTACTCTTTTACCTTTATCCTACGGTTATCTTGTCGATGCGCAGTTTGATGGTGCCACGAGGAATCTTCACTTCCACCTCGTCGCCCACTTTGTGGTTCAGCAGGCCCTGTGCAATCGGGGTCTGGATAGAGATCTTGCCTTCGCGGAGATTAGCCTCACTCTCGCTGACGATGGTATAGGTCATCTTAGCCTTGTTCATCAGGTTGGTCATCTCTACTTTTGACAGAATCTGTACGGCATCGGTGCTCAGACGGCTCGTGTCTACAACCTTTGCCTCAGAGATTGTCACCTTCAGCTGGTTGATCTTATCTTCCAGATGTGCCTGTGCCTCCTTGGCAGCGTCGTACTCACTGTTTTCACTCAGGTCGCCCTTCTCGCGTGCCTCAGCAATAGCAGCAGAGGCTTTGGGGCGCTCTACACTCTCTAAATGTTTCAGTTCGGCTAGCAGTTTGTCGTAGCCTTCTTGTGACATGTAAGCCATAATACTTATTATTTTATTGATTTATGATCTTGTTTTAAGTCAGACGTAAAAAACAAAGAATCCCGACAATGGTGTCGTGTCGGAATCCTTGATTTCTAATATGTCTTATCCTTACTTACTTGGTTGCAAAGGTAGACATTATTTTTGAATTAAACAAATTTTCGGGCGAAAAAATGCAGAACCGCGTAAATGACGACGGCGGAAATCCATCCGCCAATCACGTCAATGGCGTAGTGAGCCTGAATGTAGACCGTGGCAAAGCACATAAGCACGTAGAAGGGCATCATGCCCCAGAAGAGAGGCTTGCATCGCGCCTTCCAGGCCAGGAACATCAGGATGGTGGTGATACCTACATGACTGCTGGGGAAGGCTGCCGTGGGGCGTTCGCCTGCGTCATGGGCACTCTCCACAAGATAGTAGAAGAAACCGTCGTTCCATCCAGGGGTGGTTGCTCTGTCCATATGGGTGGCGAACCAGTTGCCCACGTCGGGGAATACACCGTTGGCGATATTATCGAATCCTGCTGCCAGATAATAGTACTGCGGACCGGTGACAGGTAGGAAGATAAAGATGACGTAATAGATGAAGAACGAGCTGAGGATGATGAACTCTGCGCGGTTGAACTCCGTATATCTCTTGAAGAAATAAAACAGTGTGATAACGGCTATCAGTGGGAAATACGAGGCATAGCCCAAATGCATCAGCTCGCTGAACACAGGATTCGTGATGGCCTGTGAGAAGAGTAGGGCGGGCTGGCAGCCGAAGACTTGCTGCTCATAGCCTGCAAAGAGATGGTCGAGGTTGGCGAAGTGACGGTTGAACTCGTAGGTTTCTGGGTACCAGAACGACAGGAGTACCAACTGTAGGCCGATGCGGCAAAACAGCGTGAAGCGGCATGGAATTAGCCGATACACGAACCAGAGGGCCAGTGTCATCATTACAATATGGAAGCGTCCCCAGATGATGGGTTCGATATCGTAGATCTTCGTCGACATGAAGAGTGCCAACAACAATGTCAGCAGCACATAGCCCATGATGACCCATTCTACGGCCAGCAGTCCCTTGCGTGGCTTTTTCTCAATCTTGAATATATCCTTTATAACCATCCGTTATTCTTGTACCATTTGATTGTTTCCTTTACGCCACGCTGTAGGTCGTATTGAGGCTGATAGCCCAGTTCGTCGATGGCTGGTTGAATGTCGCATCGCCAGTTGCGTTGGCGCAGAATGTTGTATTTGTCGTTGTTGAGTGCTGTCACCTTACCTGTCATCCTTCCGATGTATTCTCCGAAGAAGGTCACGATGCGCAGTACCCATACGGGTGCTGTGATGCGTATCCACCAGGGGCGTCCCAATTCTTCGTGGATGAGGTTGCTGAACGTCACACTCTGATAGACGTTTCCGTCGCTGAGGAAATACTTTCTGCCTGTCTGTCCCTTCTCCAGAGCAAGGAAGATTGCCTGTACCACGTCGCGTACGTAGACAAACGTGATGTCCTGACGTTTGAAACCAACAGCAAAGTCGGAATGCCCCTTGATGCTCTTGGCCATGATGAAATAGTCTTTCTCGCGCGGTCCGTAAACACCTGTCGGCCTTAATATAATATAAGGTACGCGAGTACCCAATGATTCTAGATATTGTTCAGCTGCCAGCTTGCTTCGTCCGTAGGCAGTATTGGGCTGGGGCGTGTCAGTCTCAAGGATTTCTTCGTAGGGCTGCTGCTCTTTGATGGCACCAAAGATGCTGAGACTGCTTACGAATACAAATCGCTTCAGGGGCATCTTTACCTCCAGAAGAGCGTCTACAAGGTTCTTGGTCCCTTCGGTGTTGATGCGCTGGAAGTCGGCCTTGTCCAAGCATTTCGTTACACCGGCGGCATGCACCACGTAGTCGAAGTTGTGGTCGCGTAACTGCTCAACGAGTTGTTCTTTCGATGAGAGATTCAGCTCAACGAAATGGGTGCGATTGTCCTGCAGGTATTTCCTTGAACTGCTTCTGCGTACAGCAGCCCAAGTCTCGAAACCCCGATTAAGAGCTTCTTCAACGATGAAAGAGCCAATAAAACCGCTAGCACCAGTGACTAATATCTTCATTTTCTAAAATTTTGGGTGCAAAGATACGTAATTTTCCGGAAAAATGTGTATCTTTGCCAAAAACTTAAAAGAATAGAAATCTATGGGAAAGAAAAAAGGAGGTAAACGCTTAGGGAAGAAACAAGTCAGCGAACTGCTGCAGAATCTCTTCCAGCATAACCCTAATGAGACATTTACATTCAAACAGATATTCAGGACCCTTAAGCTCGACACACATCCTCTAAAGATGCTCGCCATCGATACGATGGAGGAGATGGCTTGGGACGACTTTCTGTCGAAGGTTAGTGATAACTCTTACCGTCTGAACCTCAAGACACAGGTTCAGGAAGGTGTGTTCCGTCGCAAGGTGAGTGGTCGTAACTCATTCTTGCCCGATGATGGTGGTACGCCGGTTTTTGTGGCGGAGCGCAACTCTATGTCGGCTATGGATGGCGACAGGGTAAAGGTGTCGTATATGGCCCGTCGCGACAAGCACATTAAGGAGGCTATGGTGATTGAGATTGTGAAGCGTGCCCATGATACGATTGTGGGTAAGCTCCGTGTTGAGAAAGATATGGCATTCCTTATTCCGCAGGATTCGACCTTCGTTCACGATATCATTATCCCTAAGCGTAAGCTGAAGGGCGGCAAGACAGATGACAAGGCGGTGGTGAAAGTCATCCAGTGGCCCGACAACGAGCATAAGAACATCATCGGTTCCGTAATCGACATCTTAGGCAAGGCGGGTGAGAATAATGCCGAGATGCATGCCATCTTGGCTCAGTATAGTCTGCCCTATAAGTATCCTAAGAACGTAGAGGATGCCGCAGAGAAGATTGATGCAGGTATTACGCCGCAGGAGATAGAGCGCCGCGAGGATATGCGTGACGTCTTTACCTGTACTATCGATCCCAAGGATGCCAAGGACTTCGACGATGCCCTCAGCATCCGTAAGCTCGATAACGGACTTTGGGAGGTAGGCGTTCATATCGCTGATGTGAGCCATTATGTGAAAGAAGGTTCAACCATCGATAAGGAAGCCTTCAACCGCGCCACGAGTATCTATCTCGTCGATCGCACCATTCCCATGCTGCCCGAGCGTTTGTGTAACTTCATCTGCTCGCTCCGTCCCGACGAGGAGAAACTCTGCTATAGCGTCATCTTTCAGATGGACGATGAGGCTAATGTGAAGAAGTGGCATCTTGCTCATACCGTCATCAGGAGCGATCGTCGTTATGCTTACGAAGAAGTGCAGCAGATACTTGAAGACAATGGCGTGAAGGATGGTACAGGTGAGCCTGCTCCCCCCGCAACGAAGAAAAATCCATATAAAGGCGAGAACGCCAACGAACTCATTAAGCTTGATGCCCTCGCCAAGAAACTCCGTGCAGCCCGCTTCAAGAACGGCAGCGTGAAGTTCGTCCGTGAGGAACTCCACTTCGATATCGATGAGACGGGCAAACCCGTAAAGGCTTACTTTAAAACCTCAAAGGATGCCAATAAGCTCATCGAGGAATTCATGCTGCTGGCTAATAAGACCGTAGCAGAGTCGGTGGGACGTGTGAAGAAAGGCACTAAAGCCAAGACGCTACCCTATCGTATCCACGACCAGCCCGATCCCACAAAGCTTGAGAACCTGCGCCAGTTCGTGGCTAAGTTCGGCTATAAGGTGAAGACCAGCGGTACAAAGGGGGCTATCACCAAGTCGCTCAATGCCCTGATGACAGAGGCCGAGGGTACACGAGAGCAGAATGCCATTGAGACAGTAGCCCTGCGTGCCATGATGAAGGCTAAGTACAGCGTTCATAACATCGGTCACTATGGATTGGCCTTCGACTACTATACTCACTTCACGTCGCCCATTCGTCGCTATCCCGATATGATGGTTCACCGCTTGCTCACCAAGTATCAGGACGGTGCCCGCTCAGCTAATAAGGATAAGTATGAGGAGTTCTGCGAGCATTGCAGCGATATGGAGCAGATCAGTCAGAATGCCGAGCGCGATAGTATCAAGTACAAAATGGTAGAGTTCATGGCCGATAAGATAGGTAATACCTATGATGCCCACATCTCGGGGCTTACCTCCTACGGCATTTATGCCCAGATTGACGAGACTCATTGTGAAGGTATGATTCCCATCCGTGACTTAGGCAATGATTATTATGATTTCGACGAGAAGAACTTCGTCATTGTTGGTCGTCGAAATCATACCAAGTATCAGCTGGGCGACCCCATCCGTATCCAGGTAGCCCGTGCCAACCTCGAGCGCAAACAGCTCGACTTTACCTTGGCTGATGAGTAATGCTTATAAGGCACGCACGCTGCGTCGGAAAAGGTGTGCGTGCCGGTTGAACGAAGAATTCGTATTGGAGTATAAATCTCCTGAATTGGTGTTTTTTTGTTCATTTATGCGCTTTTTTTGCACGAAATAGCGCATTTTTGTCGTTATTGTGCAATTTGTGGCTAGAATATTTGGTTTTTCTAGGAAAAAATTGCTATCTTTGCAGTACCATAAACTGAAAATTCTATATTTGTAAATGTCACAACTTATAGATCAACATATATTGAATCTCGCCTTTTCTGGTCTCCAGATGGGCGTTGGAGTCTACGATAAAGAAGGGCGTCTGACGACCTGCAATGAGGAATTCAAGAAAATGAAGAGTGCCTATCTCATAGGTGATGAGCTGTTGAAGGAGGTTGTCCGGAAGGGTAAAAGTGAACGGAGACTGTTGACTGGTCATGACGGGATGGTGCTGGAAGCTTTCATTTCACCATATACTGACGAGAAGGGCGAAACAGCCGGTTATGTGTATCGGCTCGCCAATGTGTCTTCTGGTGAGGCTCCGTCAAAAGAGAAACATCTGGAGGAGATATTCCTTGATAATGTGAGTCATGAGATACGTACGCCGCTTAATTCTATCGTGGGCTTCTGTGATTTGCTCAACGGCGTGACGGGTAAACATCTGGAAGAGACGGAGAAGTTAGTCATGAAGGACCATATTCATCGTAATGCCAACCGTTTGCTGATGGTGGTGAACGATGTGCTCGACCTCTCGAAAATGCAGAAGGGATGTCTGACGCTTCACAAGACCGTGGTTAGTCTGATGGAAGTTTGCTATAAGGCAAGAGAGAGCGTGAAACATGAGATGTCGCCCAATGTGAAGTTGCAGCATGAGTATCCCGTAGCCCTGAAAGATACCTATATCTATACCGATGGTAAGCGCCTGGAACAGTTGCTGCGTATTTTCCTGGAAAATGCCTGTCAGCATACGGGTGAAGGTTGCGTGACCCTGAAGGTGAAGACGTTTGAGTCGTCAGAGACGGGTCGGGATATGCTTCAGTTGCGCGTCGACGATACGGGTGAGGGTATTGCTCCAGATCAGTACGACTTGCTCTTCAAACCATTCCGAAAGCTCGACCGTAAGTCGGAAGGCCTTGGTGTTGGTCTGGCCATTTGTAAGGAGATAGCCCGACTGCTCGATGGACGAGTATATTTCAACGACGATTACCTGGAAGGTGCTAGTTTTGTTTTTGAAATGCCATTCGAAGAAGTCTGACGTGCTCCTATATTTATATAGGTAGATGATTAGGTATACAAAAAGGGAGGAGATATGGAATGCCGTCTCGCATGGCGGAGGCGTCTTGCTTGGTGTCGTGATTGGCATCATTTTTCTTGTTTGGTGTTTCCAAAGCGATAATGATTGGGCACGGATAGGAGTAATCCTCTATCTTTTCGGAATGTTGGGTAGCTATGTAGCTTCAACCCTTTATCATTCTATCAAACATCACTCCAAGTGGAAAGAGCGGTTGCGTAAATGGGACCATGCCGCTATCTATTGGCATATAGCGGGAAGCTACTCGCCCCTGACGCTGATAGTGCTCCGGGAACAGGGCTATTGGGGCTGGAGTCTGTTCTGCTTTGTGTGGGCCTGCGCCATTGCAGGGACTATCGTGAGTTTTGTCCATCTGAAAGAGCACTCTAATCTTGAGACATTCTGTTTCGTGGGCATGGGACTGAGTGTGCTTGTAGCCTTTAAACCGCTGATAGATTCTGTATCGACGGCAGCTGTGGTCTGGATAATTGCTGAGGGCGTGTGCTATATTACAGGAGCGGTGTTCTATTCGCTCAACAAGAAAAAATATATGCACTCTGTGTTCCACTTCTTTGTCCTGGCGGGTTCGGTATGTCATATCATAGCAGTTTGGGATGTGCTGATGGAGCAGCTGTAAAGGTAAAAAGGTAAAAAAGGTAAGGCTTTTATTTGGTGGTTTGCCCGATTATTATTAATTTTGCACGCAAAATTTGCAAATTTAACACAAATATGGCTTATACACGTATGACTGCTGCCGAGGCTGCAGCACTGATTAAGAATGGCGATCATATCGCTATGAGTGGCTTTACACCTGCGGGTGTAGCCAAGGCAACAACGAAAGAGTTGGCGAAAATCGCCGTTGCTGAGCATGAAGCAGGGCGCGAGTTTAAAGTAGCAATCTTTACTGGTGCCTCAACAGGTCAGAGTACCGATGGCGACTTGGCAAATGCTCAGGCTATCCTCTATCGTGCTCCTTATACAACAAACCCTGATTTCCGTAAGCATGTGAATATGGGTGAGATACCCTACAACGACCTCCATCTGAGCCACATGGCACAAGAGTTGCGCTATGGCTTCTATGGTCCGTTGGACTGGGCTATTCTCGAGGTGTGCGATATTGAAGAAGCTGGTAGCGATTATCATGTATACCTGACTGCTGCTGGCGGTATCTCTCCTACAGCGGCCCGTTTGGCCAAACATGTGATATTGGAACTCAACAGTTTCCATAACGCCAATGCCAAGTTCATCCACGATGTGTATGAGCCCCTTGATCCTCCTTACCGTAAGGCTATCCCCATTGAACATGTAGGCGACCGTATTGGAAAGCCTTATGTGTCAATCCCCAAGGAGAAGGTGGTTGGTGTCGTAGAGTGTAACATCCCCGACGAGGCGCGTGCTTTCAAAGACAGCGATCCCGTAACGGATAAGATAGGATTCCTGACAGCTGAGTTCCTGGTAGAGGAGATGCGCAAGGGTCGTATCCCCAAGGAGTTTCTGCCCTTGCAGAGTGGCGTGGGTTCAACGGCTAATGCTATCCTCGGCGCTCTGGGTGAGGACAAGCATGTGCCCGACTTCAATATCTATACTGAGGTGATTCAGAACTCAGTCATCGAGATGATGCTTAATGGTCGTGTGAAGGATGCTTCAGCATGTTCACTCACTGTGTCTAACGAGTGTCTGATGGATGTGTATAACAACATGGACTATATGAAGAAACACCTGACACTGCGTCAGAGTGAGATATCTAACTCGCCGGAGGTTATCCGTCGATTGGGCGTTATTGCTATCAATACAGCCATTGAAGCTGATCTCTATGGAAACGTGAACTCTACCCATATCAGCGGTACTAAGATGATGAACGGTATTGGCGGTTCGGGTGACTTTATCCGTAATGCTTACCTGAGTATCTTTACTTGTCCTTCAATGGCTAAGGGTGGCGTTATCTCTTCGATAGTACCTTTTGTAAGCCATCAAGACAGCTCGGAGCACGATGTGAACATCATCGTCACAGAACAGGGTGTAGCAGACCTGCGCGGTAAGAGTCCGGCACAGCGTGCCGAGTGCATCATCGAGAATTGTGCTCATCCTGACTATAAGCAGTTGTTATGGGACTATCTGAAAATATCGAAGATGGGACAGACCCGTCATAACCTGACTGCCGCCTTCGCCATGCACGACACGCTGGCTCGCAAGGGCGATATGAAACTGACAGATTTTGCAGAATATATTAAATAACAGATGGATTCGAAATTAGTAATTTACAATACTTTGACGCGACAGAAGGAGCGTTTCGAACCCCTTCACGCCCCCAACGTGGGCATGTATGTTTGTGGTCCTACCGTGTATGGCGATCCCCATCTGGGACACGCCCGTCCTGCCATTACTTTCGATCTGGTGTTCCGTTATCTGAAACATCTTGGCTATAAAGTAAGATATGTGCGAAACATTACTGACGTAGGTCATTTGGAGCATGATGCCGACGAGGGGGAGGACAAGATAGCCAAGAAAGCTCGTCTGGAGCAGTTGGAACCAATGGAGATTGCCCAGTATTATACCAATCGTTATCATGCAGCGATGGATGCACTCAATGTGCTTCGTCCTTCGATTGAACCCCACGCTACTGGTCACATCATCGAGCAGCAGCAGTTGGTACAGCAGATTATCGATAATGGTTTTGCCTATGAGAGTAATGGTTCTATCTATTTTGATATAGAGGCTTATAACAAAAAGTTTCAGTATGGTATCCTTTCCGGTCGTTCACTTGAGAACGTGAAGGATGCCAGTCGTGAGCTCGACGGTGTAGGCGAGAAGCATAACCAGGCAGACTTTGCCCTGTGGAAGAAGGCTCAGCCAGAACATATCATGCGCTGGCCTTCGCCTTGGAGCGACGGATTTCCTGGTTGGCATTGCGAGTGTACGGCCATGGGGCGTAAGTACCTTGGCGAAGAGTTCGATATCCATGGCGGTGGTATGGACCTCGTGTTCCCACATCATGAGTGTGAGATTGCTCAGGCTCAGGCCTCAATGGGGCATCCTGCTGTAAAGTATTGGATGCACAACAACATGCTCACCATCAACGGACAGAAGATGGGCAAGTCGTATAATAACTTCATCACGCTGGAGCAGTTCTTTACGGGTAATCATCCTCTGTTGGAGAAAGCCTACTCACCCATGACGATTCGTTTCTTCGTCCTGAGTGCCCACTACCGTGGAACGGTTGACTTCTCTAACGAGGCTCTTGTGGCTGCAGAGAAGGGATTGGAGAAACTGATGAATGCTATCAGCGATCTGGATCGTGTTCAGGTGAGTGACAAGTGCGATGCTGAGACAGAGAAAGTTGTGAAGGCGCTGCGCCAGAAGTGCTACGACGCCATGAATGATGATTTTGCTACGCCACAGGTAATCAGTAACCTCTTTGAGGCATGTACCGTGGTGAATAAGCTTACCGACCACAAGGCAACCATCTGCGCTGATTGCTTGAAGGAGTTGTCAGAGACCATGCGCCTCTTTGCTTTTGACATTCTTGGATTGAGGGCAGAGAAGAGCGGTTCGAACGACAGCCGTGAGGATGCTTTTGGTAAAGTGGTTGATATGGTTCTTGAGCTTCGCGCCAAGGCTAAGGCCGATAAGGACTGGGCTACCAGCGATAAGATTCGCGATGAACTTGCTGCTGCAGGTTTCGAGGTGAAAGATACGAAAGACGGTGTTACCTGGAAACTGAATAAATAAATTAGAAAAGAGGCGTATCAATTTTGATACGCCTCTTTTGTCATAACAACAGAGATGGTGTGTTCTCTGAAATGGACGAATGCAATGTAGTCAAGTCCGCCGTATGGCCGATCTGAGCCCCAGGAATTCTTCATGATGAAGTATTTGTTCCCATCTTCGTCATGAGCAATGCCCACGATAGCCATGCTGTGTTTATCATCACTCCAACACACGCCATGATGCTGGCGTACGGCGTGTTCTGTTTTCTGAATCAGCGAGTCCATGGGGATGTTTAAGTAACGGTCGTGCAACCAGTTGTCTTCTGTTTCCAACTCAATTTCTTGGTAATAGGTTTTGTCGCTGTTGCTCATCAGTTGTATGTATTCTCCTGGTTTACATACACTGCGGGCAAATTCCTGTGGCGTGTAAGTGGCACCAAGCATGAATACCCACTTTGGAGCAGGCGTCTCAACCTTCCGCATGGCATCATAGCCCACGATGCCGTATTTTTCAATCAGCCTGAGCAAAGTCGCAGCCTCGCCATGTTTGTTTTTAGGCGCATCAGGTTCTTGCTCCATCAGTTTCTCAATATAATAAGGCGAGAGATTTACAGAGTCGCCCCATGACAGATGTTCCGTCTCGATGGCGGCGAGCATGGCATAGATCCAACACGTTTCACTGTCGCCCTGATCTTTGATTGGCGTCATACGGTTGAGCATCTCATTGGTGAAATGCTCGGGTTCCTTTTGTGTACAGCCTATACAGAGCAGAAAGACAAATAATATTGTAAAAATACGTTTCATAACCGCTGGCAAAGGTACAATAAAATTTCCAAAATATCTGCCAATAATTTCTATTTCGTTTGGCAATGTGCAAAATATTGTGTAACTTTGACCCCTCAAAAATAGAAGAATTAAGAGAGGGATGCATATAGCTGTTGCGGGAAATATAGGTAGCGGGAAATCAACGCTGACGAAGATGCTGGCCAAACACTATGGTTGGGAACCTCGTTTTGAGGCGGTTGATAGAAATCCGTACTTGGAAGACTACTATCGCGATATCCACAGGTGGTCTTTTAACCTTGAGATATATTTCCTCAAGGAACGTTTCCGCGATCTTATCGCTATCTCGCAGTCGGAACATACTATCATTCAGGATCGTACTATCTTCGAGGGCGTATATGTGTTTATGGAGAATAACAGGTCCATGGGTAATTTGTCAGACCGCGACTATGCAACTTATATGGAACTTTTCGAGCAGATGATATCAATGGTGCGCCTGCCTGATCTGCTAATTTATCTGCGTGCTTCAGTGCCTCATCTGGTTAATAACATCCAGCAGCGGGGCAGAGACTATGAGCAGTCAATGCAGTTGGAATATCTGCAGAACCTCAATGAGCGTTATGACGACTTTATATATCACAAGTATCAGGGACGTGTGATGACCATAGAGAAGGATAATTTGGATTTCCTTCATAATCCAAAGGACCTGGCTCGGATCATTGACCGTATCGATGCTACTCTCTTTGGCCTCTTTCCTAATCAGTAATTGACTTTTATAAATGTAGTATTATGCATATCGCAGTAGCAGGAAATATTGGCAGTGGTAAGACCACCCTCACAAAATTGCTCGCCCATCGTTATGGATGGACGCCACGTTTTGAGCCTGTAGATAATAATCCTTATCTGGCCGATTTCTATGCCGACATGCCTAGATGGTCGTTCAATCTTCAGATTTACTTTCTCAATAAACGATTCAAGGAAGTGGTGGAAATCTCGAAGTCGAAGGAGACAATCATACAGGACAGAACCATTTTCGAGGATGCTCGTATCTTTGCGCCTAATTTGCATGGGCAGGGAATGATGAGTGATCGTGATTTTCAGAATTATACGGATCTCTTCGACTTGATGATGTCGCTGGTGAAACTGCCTGACCTGATGATATATATCCGCTCCAGCATTCCAACACTGGTGGCTCAGATTCAGAAACGCGGACGCGACTTTGAACAGACCATGCGCCTGGATTATCTTCAGGGACTGGAGAAACGTTACGAAGACTGGATTGCTACCTATAATGGCCCACTGATTATTGTTGACGGCGACCATTGTAAATTTGGGGATTTCCCTGAAGACTTCAAGATGGTGACCGATATGATTGACGCTAAGCTATATGGACTTTTCCCAATGGATTGAAAATGATGAACCAAACGATAAAAGACTTTGAAATTATGGCGCCCGTCGGTTCTCGTGAGTCGTTGGCAGCAGCCATACAGGCAGGTGCCGACAGTATCTATTTCGGCATCGAGAAACTGAACATGCGAGCACACTCCGCCTCTACCTTTACGATTGATGATCTTAAGGAGATGGCACAGACATGCAATGAACACGGTATAAAAAGCTACCTGACCGTCAATACCATTATATATGGTGAGGATATTCCATTGATGCACGAGATTATCGATGCGGCCAAGGAAGCTGGTATCTCGGCTGTTATTGCCTCAGATGTGGCTGTGATGACCTATTGTAATAAGGTAGGTCAGGAGGTACATCTTTCTACGCAGTTGAATATTTCTAATGTCGAGGCTCTGCGCTTCTACGCCCAGTTTGCTGATGTGGTGGTGTTGGCGCGTGAACTGAATATGGATCAAGTGGCAGAAATCTACCGTCAGGTAGAAGCGGAACATATTTGTGGCCCAAGTGGCGAGCAGATTCGTATTGAGATGTTCTGCCATGGGGCCCTCTGTATGGCTATCAGCGGTAAGTGTTATATGAGTCTCGACAATGCCAACCGTTCGGCCAATCGTGGCGAGTGCATTCAGATATGCCGTCGTAGCTATACGGTTACTGATAATGAAACAGGCAATCAGTTGGAAATCGATAATAAGTACATCATGTCGCCCAAGGACCTGAAGACCGTTCGCTTTATTGACAGGATGATGAAGTCGGGCGTCCGGGTGTTTAAGATTGAGGGACGTGCCCGTGGTCCGGAATATGTCTATACCGTAGTGAAGTGTTATAAGGAGGCCATTCAGTCTGTACTCGACGGAACCTTTACAGAAGAGAAGAAGGACGAGTGGGATGAGCGACTGGCTACCGTTTTTAACCGTGGATTCTGGGACGGCTATTATCAAGGACAGAAACTGGGCGAGTGGAATAAGAACTATGGTTCGAACGCTACAGAGCGCAAGGTGTACATCGGCAAGGGCGTGAAGTACTTCTCGAAATTGGGTGTGGCGGAGTTTACCGTTGAGGCCAATACCTTTAAAGTGGGTGACAATATGCTGATAACGGGTCCTACCACAGGAGTGATGTATGTAACGGCCGATGAGATTCATGGCGATAATGGTCCTATAGAGCAGGCCCAGCAGGGAACGAAGGTCTCTATTGCTGTGACGGGCAAGGTGCGCCCAAGTGACAAATTGTTTAAATTAGAAAAGACAGAACAACATGACAATTAATGAAATTCAAGATGAGATTATAGAGGAGTTCAGTGGCTTCGACGACTGGATGGATAAATACCAGTTGTTAATTGATCTTGGCAACGAACAGGAGCCGCTTGACGAGAAATACAAGACGGAGAATAATCTGATTGATGGATGCCAAAGTCGTGTGTGGCTGCAGGCAGATTATCTTGATGGTAAGATTCATTTCTCTGCCGAGAGTGATGCTTTGATTGTGAAGGGCATCGTGGCTCTTCTTATAAGAGTGCTCAGCGACCATACGCCAAAGGAAATACTCGATGCAGATCTTTATTTCATCGAGGAGATAGGACTGAAAGAGCACCTCTCGCCAACACGTAGCAACGGCTTGGTGGCTATGGTGAAGCAGATGCGTGTCTATGCGCTTGCTTTCAGTGCAAAAGAAGGATAATACTTAATACTAAAAACTTGATATATATATGATTCAAACAGTTGTAAAGCGCGACGGACGTATTGTCGGCTTCAATGAGCAGAAAATCATGGCTGCCATTCGTAAAGCGATGCTCCATACTGACAGGGGCGAAGACGAACGTTTGTTGTATCAGATAACCGATCACATTGCTCAGCGTGGTGAGAGCCAGATGACAGTAGAACAGATTCAGGATGCCGTAGAGGTAGAACTGATGAAGTCGAGCCGTAAGGACGTGGCTCAGAAGTACATCGCCTACCGCAATCAACGTTCTATTGCCCGTAAGGCCAAAACGCGTGATGTGTTCCTTGATATTGTAAACATCAAAAACAACGATGTTACTCGTGAGAATGCCAACATGAATGCCGACACACCTGCAGGCATGATGATGAAGTTCGCATCAGAGACAACCAAACCTTTCGTAGATGATTATCTGCTTTCAGAAGATAGCCGTGATGCTGTAGAGCACAACTATCTGCATATTCATGATAAGGACTATTACCCCACGAAGTCGCTCACTTGTGTACAGCATCCGCTCAATCATATTCTGAACTGTGGCTTCATTGCGGGTCATGGCGCTTCACGTCCTGCAAAACGCATCGAGACAGCCTCTGTGTTGGCTTGTATCTCTATGGAATGTGCACAGAATGAGATGCATGGTGGACAGGCTATCCCCGCATTCGACTTCTATTTAGCTCCTTATGTGCGTATGAGCTATATTGAAGAGTTGAAGCATCTTGAGGAACTGAATGGTGAGAGCTATAAAGATCTTTACGATGAGCCGTTGATGGACTATATCAAAAAACCGCTTGATGGGCTGACAGGTCGTGAGCGTGCTCAGCAACATGCCATCAATAAGACGGTGGGTCGTGTTCATCAGGCTATGGAGGCTTTTATTCATAATATGAACACCATCCACTCTCGTGGCGGTAACCAGGTGGTTTTCTCTTCAATCAACTATGGAACGGACACTTCAGCAGAAGGCCGTTGTGTGATGCGTGAGATTCTGCTCTCTACTTATGAAGGTGTAGGTGGTGGCGAAACCGCAATATTCCCCATTCAGATATGGAAGAAGAAGCGTGGCGTGAACTATCTGCCTGAGGATCGTAACTTCGACCTCTATCAGTTGGCTTGTAAGGTAACGGCCCGCCGTTTCTTTCCTAACTTCCTGAATCTTGATGCCTCATTTAATCAGGATGAGGCGTGGAAAGCTGACGATCCAGAGCGATATATTCATGAAGTGGCTACCATGGGTTGTCGTACTCGTGTGTTTGAAAACCGCTTTGGACCAAAGACAAGTATCGGACGCGGTAATATCTCCTTCTCTACAATCAATATTGTGAAACTCGCCATTGAGTGTATGGAAGAGGCTGATGAGCAGAAACGCATAGATATGTTCTTTGCCAAGCTCGACCACATGCTGGAGGTTACTGCCCAGCAACTCGACGATCGCTTCCAGTTCCAGAAGACAGCCTTTGCAAAGCAATTCCCTCTGTTGATGAAGAGCCTTTGGATTGGAGCAGATAAACTGGGCCCGATGGATACTATCGAAAGTGTGATTAATCAGGGTACGTTAGGTATTGGATTTATCGGACTGGCTGAATGTCTGGTAGCTCTTATAGGCAAGCATCACGGCGAAAGTGAGAAGGCGCAGGAGTTAGGTTTGAAGATCGTGACTTACATGCGTGATCGTGTCAACGATTTCTGTCAGCAGTTCCATCATAACTACTCAGTGCTTGCAACTCCCGCAGAGGGCCTGAGTGGCAAGTTCACGAAGAAAGACCGCAAACAGTTTGGTGTCATCCCTGGTGTTACTGATCGTGACTATTATACCAACTCGAACCATGTGCCAGTCTATTACAAGTGCTCAGCCCGTCATAAGGCAGAGATTGAGGCGCCTTATCATAACCTGACTCGTGGTGGTCACATCTTCTATGTGGAGATTGATGGCGATGCCACACACAATCCTCAGGTCATTATGAGTGTGGTTGACATGATGGATCAGTTTGATATGGGCTATGGGTCGGTGAACCACAACCGCAACCGTTGCATGGATTGTGGCTATGAGAATGCAGATGATCATTTGGAAGTCTGCCCGAAGTGTGGTTCAAAGAATATCGATAAGTTACAGCGCATCACAGGCTATCTAGTTGGAACAACTGATCGCTGGAATAGTGGTAAACTGGCAGAACTTAATGATCGTGTGACACACATCGATCATGGCTCGCAAGACATGTTTGAGAGCTAGCCATGATTCGTGTACTCGATATCATAGAAGATACAATGGTGGATGGTCCGGGTTTCCGGACCTCCATTTATTGTGCTGGATGTAATCATCAGTGTCCAGGCTGTCATAATCCCCAATCGTGGGCTTTTGATGGCGGACGTGAGATGACTACCAGTCAGCTTATGAAGATTATCATGGCTGATCCTTTTGCCAACGTCACATTTTCGGGTGGTGATCCTATGTATCAGGCAGCAGGCTTTGCTGAGTTGGCTTGTGCTATCCATGAGTATTCCAATAAAGATATTTGGTGTTTTACGGGCTTTACTTTTGAAAGTTTAATTCATGACGACCAGCGTGAGTTGCTTGAACAACTTGATGTGCTTGTCGATGGTCCCTTTATTCAGAAATTGCATGACCCCGACCTGTTGTTTCGCGGTTCGTCCAATCAGCGTCTCATCGATGTGCAGAAGTCACTCTACACAGGGCAGACCGTTCTTTGGCAACCAGATGTGGCTGTCAGTGGTCACTCTTCCTTGTAGGCATTGAGCTTCTTCAGGTAAACATCCCGGAAATCGCTCCAATGATAATAGGGCGCGCTGTTTGTAGGAATGGGTAGAGTGGCCTCGTTCTCATTGAGTAGTATCTTGAAAAGCACATCCTTGTCCTTTGGATTCTTTCGGTAAAAAATAAACTGTATGTTGGCGGCCATGGGGAATACATCGAAGTTCTGCCAGCCGTTTATGTCAAGCTCCTCCAAGTCGGTAAACTGATGGTCGAACCCGTTGAGGCCTAATAAACAGGTTAGTGGCAGTACGATAGTCTCATGCCCGAAACGCAGTGTGGCACCATTGCGGGGTGTGGCAATGCAGCTGTCAGCATCTTCGATAATCTTGCGCAGCAGGTTGCGCTGGGTGTAAGGTTGTGTACCGCCGTTGAAAGGACAGTTGCCGAAACTGAGATACCAATAAGCATTGTATTGTAGCCAGTTGGAATAGAGTTCGTCAATTGTGTAGATGTCAAACAGATTGAAGTGGTAGCGCTGTTCTGTACCCTGGATACTGGATGCTATCTTGAAGATGGTTTTGTTCAGTTCATAGCTGTCAATACTGTCACGATAGAATACTGAGTCATTGAAAAGCTTGCCCATAGCCTGTTCGTGTATGGCGTGACGGTCGCAGAAAGCCTTATAGGTGTCAACAGATTCCTGGGGAAAGCGTTTCTTGTAGAGTGCGGAATCCTGAAGGTTCATGTAATACATGTCGTGCTGGCTGGCATCCGACCTGATGACAAGCATCGGATTGTTCCTCACCAGTTGCGTTAACTCGTTTTCCATGGATATGATGCAACGAATGACCACCGTACTCTTGGCGTCGATGATTGCATGTCCCTTGAATACCTCAGGGAAATTGTCGTACATGCGCTGGGCAATCATACGATGCTGATGGGCACCAAGAGGTGTCAGGTCGCCATAGCGGTCGCGTGCCTCATTATGAAAAACCTTCAGTTGCTGGAGTGTCCTCTCTCCCAGCTCGCTCAACTTCCCTTGCTCATGAGCTTTTTGTAGAACGGTTTCCGGCCATTCATATTCACTGGCCCTTATCAGGAAACGGGATCCATGACGGGCATAGGTACTGATGTAGAAGGGCTTCTTACCCTTGGGGGCTGGCGCTAAGTTAGTCGATGGAGATGGATAGGCATAATAGTTACTACCCGCTTTAAAGATATCACTTTTAAGCTGTTCTCTGACGCTTTGCGCCAATAAGGTCTGTAAAGAAAGGAGCCAAAAGGCAAATAATGCTATCTTTCTCATAAGTTTTTTCCTTTTCGGTTGCAAATATATAAAAAAAACAGTATTTTTGCAAAAAAATAGCGAGGATTATGGCAAAAAAAACAAAATGGCAGGATGATTATTGGCTTCTGCTTATGCAGATATACCTACAAAAACCTGTGGGAATCAAGCCGATGTACAGCCGGAAGATGATAGACTTGAGTCTTGAGCTGCACGTCTCTCCAAGCGTCTTATTTAATAAGATGTGCCAGATTGCCAATCTTGAAACTCCCCGCATCGAGCATATTTGGGAAGTATATGGCAGCAATCCCAGAAAGCTTGCGAGAGCTGCCAGTCTGCTGCGTGAGATGAAGGGCTTTAACAACGCCGGTTTGTTCTATGAGGGCGTTGAGACCAACGAGAGTTTTGAGTTGGATTTCAAGCCTGTGGCAGAGGGTGAGACCCTCACACCGGTTATGCTCACATTGATTCTGGATCTTTATTTCCGTCTGACGCCTATCACGATGGTGATAGAGACGCCTGAGGTACAGGAACTTGCGAAATTACTGAAACAAAAGCCCCAGCGTGTTGTAGAGGTGTTGGAGGTGTTCCAATATTGCGACCCTTATTTAAATCGTAAGGATGTAACCTTCGACCCGCTATTGTTGCCTTGCCAGCAGGTATGGCGCCGATATGGTAATGCTAACACAGAAGACCTTGCGTCTTATGCCGAGCAACTTAAAGAATACTTTAAGTAGTAGAAAAAGTAAAAAGGAAAAATGAGTGAAAAATACGGTCAGATACAGGAACAGACACAACAGCTGAAGTTGGGTCAGATGATCTCTCATCAGCAGTTGCTTCAGGCATCATTGGTGGAATTGCCAGTCATGCAGCTTGTTGATCGTATCAACACAGAGATGAACGATAATCCCGCCTTGGAGTCGGCAGGCTCGGGCGATGAGGACTATCAAGACCATCAGGACTACTCAGACTATCAGGACTCAGTCGAGGGGGCAGATGATTTTGAGTCGGCCACAGAACAGGAAGAACGCCAGTCGGCGCTCGATGAGGCCTTGAGCGGTATTGGCCGTGACGACGAGGAGCTGCCTGTGTATCAGGGTGGCCATTTCGCATCTGAGGAACGTGAAGAGATGGTCTATGGTGAGACCTCTTCATTCTATGATCAGCTAAAAGAGCAGATGGGCGAGGTCGATATGACAGAACAGGAGCGCGATGTGATGGAATACCTCATTGGCTCGCTCGATGACGATGGTCTGCTTCGTAAGGACCTTGAGATAATCAGCGAAGAACTGGCCATCTACCATAATATTGACCTGACTGTGGCTCAGATAGAGCAGGTGCTAAAGAAGCTTCAGGAGTTCGACCCTGCCGGCATTGGCGCCCGAACGCTCCAGGAGTGTCTCTTGCTGCAGATTGAACGTAGAGCCCCTTCCCGTCTAAGAGACTTGATGGAACAGGTCGTGAACTCCTATTTCGAAGAGTTCACCAAGAAGCATTGGGATAAGATACAGTCGTCTTTAGGACTGAATGACGCGCAGGCTGAAGTACTCTTTCAGGAGCTGAGGAAACTCAACCCGCGTCCAGGTGCTTCTTTAGGCGAAACGGTTGGCAGAAGTCTGCAGCAGATTACGCCCGACTTCATTGTCGATACACTGGATGATGGTACGGTCACCTTTACGCTCAATAATGGCGAAGTCCCGGAGCTGAAGGTGTCGCAGTCGTTTGTCGACTCCATGAAGGAGTATCAGCAGAACAAGGAACATCTCAGTCGCCAGACCAAGGAGGCACTGCTATATATCAAGAAGAAGGTTGATGCCGCTCAGGGCTTCATCGAGGCGGTGAAGATGCGTAAGCACACGCTTACCATCACCATGCGTGCCATCATCCAACTGCAGCATCAGTTCTTCGTTGATGGCGATGAGGCTTCGTTGCGCCCTATGATATTAAAGGATGTGGCAGAGAAGACAGGTCTCGACCTCTCTACTGTGTCGCGTGTCAGCAACTCCAAGTATGCGCAGACCCGTTGGGGCACTTTCCCCCTCCGTCATTTCTTCAGTGATGGCTATGTAACAGAAAGCGGCGAGGAGCTGTCGACCCGTCAGATTAAGGCTGCGCTTCGGGATATTATTGATTCAGAGGATAAGAAACGTCCGCTAAGCGATGACCAGTTGAAGGACCTGCTCGCCTCGAAGGGCTATCCCATAGCCCGTCGTACGGTGGCGAAATATCGTGAGCAACTGGGTATACCTATAGCGCGACTGAGAAAGTGAAAGAAGAAAATGAAGAAAGAAATAAGTAGAGAAAAGGCTATCATTCTTACGGCACGTGTCATCAGCATGCTGTTCACCCCGTTCTATCTGCCGTTGGTAGGTCTTATGGCACTTTTCTTGTTCAGTTATTTGGGTCTTATGCCTTGGGGGTATAAACTACAGGTGCTCACCCTTGTCTATCTGTTCACCATCCTCTTGCCGTCGCTTCTGATTCATCTCTATCGTCGCTATCAGGGATGGAACCTGATAGAGCTGGGACACAAGGAGCGCCGCGTGGTGCCTTATGTCATCTCCATCCTGTGCTACTTCTTCTGTGTCTATCTCATGGAGATGATGCATATCCCTCATTTCATGGGTACCATCGTTTCTGCGGCGATGGCCATTCAGGTGGTGTGCGCACTTATCAACGTGTGGTGGAAGATATCTACCCACATGGCTGCTATCGGTGGTGTGGCTGGTGCCCTGTTTGTTTTTGGCGAGATATTCGGCTTCAATCCTGTATGGTGGTTCTGTGTTGTCATGATGCTGGCTGGCGTGCTGGGCTCAAGCCGTATGATTCTGCGCCAACACTCCTTGTTGCAGATTGTAGCGGGCTTCCTGATTGGAGCTGTCTGTGCCTTCTTTGGATTAATCTATATGTAAAAGTAAAAAAGTAAGATATATATGAAACCGTTAGTTAGTATTATCATGGGTAGTACAAGCGATCTGCCCATTATGGAGAAAGCCTGCAAGTTGCTCGACGAGATGCAGGTGCCTTTCGAAGTGAATGCCCTCTCAGCCCATCGCACCCCCGATGCTGTTGAGGAGTTTGCCCGCACCGCCAAGGATCGTGGCATTAAGGTTATCATTGCCGGCGCAGGCATGGCTGCTGCCCTTCCTGGCGTCATCGCAGCCTCTACCACTCTTCCTGTGATTGGTGTTCCTATTAAAGGCATGCTCGACGGACTTGATGCCATGCTCTCTATCATCCAGATGCCACCGGGTATTCCTGTGGCTACTGTCGGTGTGAACGGTGCTCAGAACGCCGCTATCCTTGCCGTTGAGATGATGGCGCTTAGCAACGACGAACTGGCTCAGCGCCTGGCCGTCTATAAAGGTAATCTCCGTGTAAAGATTGAGAAGGCTAACCAGGAGTTGGCCGAGGTGAAATATCAATTCAAGACCAATTAATTATGTATCAGAGACGACAATCATCCGAGACCCGTGTCGGCCAGATTGGCATTGGCGGCTCGAATCCCATCCGCATCCAGTCGATGGGAACGGTAGATACGAATAACACCGAGGGCTGTGTGGCTCAGGCCAAGCGCATCATCGATGCCGGCGGCGAACTGGTACGTTTCACCACCCAGGGTATCCGTGAGGCCGAGAACATGAAGAATATCTCTGCCCAGCTGAAGGCCGACGGCTATCCTACGCCACTCGTAGCCGACGTGCACTTCACGGCCCATACAGCCGATGTGGCAGCACTTTACTGCGAGAAGGTGCGCATCAATCCCGGCAACTACGTTGACCCGGGACGTACGTTCAAGCACCTCGAATATACCGACGAGGAGTATGCCGAGGAATTGAAGAAGATTGAGAAGAAGCTCGTACCTTTCCTTAATATCTGTAAGGAACACCACACCGCTGTGCGCATTGGTGTCAACCACGGCTCGCTCTCCGACCGCATCATGTCGCGCTATGGCGATACTCCCGAGGGCATCGTCGAGAGCTGTATGGAGTTCCTGCGCATCTTCAAGCGCGAGCAGTTCAACGACGTGGTCATCTCTATTAAGGCTTCTAACACCGTGGTCATGGTCACCACCGTGCGTCTGCTCGTTCAGACCATGGACAAGGAAGGTATGCACTATCCCCTTCACCTTGGTGTTACCGAGGCTGGCGAGGGTGAGGACGGCCGTATAAAAAGTGCCGTAGGCATTGGCGCCCTGCTCACCGAAGGCATTGGTGACACCGTACGTGTGTCACTCTCGGAAGAGCCTGAATACGAGATTCCCGTGGCCCGCAAACTCGTCGACTCTATCGCCGAGTGCGCTGCCTTGCGTGAACAGGCTGAGGCAGGCATTAAGGACGATACCATCACCCTCGAGATGCACGAGACCGACTGGGAGTCGCTCCAGCTGAAGGCCGCCATGGCCGTTGGTGCCCTCCTGATTGATAAGAAAGCCCATCAGCTTGTCATCCGCAACGAAGGTTTTTCAACCGAAAAGCTTGTCGAGCTGGCCGATGGCATCCTGCAGGCCGCCCGCATCAAGTTCACCAAGACCGAGTACATCTCTTGTCCGGGCTGTGGCCGCACGCTCTACAACCTGCAGGAGACCATCGCACGTATCAAGGCCGCCACGAAAGATATGGTAGGTCTGAAGATTGGTATCATGGGCTGTATCGTGAACGGTCCTGGCGAGATGGCCGATGCCGACTACGGCTATGTAGGTGCCGGTCGCGGTAAGATCAGCCTCTATAAGGCCAAGGAGTGTATCGAGAAGAATATCCCCGAGGAAGAAGCTGTCGACCGACTTATCGACTTTATCCGTAAGGATCGCGGCTTGTAGCCGATATAAAAGCTAATCCCCAGCGCGCCATCAGCGCCCTGATAATAAAGCAGTGAATGACGTCTTAGACACATCATTCACTGCTTTATTTTTCTCCCTTTCTTTGACCTTAATCAATATAAAGCGTCCGTTGATTAGCTCTCTTTAGCGTTTCTATGTTGTATCATGTATTGATGGGGCGGCTTGCGGTGTTGTCATATCATAGCGCTTTGCCTGTCATGGAATGGCCCGCTTATTGACAGAGATTATCTCTTTGATTGCAATTTAGACTAAATTGCCGACCAATTTAGTCTATTTTGTTCTGCAATTTAGTCTAAATTGCTTTGCATGATAATATAGATTACAATCAGCGGGATTATTCTTGTCATAACCCACGCCTATCTTTGTCGGCAGAAAGCCTTATCTTTGCCAGTATGAGAGCCGCTATTCCATCAGTTCGGCGAAAAGCTCTTTCATACCTTCAGAGGCACCCTTCTGAATCTGATGAACACGGGTACCGGCATTGATGGGGTTGGGGTCGATGAGATAGATGGGCACATCGGGGCGGGCGTAATGCAGCAGACCGGCGGCGGGATAGACCACTAGCGAGGTGCCGATGATAATCAGAATGTCGGCCTCTTGAACTTCCTCGGCGGCAAGGGTGATGTTGGGCACGGCTTCGCCGAAGAAGACGATGAAGGGGCGCAGTAGCGAACCGTCGCCAGCCTTCGTGCCGGGTACTATCTCACAGTTGTCGGGGGTGAGCGTCTGCTGGTAGCGCGGGTCGTCGACATCGCGGCTAGAGCATACCTTCATGAGTTCGCCGTGCAGGTGGATGACTTTCGACGAACCGGCCATCTCGTGGAGGTTGTCGACGTTCTGAGTGACCACGGTGACGTTGTACTGCTCTTCAAGGCGGGCCACCAGTTTGTGCCCCTCGTTAGGTTTTACGCCCCAGCATTTCTTGCGGAGCATGTTATAGAAGTTGGTGACGAGCGTCGGGTCTGCCTCCCAGCCTTCGTGGGTGGCCACTTGCTGCACGGGATAGTTCTCCCAGAGACCATCGGCATCGCGGAAAGTCTTGAGTCCGCTTTCCACCGACATGCCAGCACCTGTAAGTACGACAATCTTTTTCATAAGCTGTGACGTTTGTTTTATGTTGCAAAAATAAGAAAATAGCCTCAGACGGCGCAGGTTTTAACCGTTTTTTTATATTAATCTGTGTTAATCTGTGCAATCTGTAATTAAAAAGTAGTATCTTTGCGTCCGATTTTGAGAGTTACACATTATTAATATAAAGAAAGAATGAACAAATTAAGTTATGCTTTGGGCTTGGGCATCGGACAGCAGCTGGCTCAGATGGGTGCTGATGACATCAGCGCAGAGGACTTCGCACAGGCCATCAAGGATGTGCTCGAGGGTAATGAGTTGAAGGTGAGCCACCGTGAGGCCCAGACCATTGTACAGGACTATTTCCAGAAGCAGGAGCAGAAGCTCCAGGCTGAGCGTGCTGAGAAAGGTAAGGCACATAAGGAGGCTGGTGAGAAATATCTGGCCGAGAACAGTAAGAAGGATGGTGTCGTGACGCTGGCCAGCGGTCTGCAGTACCAGGTTCTGAAAGAGGGTAACGGCAAGAAGCCCAGCGCAAAGGATACCGTGAAGTGCCACTACGAGGGTACGCTGATCGACGGTACCGTATTCGACAGCAGCTATCAGCGCGGCGAGCCCGCTACATTCCCCTTGCAGCAGGTGATTGCCGGTTGGACCGAGGGACTGCAGCTGATGCAGGAGGGTGCCAAGTACCGCTTCTTCATCCCCTACCGTCTGGCTTATGGCGAGGGTGGCGCAGGTGCTTCTATTCCTCCGTTCGCAGCCCTGATCTTCGACGTTGAATTGATTCAGGTTGTGTAAAGGTAAAAGGGAAAAAGGTAAAAAATAAATATAAACAATCACGAAAATGAAAAAGATTACATTTGCTGCTGTTGCAGCTGTAGCTGCCATCATGATTTCTTCATGTGGCAATTCGACTCCCAGAGCGAGTCTGAAGAATGAAGTAGACACCTTGAGCTATGCTATCGGTATGGCTCAGACTCAGGGTCTGAAGGAGTATCTCGTTGGTAGTCTCGACGTAGATACCACTTACATCGATGAGTTTATCAAGGGTCTGAACGAGGGTGCCAATGCTGGTGACAACAAGAAGAAGGCTGCTTACTATGCAGGTATCCAGATTGGTCAGCAGATTGCTAACCGTATGGTGAAGGGCATCAACCACGAGGTGTTCGGTGACGACTCTACCAAGACCATCTCTTTGAAGAACTTCATGGCTGGTTTTATCAGCGGTACAACAGGCAAGAAGGGCCTGATGACTGTTGATTCAGCTCAGATGGTGGCTCAGCGCCTGATTAGCAGCGTTAAGGCCAAGGAGCTTGAGAAGAGCTATGGTGCGAACAAGGCTGCCGGTGAGAAGTTCCTGGCTGAGAACGCTAAGAAAGAGGGCGTGAAGGTTCTGCCCAGCGGCGTTCAGTACAAGGTTATCAAGGAGGGTACTGGTGCCATTCCTGCCGACACTTCTTTGGTGAAGGTTAACTACGAGGGCCGTCTGATTAATGACTCTATCTTCGACAGTTCTTACCAGCGCGGCGAGCCCACCACATTCCGTGCCAACCAGGTTATCAAGGGTTGGACAGAGGCTCTCTGCCACATGCCTGCAGGTTCTGTTTGGGAGGTTTATATTCCTCAGGAACTGGCTTACGGTGAGCGTGAACAGAACATTATCAAGCCTTTCTCTGCACTGATCTTCAAGATTGAGTTGCTCGAGGTAAACGCTAAGAGATAATGAAGAAGACGATATGCGTGGCACTCGCCCTTGTGGCGGGTGCTTCTTTGTTTACGGCTGAGGCCGCAAAGAAGAAGACCGTTCAGAAGCCTGTAGAGGAGAAGGTGCAGGCTGTTCAGCTCACAAGCAGTTCCGACTCAGTGAGCTATGCGGCAGGTATGACAATGACCAACGGACTGCTGAACTATCTGCTCCAGCAGAAGATGGACACAACGATGATGGCCGATTTCGTGCGTGGCTTCATGGACGCCGTGAAGACTGCCGACGATCCTAGGATGAAGGCATACATGACCGGACAGAACATTGCCCAGCAGCTGAACGAGCGTATGCTGCCCAGTCTGAAGACGGAGTTCCAGGATTCGCCCGATTCCATCATGGCCGACGTGCTCTACCGCGGCTTTACCGACGCTATGCTGAATGATACCACGATCTTCACCTTGCAGAAGGCCGAAGATTATTTCTCCGCCAGACAGAAGGCCGACAAGGCTGCTCGTGATGAGAAACTGTATGGCGCCAATCGTGAGGCTGGCATTAAGTTCTTGGAGGAGAATGCCAAGAATGACAGTGTGATCACCCTGCCCAGTGGCCTGCAATATAAGGTGCTAGTGAAAGGTTCTGGCGCTGTGCCTCAGTCTAGTGACAAGGTGAAAGTGCATTATGAGGGCCGCTTGATTGACGGCAAGGTGTTCGACAGCAGCTATCAGCGTGGCGAGCCTTCTGAGTTTACACCTACGCAGGTGATCAGAGGCTGGACAGAGGCGTTGACGATGATGCCTGTAGGTTCGAAGTGGCAGTTGTATATCCCCTATGAGCTGGCTTATGGCGAGCGTGGGGCTGGGGCTGATATCAAGCCTTACAGCATGCTGATTTTCGACGTAGAACTGTTGGAAATCGTGAAGTAAAGAGCAAGTGTGTCACAAAAGTGATACACTTTTTTTAAACTTTTCCTGATAAAAGTTGCATTATTCAATTAATTTGCTTACTTTTGCTGACAAATTGTAACTAAAAAGGAAAGGTGATGGATAAAATTGATTTTCTTGACAAGAAGATACTGAGTATTCTTTCCAAGAATGCACGTATCCCGTTTAAGGATGTGGCTGCAGAGTGTAATGTCTCCCGTGCCGCCATTCATCAGCGTGTGCAGCATCTGATTGATGCTGATGTGATTACCGGTAGTGGATTCGACGTTAATCCCAAGAGCCTGGGCTATTCTACTTGTACCTATGTGGGTATCAACCTGGAAAAGGGTTCTATGTATAAAGACGTGGTAGAGTGTCTGCAGCATATCCCTGAGGTGGTAGAGTGCCACTTTACCACAGGCCCGTACACCATGCTGGTGAAGCTCTATGCCCGTGACAACGAGCAGTTGATGGAGCTGTTGAACGGAAAACTGCAGGGCATACCTGGCGTTGTAGCTACTGAAACATTGATTTCTCTGGAACAGAGCCTAAAACGAGAGATTCCTATTGTCATTAACGAAGTTGGGCAGAAGTAATGAACAGATTTGACTTACAGTCGCATCTGGATGATATCTATGCTCACTTTCCTGAAGCCGACCAGAAACCTGTCATAGGTATCACTGGTAATTATGAAGATCTGACCTGTAAATTGGGACAGGGCTACTACAAATCTGTAGTGGCTGCAGGTGGTGTGCCTGTTGTCATTCCGCCTGTGGCTGATAAAGATGTAATCATCAACACCCTTGAGCATCTTGATGGTCTGATTCTGAGCGGTGGCGGCGATATCAACCCCTTGTGGGCTGGTGAGGAGCCTTCACCCAAACTTCATGGTGTTAATCAGGAGCGCGACCTGCCAGAGTTGCTGATAGCACAACTGGCCTATAATCGACAGATACCGATGCTGGGCATCTGTCGGGGCATCCAGACACTGGCAGTGGCTCTGGGCGGCAAGGTGGCTCAGGATATCGGAGATGTGGCAAAGGTGAAGCATTCGCAGGATGCCGACCGCTCTGAGCCTACGCATAGCATCAGTATTATAAGAGATTCTATACTTGACAGCATCTACAAGTCGTACGACAGGCCTCTTATGGTGAACAGTTTCCACCATCAGGCTGTGGTTGAGACGGGCGATAAGTTCCGTGTAGTGGCGCAGTCGGCTGATAATATCATCGAGGCGATAGAGAGTACGGAATATAAATCTATAGTAGGTGTCCAGTGGCATCCAGAGTGTCTGGAGGAGGGGCTGCCCCTGTTCCAGTGGCTGGTGGGCGAGGCTGCCTCGTTTAGACAGGCTCAGCGTGTGCATAACCGTGTGCTGACGCTCGACACCCACTGCGACACCCCGATGTTTTTCCCGTCAGGCATCCACTTCGACCAGCGCGACCCAAAGATATTGGTCGACCTGCATAAGATGACTGAGGGGCGTCAGGACGCAACGATCATGGTGGCCTATCTGCCACAGAACACTGAGAATCCTACGACATATGCTGACCGCATCTTCGACAAAATAGAGGATATTGTGGCGCAGAACCAGCAGTATATCGCGCTTGCCCGCACCCCTGACGACCTCTGGATGAACAAGCATCGGGGGAAGAAGAGCATCATGCTCGGTATTGAGAACGGCATAGCCATTGACAGTAAACTGGAGAACCTGCAGCACTTCAAGGACCGTGGCATTGTATATATGACCCTCTGCCATAATGGCGATAACGATATCTGCGATGCCGCGTCGAAGAGCAATAACACCCATGGTGGTGTGAGTGCCTTTGGCGAGCAGGTCATCAAGGAGATGAACCGTTTGGGTATCATGGTTGATTTGAGTCATGGTGGCGAGAAGAGCTTTTATGACGCCCTTGACATCAGCACCATGCCTATCGTGTGCAGTCACTCGAGCAGTCGTGTCCTCTGCGATCATCAGCGTAACCTGACGGATGACCAGATGCGTGCCTTAGCTAAGAATGGCGGTGTGGCTCAGACCACGATATACAACGGATTCCTGCGTAAAGACGGCGAGGCAACGATCTTGGATGTGATGGAACATCTTGAGCATGCCATCGACGTGATGGGTATCGACCATGTGGGACTCGGTACTGATTTCGATGGCGATGGCGGCGTGAGAGGACTGGCCGATTCGTCGGAACTCATTAACTTTACCCGTGCGCTGTTGGCCCGACGCTTTAGCGAACAGGACATCCAGAAAATCTGGGGCGGCAACTTCCTGAGGGTCATGCAACAAGTTCAAATGAAATGAAGAAAGGTGTATTTTTAGTTTTATCCATACTCCTGATGCTAAGCTGTGGAAACCTGCGTAAGCAGACTGCGGACGAGACGGCTGTGGCCCAGCCTGTAGGTCCTGCATTCTGTGCAGACAGTGCCTACCAGTATTGTCAGGCTCAGTGTGATTTCGGCCCGCGAGTGATGAACAGTGTGGCTCACGACCAGTGTGAACAGTGGATTATTGCCAAGTTCAAGAGCTTTGGTATGGAGGTGATGGCGCAGAAGGTCGACCTGAAAGGTTATGATGGTACCATACTTCACAGCACCAACATCATTGCCAGCTATAAGCCAGAGTTGTCAGAACGTGTGCTGCTTTGTGCACATTGGGACAGCCGTCCCTGGGCTGATAACGACCCTGATGAGGCTAATCACAAGAAGCCGGTGATGGCAGCCAACGATGGTGCCTCTGGGGTGGCCGTAATGTTAGAGGTGGCGCGTCTGCTCTCAGCAGACACTCTAGGCATAGGTGTTGATTTTATTTGTTTCGACGCTGAAGACTGGGGTGTGCCTCAGTGGAGCGATGCAACAGACGATGGTAACTCGTGGGCACTGGGCGCTCAGTATTGGTCGGCTAACCTGCATCGTAAAGGCTATAAGCCACGCTTTGGCATTCTGCTCGATATGGTAGGCGGACAAGGCGCTCAGTTCTATAAGGAAGGCATGTCGCTGCAGTATGCCAGCAACGTTGTAGATAAGGTTTGGCGTGCTGCTCAGGTAGTGGGCTTTGGTAGCCTGTTTCCCACTCAGACGGGTGGTTACATTACTGACGACCATATTCCTGTGAATACCAAGGCAAAGATTCCGACAATTGACATTATTCCTTATTACCCCAACTGCGAGCAAAGTAGTTTCGGGCCTACGTGGCACACAGTCAACGACGATATGGCACATATTGACAAGAATACGCTTCAGGCCGTTGGTCAGACGATGATACAAGTGCTATATTCAGAATAAATAATCCCCGTCAGCGGCGGGGATTATTTATTGGGTATGGGGTTATATCTGTCCTGCCTCAACCATGAGAACCACGCGCTCTGTGAGGCGGTCTACACCATTAGGGTCGTATTCTTTTTTGAGCGAAGCACCGAACCCCCAGGCGAAGACTTGCCAGAACCCAGCACGGATAGGCCCCATGAAGGCACTGATCATATCGTAAGACGACGAGTGGCACTCCCTGTCTATTAGCTTGATGAGCAGCTTACCTTGCGAGTAAGTCAGCTTCTTCATCTGAGGCTTGTAAGTACGGAAGATGTCATCCTCTACACGCTTGATGTGCTCCTCCTTCGATTTCTGGTCAGGCAGTGTCTCGAGATATTCCGTGGTCTCGATCAGCATCTGGCGTGCCTGCTTGGCAATGGGCAGTACCTTCTTCACGTTCTTTACCAGACGCATGTACGAGTCGGCTTGCTTCCTGTTCTTGAAGGTGAGCTGGGGGTAAACATACACATTATTCATTTCCATATACTGTATGCTGTCGCCCTCGTGAAGCACCTTACCCACTTTGACAGTAGGTACGAAAGTGGGAGAGTCCATCTCAGCCAATACCTCCTCAGCTGTCATCCGCTTGTCTTGGGCAGAGGCAGTGAAGAGTGAATAGTGAAGGGTGAACAGAATGATCACCATTCGCATCATCCATGGGGTATATGGCTGCAGATTCGTCATTTCAGCTGCAAAAGTAAGCAGTATCTCTGAGAAATCCAAATATTTCTTTGGGATTTACGCAGATTTATCATATCTTTGCGCCGCTAAACAATTATGAAGACACTATTTATATCAATCATGATGATTATGCCACTGGGCTTACAGGCTCAGGAGGGACATGTGTGGGAACGTTATCTGAGTGAAGTGATGACTGTTGAGGATTCTGAGTCAGAATCGTGGGAAAGGACTTACGATCTGCTATGCGAATTGGAGCAGCAGCCCTTAAACCTGAATACCGTAACGAGAGAACAACTGGAGGAGTTACCTTTTCTTACAGCCCAACAGATAGAAGATATGATGGAGTATCGCTATCGTTATGGGGCGATGAAGTCGGTGGGCGAGTTGATGATGATTCGCTCGCTGGGTGAAGTCCAAAGGCGACTGCTTACCTATTTTATATATGTTGGTGATGACGCGTCACAGCGAAGTCCCCGACTCGGCGATGTGCTTAAGTATGGGCGTCATGAACTTACTGCCACTATGCGCATACCCTTCTATGAGCGAGAGGGTGATCATGAACAGTATCTTGGCTATCCCTATCGTCATTGGATGCGTTATCAGTTCAGCTATGGCGACTATGTGAAGCTGGGACTGGTGGGTGCTCAGGATGCTGGTGAACCTTTCTTCGCGAATCGTAACAAGTGGGGGTATGACTACTATTCGTCTTATCTTCAACTTCGTAACTTAGGCAGACTGGAGACACTCGTCTTGGGCAACTATCGCATGTCGATGGGTATGGGACTTGTTATGAATAATGGTTTCGGACTAGGTAAGATAGCCACTCTCCAAAACATGGGGCGAAGCACCAATACGCTTACAGCCCACTCTTCGCGCTCAAACAGTTATCTGCAAGGCATGGGGGCTACCATCCGTCTCTCCACAGCTTTCAGGGCCACAGCCTTTTTGTCTTATACTCCCTTGGATGCAACCCTCAACAAAGACTCGACAGCCCGCACCATCCTTACCTCAGGCTATCATCGAACAGAGACGGAGATGGCGAAGAAACACAATCTGCATGCCTTGAAAACTGGTGGTGCGCTGCGCTATGAGGCTCATGGCCTGCATCTGGGCGTGAATGCGCTTTATGTGCATCTTGACAGGCCGCTGCATCCGCAGAGAGTTTCACTATACCAGCGTATTTACCCCTATGATCAGGACTTCATGAATACCAGTCTTGATTACGGCTATGTGAGTCATCAGCTGTCCTTGAATGGTGAGACGGCATTGGATAAGAGAGGACATATCGCAACCATCAACACTTTCAATATCCGCTTGTCTGACGTGCTGAGCATGATGGCTCTCCAGCGATTCTATTCATACAAGTATGCCTCGCTCGATGCTCAGAGCTATAGCGATGGCGGACGCGTACAGAACGAGAGTGGTGTCTATCTGGGGCTTTCGTGGCATCCCTCGCCAGAGTTTCAGGTCTCTGCCTATACAGACTATGCCTATTTTGCCTGGGCAAAGTATCAGGTGTCGCAATCGTCGTATTCATGGGATCAGCTGTTGCAGGCGGCCTATACGGGAAAGCGTTGGAACCTGGGTGTCCGCTATCGATTAAGGATGAAACAGAAGGATGATAAGGACAAAAAGACGTTGAATGACCGTTGGGAACACCGTGGGCGTCTGAGTGCCGAATATGCGACAGACTTCGGTCTCAGTTGCCGCACCCAGTTGGATGGGGGCTATTGTGCCTATAGCGAAGGCGAGTGGGGTGGAATGGTGAGTGAAAGTTTGTCGTATACCAAGGACTGGTTGAGGCTGAATATAGGGGCCGGCTATTTCCATACAGATAGCTATGACAGTCGCGTGTGGCTCTACGAACAAGGGCCGCTTTACGCCTACTCTATGAATCAGTTCTATGGTGAGGGCATCCGTTATTGGCTCATGGTAAGGGCGAAAGTCGCGGGAAACCTTATGCTCACGGCCAAAATAGGTACAACAGACTATTTCGACAGGGATTACATCGGGAGTGGCTATCAGCAGATTGACGGCTCATCACAGACGGATCTCGACCTCCAGCTGCGCTGGATTATATGATGTTAGAGCAGTGAGTGGTAAAGCTCAATCATCTGATTGGCCATATCGCTGCCCAGAAAACGACGGATGTATGCCTGGCTGCTGGCTATTCTATGTTCGCGCCCTGTTGCCCCGCGAAGCGACTCTTTGATGGCTCTGGTCATGCCTTCTACGTCGTCTGGTGCTACATAAAAGCAATCAGGCCCTCCAGCCTCTTCCAGACAGGAACCTGAACATGCTACCACAGGAAGTCCGCAGTTGATTGCTTCGATGATGGGGATGCCAAAACCTTCGTAGACAGACGGATAGACAAAGGCTTCTGCTTGGGTGTAGATGGCTGGCAGATGCTTGTTGGGCACACCATGTAGAATCAGTACGCGATGGCTCAGCTGGTGACAGTTAACATAGTCGATGACTTGATCCGTATATTTGGTATGTCTTCCTACAATGACGAGCGATAGGTCTTCTGGAAGGCTTTGCAATGCCTTGACTGCCAGGATGATATTCTTTCTTGCCTCTATACTGCCGACGTTTAGGATATAGCGTTGGGGCAGGTTGTAGTGCAGCCTTACCTCTTGTTGCTTCTGCGTGTCAGGTTCTGCAGAGAATCGTGGCGCACAACTCTGATAGATAAGGGAGATGCGGCTTTCGTCCACATGTCCATACTCAATGATGTCGCGTTTCGTACATTCGCTGATGGCAATGATACGGTCGGCTTCTTTGATGGTCTTCCTGAATTTCCAGGCGTAGATCTTTGTGTCTATCCAATGGTAGAACTCCGGGTGGCGCAGGAAAATCAGGTCGTGGATGGTAACCACGCTCTTGATGCCGCTCTTCCTGATGCCAATGGGCAGCTCGCCAGAAAGCCCGTGATAGATCTGTATACCGTCTCTCTTGAGGTCTTTTATAATGCCATGCGTGCGCCAAAGGGAAGTTCCCAACGCGGGAACTCCTGGTTTACCGTAATGAAACTGCAAGTTTCCTCGGAGTAAAACCTGACTTCTAAGGTCGTCTCTTCCTTCATTGGGCGCATAGAGGTGAAGGTCGAGATGTTCGCTGGCGGCGAGGTCGTTGACGAGCGTCCTGCCATAGCTGCCAAGACCTGTAGCGTTGCTGACAATGCGTTTGGCGTCGAAACCGATGGAGAGTTGTGGTGTCATGAGCGTTTGAAGTGTTTGAAGACATACCTTACGAGTATGAAGTTGATGGGCACAGAGATGCTGAACACCGCGAAGGGAGCCAGGATTCTGTGTACACCTATCCAGAGGAAGAAATTGAAGAGACCCATTTGCAGGAAATAATTGAATATGTGAGCCCCCGCAAACCCCGCTCCGTTTCTGGCAGAGGTCTTCTCCTTGAACGTGAAATGGGCAGAGAGATAATAGTTGGCGCAGAAACTCACCAGATAGCCTATGGTGAAGGCTATGTTTACATCAATCCAGTATTGCAGTATCCAGTAGACGGCGTAATGAATGGCCACTGCCAGAATACCAACGATTCCGAACCTGACGAGCTCCCCTAAAGTCTCTTTTTTCTCCATATTTCTGAAAATATGGGGCAAAGTTACGAATAATTCTCGAAATCTTTGTACCTTTGCAGGCAAATAATGACGTTATGGAAAAGAAAATGAATTATCTCGACAGGAACGAGTTTAACTTTGAACCCAGTCAGAAAGTGGTGGAAGCCATTCGTAATTTCGATCCCAAGACCCTATGTTTCTATACCCGTATTTATGACGAGGGGAAAAAGAGCGTGGTGTCTGTACGTTTGAGTGAAATCTATGGTGTCCCAGAGGAACAGGTTCTCTTGGCCTATGGCGGAGAGGACATTCTGAAGAATGCAATCCATTATTACCTCATGAAGGGTGACAACAAGAAGATTCTTATTCCAGAGTTCTCTTGGTGGTATTACAACAAGGTGGCCAGCGAGTGCTATGGTACGTTCGAGATGTATCCCCTTCACGAGCAGGATGATACTTTCGCCTATGATGTGGAAGAGGTCATCGAATATACAAACCGCATCCACCCGCGTATGCTGCTGTTGGCATCGCCCAACAATCCTACGGGTAACAGCCTGACGCCTGACGAGATAGGACGTATCATGGAGAATATCCCCGACGATACGATGGTGCTTATCGACGAGGCTTATGCCAGCTTTATTACCTCAGATACCGACTATATTGCCCCTCTGGTCAATAAGTACGCTAATCTGATTATCTCTCGTACCCTGTCTAAGTTCTATGGCCTTCCAGGCTTGCGCTGCGGTTTCGGCTTCATAGGTGCCGGGCACGACCATTTTGTAAGCTATATCAATAAATACTTGGGCTACAATCGCTTCTCTGAGGCTGTTGCCTTGGCTGCCCTCGATAGCGATGACCACTATCGTCGTGTGGCAGATGATATGGAATGGGGCCGCCAACTCTATAAAAAGGCCTTGGGCGACAAACCTGGTTTCAAGGTTTATAAGAGCGTGGCCAACTTCATCCTTATCAAGTATCCTGTCGCCATCAAGGAGAAGCTTCAGAAAGCCCTTGCCGAACAGGATTATAAGATTAAGTTCATGACTGATAAGGGACTTGAGGAGACCCTGCGCATCACCTTGGGTCGCAAGGAACAGACTCAGACTGTTGTCGATACGATTCTGCGTTGCTTATGATAGGTGTGATTCTGGCCGCAGGAATGGCCAAGCGGCTAAGACCGTTAACGGATACGAAGCCTAAGTGCTTGTTGGAGGTGGGCGGAAAGACGCTGCTCCAGCGCACTGTAGACGCCATGCTGTCTGCCAATATCCGGGAATTTGTTGTTGTGACGGGTTATCGTGCAGAGATGATTCGCGAGTTCCTCGCCAGTCATTATCAAGATCTTTCAATCCGTTTCATTGATAATCCTGATTATGCCCATAACAACAATATCTTCTCCCTCTGGCTGGCGATGGAACAGTTGCATGGCCAAGAGGTATTGCTGATGGATAGCGACATCCTTTGTGATCCGGAGGCCGTGCGCCGCGTGGCAGCTCAGGAATGCTCAGCCCTTGCCATGCAGCGTCATGAGTTGGGCGAGGAAGAGATGAAGATCGTAGTCGATGGCGAAGGTCGGATAACGGAAATCAGCAAAACCTGTCGTGTCGAGGATGCTGTCGGTGAGTCGGTGGGCATCGAAAAGATAACGTCATCCTATGGCGAGGCTCTCTATCAGGAACTTCGTGGGATGATACTCGACGAAGGTCTCATAGACATTTTCTATGAACGTGCTTTTGAGCGTTTGATCCCTCAGGGCCATACCTTCAAGGTCGTAGACACTACGGATTTGTTCTCATACGAACTCGACACGCCAGAGGATTTACAGCGTGCACAGCTTGAATTGCCCCAGAACCTGATTTATTGAAATAATGGCTGATTACGATATTGACAAGCTCCACCAACGGATCCTGAAGATTCTCCTGGCTGTCGACAAAACCTGTCGGGAGCATAGCCTGCGCTATTATCTATGGGCAGGGACACAGCTTGGGGCTATACGGCATAAGGGCTTCATCCCTTGGGATGACGATATCGACATCGCCATGCCCCGTCCTGACTATGAGAAACTGATTAGACATAGTCGGGAATGGTTGCCAGAACCTTTTGAACTGGTTTGTGCAGAAAACGATGCGTCATATAATCTGCCATTCGGAAAAATACAGGATGCGTCGACAACGCTGATAGAACGTATGCATCTGCGCTATCTGGGAGGTATCTATATCGATGTGTTCCCTATAGACGGGGTTCCCGAATCCAGCCTCATGCGCAAGCTCCATTTTGCAAGATATGAGTATCTGAAGCGGGTACTCTATCTGCTTCATCGTGATCCTTACAAACATGGTCATGGCCCCTCAAGCTGGGCTCCTCTGCTGTGTAGGAAGTTCTATACGCTGGATGGTGTTCAAAAGAGAATACGTCAGCTGTTGATGACCTATGACTATGAAAAGTCAGCCTTGGTCGCTGACTACGATGACGGCTCTAACGGATCCATGCCGAAGGATATTCTGGGAACTCCCACCCCATATGCTTTCGAGAATGAGATGGTCATGGGGGTGGAAAAAGCTGATACATATCTCTCACAGAAATATGGTGATTATATGACTATCCCCGATGGAGAGCATCAGAGGCAGCATAATTTCCATTATTTAGACTTGGACCATTCCTATAAAGACAATATCCATGGGCTTTAATACCGACGCAGAGAAACGTGGCGGATATCTGGTATCGCACGAGATGAAGAAAGTCTGGGCTGTGGAGCTCGATCTTCTTAGGCAGTTGATAGAAGTATGTCAGCGTGAGAACCTGCGTATGTGGGTTGATGGCGGAACACTACTTGGAGCTGTCCGTCATCAGGGATTCATCCCTTGGGATGACGATATAGATGTGTGTATGCCCCGTCCTGACTACGACCGCCTGACGGCTATTTCCGGGCAGGTATTCAAAGAGCCCTATTTCTATCAGAATGCCTATACTGACAAGGATTATTTTGCTGGTCATGCACAACTTCGCAATAGCCGTACTGCCGCCATACGTCCCTCTGCCAGCTTCAATCCTTTTAATCAGGGCATATTCATCGATATCTTCGTGCTTGATGGTGTTCCTGAGGAAGAGACAGAGCGTAGAAGGGTATGGAAGGCATCACGTCGTATGCAGCATTTTCTGAAAGCCAAGAATCTTAATATCCTTATATCGGGTCGCTGGCTTCAAGTATTCAGGAAGATACAGAGTCGTCGAGCTGTCAGCAAGACTGGCTGGACTTCATTATACCGTCAGGCAGAGGATCAGTTGCGCTTGACCTCTTTCGATGAAAGCAAGGAGGTGGCGGAGATTTCATTCAGTGCCTATGACATCGTACTTGACAGACATATATTCGATGATACAGTATGGTTGGATTTCGAGGATATGAAAGTACCGGCTCCTTCTGGATACGATCAGCTCCTTCGGACGCAGTATGGTGAAAACTATATGACTCCTATCCAGACAGGCAATTATCATGGTGAATTGGTATTCGATACAGAAAGGAGTTACGTGGAGTTGTTGCCTGAGGTCAGACTTCGATATAGGAAATCACAGATAGCCAAGCTTTTTGGGAAAAAGAAATGAAAATAGTTGTAGACGGTAAATACCAGTATTTGGCTCCTTTTATAGCCCAACTCCCTCATTTGTTGGATGAGGGACGGGGAGAGCTGGTCTACGATGGGCGCAATCAGGTGGCCCGTTTCCATGAACAGGGATTGGTAATGATGGTAAAGCGCTTTAAACGTGTAAACTTTATCCAGCAGATAGTCTATAGCTTCTTTCGTAAAACGAAAGCCGAACGGGCATATCTCTTTGCTGAAGAATTCGCCACTCGTGGTATAAAAACCCCGCAACGTGTGGCTTATATAGAACAAAAGAAGAACGGACTTTTTACTATTGGCTATTTTGTCAGTCTTGAAGCTGTCGGTACGGAAGGCCATCTGTTGCTGCGCGAAGTGAAAGATTACGATTCGGATTTAGCCGAGGCCGTAGCTCGTCAGATGGTGCTGATGCATAGCAGAGGTATCCTCCATGGCGATTTGAATTTGTCGAACTTCCTTTGTAACCATGATAACGAAGGCTATCATTTTACTATGATTGATATCAATCGCTCTCATTTCTGCGAGGGCTTCCCATCTGATAAGGAATGCCTGCAGAATATGGTGCGTCTGACGCATCGTCGAGACCTTTATGAAGACCTGATACGTCGTTATGCGCTGTTGCGAGGCTGGGATGCCGGGTCGACCATACAAAAAGCCGTTGTGTTGCTCGACCGTTTCGAACAACGTAGGTTCCATTTTTAATCTCTTTGCTTCTTATCCGATTTGCTGGAGTGCCTGTCTGATGGCATCCTGCAGATATTCTCCTTCTCTTAGGCGCTCACTGATACGAAGAACATTCTTACGCATCTCCGCTAATTGCTCTGGTGTAATCATGCTCAGTGTACTGCCTAACTCCTGAATATTCTCAATAGTGATACCAATACCTTCTTTCTCTACAATGGGGGCCACAGCAGCCTCTTTCCAGATAATGATGGGCAGACCTGCACGGAGATAGAAAGACACTTTGTGTGGACTGTTCCAGCGTAAGTATTCTCCGAAGTTACCTGTACAACTGTCAAGTGAATCGCCGTCCCAAACAAAGCCGAAGTCACCCTCCACTTTTTGGATAAAGGTGTCTGCGGGAGTAAACGGATGGAAAAGGATTTTGGGGTTCTCGTTCATGTCTGGCAGACCATTGCGGTTGCCGTAGATATGTAGTTCAAAGGGAAGTTCTTGTTCTGCCAGTTTCAGCAGGAAGGAATTCTTTCGCATAGCCAGCGCTCCTGCATAAACCAGTCGCAGGTGTTCTGATGGCAGTTGTTTTCTTGACTGTGAAGTAGAACGATAGTCAAATAGCTGTAAGGCACCTAACGGATGTCGGTAGCCATGTTCTTTCAGCCATGTCTTCATTGTGTCGTTTGATGCAATCACATAATCGGCATGCATCAGTCTGTTGATTTCTTTCTCTATCGTGAGTTTCTTTCTCCGAAATGAACCGAGGTCATGTATAAGAGCCATGGTTTTGGCTCCTTTCAGATGAGCTATGCGACAAAGAAAGGCGAAATATTTCTTTACAGGGTATTGTAGTACGACAACGTCACCTCGCCTGACAGTGAAGACATACTTGATAACCCCAGCCAAATCGAGAAAGAATGTGATAACCTTATTTGGATAGAAAGTGCGTTTCAGACCAAGATTCCTAGCCCCAATTACTTGTAGAGTGTCTTCGTTGTCAGTCTTGGCCTTGTTGCCAGCACCATTGAGATTACGGTAGTTACGGGTGATATAACAGAGTCTTGTCATAATAGTATTTGCTTATTTCCGTGATATTCTGATATTATATTCTTCGTGGGTACGTTTCCAGCGATTATGTGTCCAGAGGTAGTAAGCGGGTTCTTTGCATATGGTGTCTTCTAACATCTGGAAAAAGCGGGTGGTGATGGCATGCTCCGTTTCCTCTTTAGCATGGGCCGAGAGCATTTTGAAGGTACATACATACTTACCTCTTTTAGGACGACTCATCTCTGTGTAGAACACGGCGTCATCCATCTTTCTCATAATACGTTCACCACCAGTAAAGACCGGGGTGTCGTGATGCAAGAAAGGCAACCACAGATGGATATTCTCCCATTTCGGTGCCTGGTCGCTGATATAGCCGAAGAGCGAACGGCGATTATCACGACGAAAGTCTACGAGATAGCGGAGAATATCTTTTTTTGGTACGCATATACCACCATGGGCAGAGCGCAGAGCAATGAACAGACGATCGAAGGCATCGCTGTAGAGTGGATGGTAGATGAGACCCGTTGCAGCCTGTGGATGGCGCTCGAAGGCCAATCCTGACGCAGATAGCCATTCCCAATTGCAGTAGTGCCCTAGAATAGCAGCGCAGTTGCGTCCTTCATCGAACACTTTCTCTATCTCTTCCGTTCCGTGGAACTCTATATGCTTGAGAAGTGTCTTGTTAGAGATGCTGAGAAGCTTGAAAGTCTCGAGGATATAATCACAGAACCAATGATAGAATTTCTTTTCTGTCTTACGCAACTCCGCTTCGCTCTTCTTAGGGAACGACGAGGTGAGATTCTTCCATACAATCTTGCGCCTGTATCTGATGATATGATACACCAGCAGGTAGAGTCCGTCGCTCAGCAGATAAAGTAGCCAGAGAGGCAGCAACGATAGAAGATAGACCAAAGCGTAGAGTAAGTAATAACTAATCTGTTTCATCTTTCTTTCAAGTCTTTCGTTGTTACTTGTAATATTGCTTTGTTTAAGCGTAGCATTCTTTCAGGCTCTTTGCTGTTGCTCACTGTGAAACGCTTAGCGTCGAAATCATAGAGTATATGCCCAGTGCTGTCTATCAGCAATTGGGCGTTGTTATAGTTGTGTACTGCAGTGGGATAGTGATAGCTCTTCGATAGAACGTCGCGACTGAAGCGGAAGTCTTCGTGGTTAAGCCTCATCTGTCCTAATAATGTAGCACATATATCCGTCTGGTTACAGAGTATATTGACAGTGCGTGGTCCTTTCACTGCTCCTCCAAGCCAGAGCATAGGAATGTGGTTACGCTCTAAAGGTCGCTGCTCGTCAATGTTCTTGTAGTTGATGCCGTGGTCAGCTACAAGAACGATGAGCAGGTTGTCCCATGCTGCTGTCGACTTCATCCTGTCAATGAAGTCGCCCAGGCAGTTGTCGAGATATCTGAAAGCATTCAGCACCTCGTCGTCAAGTTCCTTCGTAGGCACGTCCCAAGGCTCGTGGCTGCTCAGTGTAGAGTAGCCTATGAGCAGTCTTCCCGTCGGATCGGCTTTACTGATCTGGTCGTGAAGCGTCTGGAAGGTGATATCGTCGCGTACGCCCCATTGGGCGGTACTCTGTTCCTCTGCAGTGTAGTCGGCCTTCCAGGTTAACTTTTCCCATCCTGTAGATATGAGGTAACTGCGCATATTGGTAAAATTGATGTCGCCACCATAAAGGAAACAGGTCTTGTAGTTCTCCTGCTGCAGGGTACGGGCGATGGATGGCAGTGAGCGACTCTTCTCAGGCATCTTCATTACCGAAAGTGACGGGAATGAAGGATAACCGCTCAGTGTGCATACCGTGCCGCGATCTGTGCGCCAGCTGTTACCATAACACTGGCTGAAGTAGATGCCTTCCTTTTTCAGCTGTTGCAGGCGGGGCATGACGCTTGCAAACTCCTCGCCACAACTCTCCAGCAGAATGATAGCAATGTTGGGACGTGTCGTTGTAAGCAGAGTGTCGCTAAATGTACTTTCTGTGGTGAAGACGCCCTTCACGAGCGCCTCGCACTCCTCTTCCTCCATATAGTTGTACTTGCTTGTGTCGCCCATCTGGTGGCTCAGTGAATAGAGGAAGCTGAACACAGGGTTCACGGCCGAATGGTTCAGAAACTGTTCTTGCGAGTAGTATACCTGTCCGATATTGGTTGTCGACTCGTCAATACCACCACGGATGCCGATAATAAAAAGAGGTATCAGCAACAGGTCACCAATGACAGATAATTTTTTGTTGGATGGCTTCTTGTCCCACATAGGGATACGGAAGTACATCCACCAGATAGCAATGGCGCCTATGATGATAAGCAGAAGCCGAATGGCCATGTAGAGTCCTGATACACTGGCCCCTATTTCTGCAGGATTATCGAAATATTGCAGACACACGGCATTGAGTTTGAATCCCCAGAAAGGGTATAGGCTGGTGTCAGCGACAAAGGCCAGGGTAAATGCTATGGCGATGATAGTATAATAGCCACAGAGAGTCCTCCTCAGCCAACGGCTCTCTGTCCAAATTGAACCTATACTTATCAGGAAAGGTACTATGAGTGCGTATAGAGCTGTAGAGAGGTCGAGCGATAGACCATGACTTATCACGTCCCATACGTCGCCAGCAGAGAAGGCATGCCCTTCGTGGTTTGCCCACATAAACACGACCTTGGCAACCATAAACAAGATCACCGTCAGGGCGTACACTTTAATTAAATATATCAGTCTCTGCCTCATTTTTCCTAACTCTGCATGTCGTGCAGTTTCTTGTAGTAGCCGTCCTGAGCCAGTAAGCCTTCATGGGTTCCGCGCTCCACAATCTTTCCGTCGTGAAGTACGCAAATCTCATCTGCATTCTTGATGGTGCTCAGACGATGGGCGATAGCTACGGTGGTACGTGTCTTCATCAGTCGCTCCAGCGCATCCTGTACCAATCGCTCGCTCTCAGTGTCGAGGGCCGATGTGGCCTCATCGAGAATTAGGATCGGAGGATTCTTCAGAATGGCACGTGCTATCGATACACGTTGACGCTGGCCACCTGAAAGTCGTCCGCCACGATCACCGATGTTGGTGTCGAAACCCTGTTCCGAGGCCATGATGAAGTCGTAGGCGTTGGCAATCTTGGCTGCCTCTTCTATCTGCTGCTGGGTGGCATTATCTACACCAAACGATATGTTGTTGCGGAACGAGTCGTTGAAAAGGATTGCTTCCTGATTCACGTTGCCTATCAGTTGGCGCAGGTCGTGTATACCCAGTTCTTTTACGTTGATGCCATCTATCAGTACTTCACCCTCCTGAACGTCGTAATAGCGGGGAATAAGGTCTACCATAGTAGACTTTCCGCTGCCACTTTGCCCAACCAGCGCAATAGTCTTACCCTTGGGAATGGTGAGGTTGATGTCCTTCAACACCCATTGTTCACCATATTTAAACGACACGTGGCGGAATTCAATCTCGTGGTCAAAACTGACAATGTGCTTGGGCTCTGCAGACTCTTTGATGGTATTCTCTGCCATTAGAATCTTGTCGATGCGCTCCATTGAGGCCAAACCTTTTGGAATGTTGTAGCCTGCCTTTGAGAACTCCTTCAGAGGTTGGATGATAGAGTAAAGTATCACCATGTAATAGATGAATGTTGGACCCGTGATGGCCTGATTTGTCAGCACCAGGATGCCTCCAAACCACAATACTATGATAATCATCACCGTGCCAAGAAACTCACTCATGGGGTGGGCCATTGACTGGCGTATGTTCACTCGCATGATATCATTTCTGTAGGCTGAGTTGATGCGATCGAAGCGGGTGTTCATCTTGCCTTCGGCACAGAAGGCTTTGATAATGCGCAGTCCGCCCAGCGTCTCCTCTACCTGACTCATTGTGTCGCTCCAGAGCGTCTGAGCCTTGATGCTCTTCTGCTTCAGCTTTCGTCCTACGAGTCCCATGAACCAACCGAAGATTGGGACGAAGACGATGGTGAAGAGAGTCAGTTGCCAGCTCACGAAAAGCAGTGTTGCGAAATATACAATGATAAGTATCGGATTCTTGAACAGCATATCCAGACTTGACATGATGCTCGTTTCAACCTCTTGTACGTCACCACTCATGCGGGCAATGATATCGCCCTTGCGCTCTTCAGAAAAGAACCCCAGCGGCAACGATGTTATTTTCTGATACAGTTGGTTACGTATGTCGCGCACTACGCCAGTACGGATGGGGATAATTGTGGCCGAAGACAGGAAATAGGCTCCCGTCTTCAGGGCTGTGGTCAGAGCCAGGAACAAGCCGATGAAGAGCAGTGTCGTGGTTTGTCCGAACTGTGCGATAAGCTGAGTCACGTAGTAGTTCATATTGTTCATCAGCACTGTCTGCACGTTGCCCCAGTCCCATGCCATGTAACCAGTGGCGGCTTCAGCGTCGCCCGTCTGGAAAAGAATCTGGAGGATAGGTATCAGTGCTGCAAACGAGAAGATGTTCAGCACGGCAGAGAGGATATTGAAGATGACCGACAATATCAGGTGTTTCTTGTATGGCGGAACAAAACGCCTCAATACGTTGATGAATTCTTTCATAATGCTTCTCCTAGTAATGTGGCACTTGTAGAGCCTGTGATGCGTACGCGCACCGTCTCTCCGATATGGTGGCCTGCTTTGTCAAATACCACCATCTTGTTCTGCTCGGTACGTCCGCAGAGTTGTTCACGGCTACGTTTAGAGAATCCCTCTACCAGCACGTCAAACTCCTTGCCCTCGTCTTTCTTGTTCTGCAGGGCGCTCATTTCCGTCTGTAGGGCGATGAGCTCGTTCAAACGACGGATCTTCTCCTCCTCTGCCACGTTGTCAGGCAAGTGCTTCGAGGCGAAGGTGCCTGGGCGCTCAGAATATTTGAACATAAAAGCAGAGTCGTAGCCTACCTCACGCATCAGACTCAGACTTAGCTGATGATCCTCTTCCGTTTCGTCGTGATACCCTACGAAGATATCCGTAGAGAGTCCGCAGTCAGGAATAATCCTGCGGATGGCAGCCACGCGATCCATGTACCACTCGCGGGTATATTTGCGGTTCATGAGTTTCAGAATCTTGTCGCTTCCGCTCTGCACAGGCAGGTGGATATGCTTGCATACGTTGGGCACCTCGGCAATTACCTTCAGTGTCTCGTCGCTCATGTCCTTAGGGTGCGATGTGGTGAAGCGTACCCTCATCGTTGGCACTTCCTCGGCTACCTTACGTAGCAACTCAGGGAAACTGATGTCGTCAAAGCGGTAGGAGTTCACATTCTGTCCCAATAGCGTCACCTCCTTATACCCCTTGTCTCTCAGGTCGCGCACTTCGCGGAGGATGCTCTCCACATCGCGACTTCGCTCACGGCCTCTGGTGTAGGGCACGATGCAGTAGTGGCAGAAGTTGTTGCAGCCACGCATGATGCTCACGAATCCGCCAATCTTATGTCCCAGTGCGATGCGCTGTGGCACCACATCCTTATACGTTTCTGTAGTTGAGAGTTCTGTGTTCATCGCTTTGTGACCCATCTCTGCCTGAGCAATCAGGTCGGGCAGAGAAAGATAAGCGTCGGGACCTGCCACGAGGTCGCAATGGTGGTTATCCAGCAAGTCCTGCTGTGCCCTCTCGGCCATACAGCCCAGCACGCCTACAATCAATGGGTTCTGGGTGTCGTCTTGCTGTTCCTTCTTACGCTTTCTGCGCTCAGCGTCGAGCGCCTCCAAACGGTGATAGATCTTCTGTTCGGCGTTATCCCTAACGCTACATGTGTTGAGGAAGACGGCATCAGCCTCTTCCAGCTTCTCGGTGGTTTCATAGCCAGCCATCTGCATCACAGATGCCACCACCTCTGAGTCTGCCACATTCATCTGGCAGCCATACGTTTCAATATACAGTTTCTTCATTTCGGCTGCAAAGGTAGTGCAAATCGAGAGAAATGCAAAATAAATTAATATTTATTTTCATTTCCGAAATGCTGCCTACCTTCGAGTTTTACTCAAAGGTGGTAAAAAATCGTAATACCATAGGTGTTCTTGCAAAAAAAGTTGTATATTTGCAGCAGATAACTTAAAACGATCTATTATATGCTACACATCCATGAAGAAGCCTCACGCTGCCTGTTGTGCGAGGAAGCCCCTTGTACCAAAGCGTGTCAGAAAGGTGATCCCGCACGTGCCATCCGTGCCATCCGTTTCGATAATGCCAAGAATGCCTGGCGCTGGCTTGAAGGCTGTACTGATGCTGATCTGCAGCGTGCCGAGCAGGCTTGTATCCATTACGACATACCCATCCGTATCAGGGAAGTGCTCCATTCTGTTGAGAGTTATGACAAGCTAACTTGTCAACCCTCGCTCGCCATCACTTTTTGTGGTGTTCCCTGTGAGAACCCTTTCTTCCTGGCTTCGTCAGCTGTCTGTACCAACTACGACATGGTGGCTCGTGCCTTCGAGGCTGGTTGGGCTGGCGTCTTCTATAAGACTATCTGTAAACAGGATATCCGTGAGGTGTCGCCACGCTTCGATGCTGTGAAAGAAGGTTCCTCGTTTGCTGGGTTCCGCAATATGGAGCAGTTGTCGGAAAATCCATACGAAGAAGATTTCGATATCCTGCATCGCTTGAAACAGAACTATCCTACGAAAGTGGTGGTGGCCTCTATCATGGGACAGTTTGAGGAGGAGTGGATAGAACTGGCTAAGATGGCAGAGGAAGCTGGCTGCGATGCTGTGGAACTGAATTTCTCCTGTCCCCAGATGCGACTGGTTGGCTTAGGCAGCGATATCGGGCAAGAGCCAGAGCTGGTAAATGCCTATACGACGTTTGTAAGACGTAATGTCAATATACCCGTTATTCCCAAGATGACCCCAAACGTCACACAGATGAACCGTGTTGCGATGGGCGCCTACTTCGGAGGGGCCGATGCCATCTCAGCCATTAACACCATCAAAAGTGTCACGATGTCGAAAGAGGCAGCTGTCAGTGAGAAGAAGACGATTTCGGGCTATAGTGGGAAAGCCGTGAAGCCCATCGCCCAGCGTTTTATCGTTGAGATGGCCTCGAATGCCGTACTTAGTGGCTCGCATGGAAAGCGTGTGGAACTGAGTGGCATTGGGGGTATCGAAACATGGCGCGACGCTCTGGAGTTTATGCAGCTGGGTTGCCGCAACGTGCAGGTTTGTACTGCCGTGATGCAATATGGCTATCGTATCATCGACGATCTTGTGCTGGGACTTCAGACTTATCTTGCAGAGCGAGGCATTGAGCGCTTGGAGGATGTCGTGGGCGAGGAACTACCCAACTTCGTGCTACCCTCTGATCTTGATCGTGAGACGCTTGTTTTTCCTAAGGTCGATTATGAGAAGTGTATAGGTTGTGGGCGCTGTTATGTGTCTTGTATGGATGGAGGCCATCAGGCCATTGGCTTCGATACGGCTACACGTCAGCCTCGTATCATTGGTACGAAGTGCGTTGGCTGTCATCTCTGTCGCCTTGTCTGTCCTACAAATGCTATCGGTCTCACCAAGCGCATTCCCAAGAGACATTGATGAAACGTCAAGAACTATTACCAAAAATTAACACTTGTAGATTTCTGAAATAGAGAAAGAAAAGGGTGCTTTTAGGGGCATTTGAAGTTTCATTACGACAAAGTAGGAGTTTGGACGGAGCAAAGTATGGGTTTACTCCGACTAAAGTCCCACTTTAGACCATCCTTTCACCCGCATTGGATAGCCTTTCCGACTGGAAAAGATAGTCTCTACGGAGGTAAAACAACTTGTTTTACTTTCAAAAAGACTTTCTCAACGAGCTCTGGAAAGTATCTTTTTCCGTAACGCGTACGTTTTCAGTCACTTAGCAAAACGGCTCAAAAATCGCATGTTTGCGACAGAAAGTCCGCTTGCTGACTAAGAAGCGGCTCTTGTGTACTAGTTTGTTGTTCTTTTTTACCAACAAAGCCCGCCTATACAATTGGCAGGGCAATGCCGCTGATCTTCTGGTAGACGTCGAGGGCATAGACGTCTGTCATACCGCTGATATAGTCGATGATAGCCATGAGGCGCGTCTCAAGGTCTGGAGCGTCGATGTGGTATTGGCTCGATACGCGACTGATTAAATGCTTGGAGTAGAATCGCTCTGGATGGACGGCGGCTTCTGTGAACTGCTGCATGAGGGTCTGGATGATCTGATAACCAGAGAGTTCAACGTCGAGCACAGGACGGCTCTTGTAGATGTATTTGACGGAGAGTTGGCAACAGCGCTGATAGGCCTCTTGCTGTAGTGGACTGATATGGTCGATGAGGCTGCCCGTGAAGGTCCCGCTGAGGATAGCCTCCTCGTTGTCTACAAACACGCTGACACACTCGTTTTCGAGTTTGCCAATGACGCAGGCCCGCAGATAGACCACTTTTTCGTTATCGTCAGTCACGCCCTCCTCGTCGATACGTTGGAGGATGTGCTGTTGGCTTTCCTTGTCGAAGAAACTGAGAAGCAGTTGCATCGTTTCATCGTGAGAGATGATTTTCAGCTTGTGGGCGTCCTCGATATCCATGATTTCGTAGCAGATATCGTCAGCAGCCTCGACCAGATAGACTAGTGGGTGGCGGGCATAACGGAGAGGTTCGCCAGCCTCGGAGAGACAAGGAATGCCAAGCTCCTGGGCTATCCTGCGATAAGCGTCTTTCTCTGAGTCGAAGAATCCGAACTTCCCCTTCTTGCCAGCAGCCGTCGAGGAGTAGGGGTACTTCACGATGCTGGCCAGCGTGGAATAGGTCATGACGAAGCCTCCAAGCCTACGGCCCTTGAATTGGTGGGTGAGGATGCGGAAGGCGTTGGCGTTACCCTCGAAATGGGTAAGGTCGTTCCAGAATACAGAACTTACCTCACGCTGCAACTCTTTCCCTGGCCCTTCGAGAAAATAAGCCTGCATGGCTTTCTCGCCGCTATGACCAAAGGGGGGATTTCCTAAATCGTGTGCCAGACAGGCTGTGGCCACAATCTGCCCTATCTCCTGGAAAAGCGTATCCTTGAACTCTGGATGCCGCTTCGTGAGTTGCTGTACCACATCGTTGCCAAGCGACATGCCTACGCTGGCCACCTCAAGCGAATGGGTGAGGCGGTTGTGAACGAAAATGCTGCCAGGTAAGGGAAATACCTGAGTCTTGTTCTGCAAACGACGGAAAGGGGCTGAGAAAATCAGACGGTCGTAGTCGCGCTTGAACTCCGTGCGATCGTCATGGCGCTCTGGGTGGCGATGCTCCTGCCCAAGGCGCTTGTTGGAAATAAGTTGTTGCCAGTTCATCATATCTAAGGTGCAAAGATACGAAATTTAAGTCAGGAAGGCACGGTTTTGACGGAATTTTTTTATTTAATGTAAAAAAACAGCCTTTCGCAACGAAATTATTTGGTCGATTAGGAAAAAAACACTACTTTTGCACATTGATTAAAATGAAATTTTAAAACCATGTTGAAAATAAAAGTCGTAAATAAAGGCCATCAGCCATTGCCACAATATGCCACGCCCCAGAGTGCGGGTATGGACTTGAGGGCAAATCTGGACGAGCCTGTCACGCTGAAACCACTGGAGCGCAAGCTCATCCCAACAGGACTACACATTGCCCTGCCTGCAGGGTATGAAGCACAGGTAAGACCACGTAGCGGCCTGGCTCTGAAGAAAGGCATTACCGTGCTGAATACCCCAGGAACCATCGATGCCGACTATCGTGGCGAGGTGTGTGTGATACTGATTAACCTTTCGCAGGAAGATTTCGTGGTCGAAGACGGCGAACGTATAGCCCAGATGGTGATAGCCCGTCACGAACAGGGCGATTTCATTGCTGTCGACGTGCTCGACGAGACAGAGCGCGGCGAGGGCGGATTCGGACACTCAGGAGTGAAGTAGAATGAGAAAAGGACTATTGGCGATCGTGATGCTGCTGGCGGGGCTTACAGGCTTTGCCCAGCGAACCTACGATCAGTTCTTTCTGGAGGCAATGATGCAGAGGCAGAAAGGTAATAATGCTGCTGCGTTCGACTTGTTGCGTCACTGCCTGGAACTGAACCCTGAGGCACCTGAAGTGTACTACTTCCTGGCGCAATACTACAATGCGCTGAAAGATAATAAGACCTCGGAGGAATATTTTAAGAAAGCTGCCGCTCTAGCGCCCGATAACGTGACCTATATGGAGACGCTGGCCCAGATATACATCCGTCAGCAGAATTTTGCTGAGGCTATTCCTGTGGTAGAGGAAATATACGAACGCGACAAAGAGCGAATAGATTTGCTGGAGATGCTGTTCCAGTTGTACCAGCAGGTAGGCAAGAATGATCAGGCTGTCGAAGTGCTGGACCGAATGGAGGCAATTGACGGTAAGAGCGAACGCCTGTCAGTAGCCAAGAGCGAGATATACACCCGTCAGGGCGATAAGAAGAGGGCCATTGCCGAGATGAAGTCATTGGCAGAGAAGTATCCCAACGACCTGAACTATCTGGGTCTGTATGGTGAGACGCTGATGATGAATGGTGAGGTGAAGAAGGCACTGAAGGTGTATGGCCAGATATTGGAGCAGGAACCAGATAATAACAAGGTTCTGATGTCGCTGAGAACGTATCATCTGGCTTTGGGACATAAAGAAATGGCCGACTCGCTGTCAGAGCGCGTACTGATGAACAAAAACGCTACGTCTGAGGAACGTATACATCTGTTGAGGCAGGAAATGTCGGCCAGTGAACTGGCTGGGGGTGACAGTACTCGTGTGCTGCGTCTTTTCAAAAAAATATTGAGTGGCCCTCAGACCAGCGAGGATATGGCATTGCTCTGTGCTTCGTATATGAACGCCAAGAAGATGCCGAAGGACAGCATTATCCATGTGCTGGAACAGGCTCTGACGATAGCGCCAGACAACTCAATGGCACGCCTGCAGTTGGTGGGTTATGCTTGGGAGAACGACGATATGGAACGCGTGGTGGAGCTATGCCGTGATGCTCGCCAGTATAACCCCGACGAGATGGCTTTCTACTACTATCAGGGCATCGCCTACTACAAACGCGAGAACCTGGATGCGGCCCTGTCAGCCTTTAAGAACGGTATCGGGGTGATTAAGGATGATAGCGATCCGAACATCGTGTCAGACTTCTATGCTGTGATGGGCGACATCCTGCACCAGCAGGGACTGGCCGAAGAGGCGTTTGCCGCCTATGATTCGTGCTTGGTATGGAAGGAAGACAACATTGGCTGTCTGAATAACTATGCCTACTACCTGAGCGAACGAGGCGAGAAACTCTCGAAGGCTGAGGAAATGAGCTATAAAACCATCAAGGCTGAGCCCAAAAACTCGACCTATCTTGATACCTACGCATGGATACTCTATATGGAGGAACGTTATGCAGAGGCCAGGATATATATCGAACAGGCCATACAGAACCTGGACGAGAAAATGGACAACGCCGTGATATACGAACATGCTGATAAAATAAAACTTAAAATAAAAACAGAATGAAACGTACAAGTATTCTCAAAGTGACCTTTTTGGCAATGTCGTTGCTTTTGACATCGTGTGGTATCTTCCAGAAGAAACCCACAGGGCCTGCGCCAATCACTGCTGAGCAGAGAGCCAAGGCCGATTTTATCGGACAAGTACAGGATAATGCTCAGACGGCTAAGTTTCTGACATCGAAAGTGAAGTTCTCTGTTGAGGTTGGTCCGCAGAAACTGACGCTGACAGGAAACCTGCGAATGAAACGCGACGACGTGATTCGTCTGCAGTTAATGGCTTTCGGATTTGTGGAGGCAGGACGTATAGAACTGACTAAGGACTACGTGCTCATTATGGACCGTATCAACAAACAGTATTTGAAGGCACCGTATATCCAGGTTGACTTCCTACGTAACAGCGGCTTGAACTTCAAATCGCTACAAGCCTTGTTCTGGAACGAATTGTTCAAGCCCAACCAGAGCAGTGTCATGAGGCACGCTGTTGATACAACAAAGGCCTATTCGACCTTAGAGAGCGGCGACGACATGATTATCAGCATGGAAGAGGGTAAGATGGATTATAGCTGGCTGGCCAGCAAGAGCACGGCTTTGATACGTATGGCTAACATCCTGTATAAGGACCGTTTCAATGGCAATACGCAGTTGAACTGGGACTACGATCAGTTTGAACCTTTGCAGAAGAAGGCGTTCCCCCACAAACATATGATTACCCTGACCACACCACAGAAGGAGGTGAAACTGGGCATGACACTCAACTACATCGGCTCGGATCAGGAGTGGGAGACACGTACGGAGATATCAAACAAGTACAGAGAAGTGACAGTTGACGAGATACTGCGTCGATTCATGGCTCTGTAAAGGAAGAAATATATACCCACTAAGGAAAAGAAAGATTAAAGGATAGCGTGAGGAAACTACTTGCACTCTTGATTTTAGTATGCTTCGTGGTGACTGCTCCTGCTCAACAAAAGCGGACAGCCACCACGAAGGCGCGTACTACCAGCACACAAAAGAAACAGACCACGAGGAAGAATACTAATACTCCCACGAGGAAGAATAGAACTACAACTACAAAGAAAACAGCAACCAGGAAAAACAGCACACCAGCTCCTACTGTTAGTGGATTGAAGAAAGAACAGCAACAGGTTCGCAACCAGATTAAGGAGCAGGAGCGGAGATTGAAGGCCAATGAGCGCGATGTGAACAAACGACTGCAGAATCTGTTGGTAATCAATAATGAGATTGCCTACAAGCGTAAAACCATCGACACAATCCGACACGACATCACCCGATTGGAGGACGACATCACTCTGTTACAGGCTCAGCTGAAGATGTTGGAACAAGAATTGGCGGAACGTAAGCAGCGTTACCTGAAGTCGATGCGCTATATGCAGTCCAATCGGCACATCCAGAGTAAGCTGATGTTCATCTTCAGCGCCAAGAACTTGTCGCAGATGTATCGTAGATTGCGCTTTGTACGTGAGTATGCTGCTTATCAGCAGACACAGGGTGAGGCGGTGATTTCGATGAAGCAGCAGGTGGCTGAGACCTTCGACGAGTTGAAGATGTCGAAGAAGCAGAAGAATGATTTGCTGTATCGTGGCGAACAGGAGAAGAAATCGCTCGAGAACAAGCAGGTGGAACAGCAGCAAATGGTCAATTCGTTGAAGAAACAGCAGAAGACCATCCAGAGTATCATCGATAAGCAGAAAAAACGCGATGCAGAGTTGAATGCTCAGATAGATCGCCTGATAGCACAGGAGATAGCTCGTGCCAAAGCTCGTGCTGAAGCCGAGGCAAAACGTAAGGCTGCCGAGGCTGAAGCGAAGCGAAAAGCGGAGGAACTAGCCAGAAAGAAGGCGGCTGCTGAAGCGGCTCGTAGGGAGAACGAACGACGCATAGCTGAGGCAAAGGCCAGAGAAGAGAAAGCCAAGGCAGAAGCTAGGGCTGCCGCTCAAAAGTCGGCACGCGAGAAAGCCGAGGCGGAGCGTAAGGCCAAAGAGGCAGAGAATGCCCGTTTGGCTGCTGAACGTAAGGCCGCTGCAGAGGCTAAGGCACACGAAAAGGAGATGGCTGAAGCCAAGAAGTCGTCGACCATCGACTATTCGGTGTCATCGGAAGACCGCTTGCTGAGTGGTAGTTTCGAGAGTAATCGTGGGCGCCTGCCCATGCCTATTGCTGGTAACTATAAGATTATGAACCATTTTGGAACAAACCATGTGACAGATGTGAAAGGTCATGTGACGCTCGATAAGAAGGGCATTGACATCAAAGGTCAGCCAGGAGCTGCGGTGCGTTGTATCTTCGATGGTGAGGTGAGTGCGGTATTCGGCTATGGTGGAACCACGGTCGTTATTGTGCGTCATGGAAGTTACCTCTCGGTATATTGTGACTTGGCTTCTGTCAGCGTGAGTCGTGGTCAAAAGGTAAGTGCACGACAAACGTTAGGGCGTGTAGGCTCTGACGGCGTGATGCAGTTCCAGTTGCGTAAGGGAAATGCGAAATTGAATCCTGAAGGATGGCTGGCGCGTTAAAGCGTCAAGCCATCGAGCAGGCCGACGTAGGTATCGATGGCCTGATGGATTTCAGAAATCTTAATAAATTCATCAGCTGAATGTGAACGGCTTGATTCACCAGGTCCTAGCTTCAACGAAAGGAAGGGCATGAGGGCCTGATCGCTGAGGGTGGGAGAACCAAAGGGGGTCATGCCACGTTCGGTGCATCGTCTGACTAGTGGATGATCTTCGGGAATACTTGATGAGTGGAGACGGAAGGAGCGGGCACGAAGCTCACATTTGCTCATCTTCTTACGAAGGAATTCAAACAGGTATTCATTCTGATAGAATTCGTTCGTGCGTACATCTATTATAAAATGAAGTGTATCGGGAATAACGTTGTGTTGGGTACCGCCCTCTACAACGGTAACAGTCATTTTTGTAGGGCCGAGTAAGGGGCTGACTTTGCGGAAACGGTAGTCGCGTAGCCATACAAGGTCGTCGAGGGCTTCGTAGATAGCATTAACGCCTTCGTTACGGGCTGCATGGCCCGACTTGCCATGGGCATAACCATCGATTACCATCAAACCTTTTTCCGCAATGGCAGGCTGCATGCCTGTAGGTTCGCCAACGATAGCTACATCGATATTAGGCAATTTATGGAGTACACGGCTGAAACCGTTATCGCCAGAGACTTCCTCTTCAGCAGAAGCAACCCACAGCAGGTTATATTTGCGTGGGCGGTTAAGCATGATGCGGTAGGTTTGTAGCAAGGCTACAAGTCCGCCACCGCAATCGTTGGCGCCAAGTCCATAGAGTACATCACCTTCCTGCATAGGCTGAAAGGGATCGCGGGTCCAGGAACTGACAGGCTTCACTGTATCAATGTGGGCATTGAGCATTATGGTAGGACGGTTATTATCCCAATCAGGACAACCTACCCAAAGGTTATTTCCCTCACGACCGAATGGCAGATGCCAAAGGTTCAGATACTCTGCCAGCTTATCGGCTGCCTTTTCCTCGCTTCTGCTGATAGAAGGAATGGCTATCAAGTCCTTCAGCAGCGTTATGGCGTCGTTTGTGTAGTAACTTGTCTCCATGTCTGCAAAGTTACGAACTTATGAGCAAAAAGCCAAGTCTTTTCAAACTTTTCTTACATATTTCCTGAGAAGATTAGGGGTTTACGCCAAAAAGTTGTACCTTTGCAGAACTAAATTAGAAGCATTGTGAGAAACAGATTATTGGAAAACTCACCCTTGCTAAAGCTGGCTGTCTTCATGATGGCGGGTATCGTAGTGGGACACTATGTGATGGTGCTGACACCATTGCAACTTCTGCTGTTATTGGCCGTTGCTGTTTTTCTGGCTTTGATGATGCGCCGAAACGGTCAGCTGCAATCGTTGGCTATCTGTGTGTGCTTTGCTGTCCTGGGGTGGTTCCTTACTGTATGGCACAAGACTTCGGAACCTGTGTGGCCAGAAGAAAAGGTTGTATATGAGGCGGTAGTCACGAGTCGACCGATAGAGAAGCCGAAGACAATGGCCATCGATGTGGTATTGATAGGTCGTGGGCATACGTTGAAATGTTATCTGTATAAAGATGAGCGGAGCAAGTCCCTAAAAATCGGTGATGGTTTGAAAATACAATCCAGAATAGAGAATGGTCGCACATTTGTGACAAGCTGGGACTGGCAGAGGTCTCGCCCCACTCTTAGTAGCCTGTCTGTGTTGACCCGGACTAGGCTCTTTTTCCTGAAACTACGTAGCAGGTTGCTCGAAAGATTCGACGTGGAGGATGCTGATGACGATGCTTATGCAGTAGTGGCAGCGATGACGCTTGGCGATAAATCAGCGTTGACCAAAGAACTGAAGGATACTTATGCCATAACCGGAGCTTCACACGTATTGGCTTTGAGCGGTCTACATCTGGGTATCATCTATATGCTGCTTTCTTTCTTAACGGTGGGGCACAGGTGGCAGACTATGACGCAAATCTTTATCGTAATGAGCGTATGGCTGTTTGTGTTCTTAGTGGGCATGTCGAGTAGTGTAGTGCGTTCTGCCATCATGCTGAGTGTATATGCTCTCCTGCAGTTAGGGTATAGGGAGAAAATGTCAATCAATACCCTTGCATTTACTGCTATCGTGATGCTGATGGCTAATCCGTTGTCGCTTTTCGATGTGGGTTTCCAAATGTCATTCATGGCTGTGTTCTTCATATTACTGTTCATGCCGTTATTCAATGAACTGATAGCTCAAAAGAATCTGATGTCCCATCGGGTAGTAAAATGGTTTTGGAGTATATTTGCCGTCTCTTGTGCGGCCCAGATTGGTGTAGCCCCACTGATTGCTTATTACTTCGGACGGTTCTCAACTTACTTTCTGCTTACAAATCTGATTGTACTTCCTGCGGCTATGCTGATACTTTACTTGTCGTTGGTAGTATTATTGATTCCGTCTTTCGCGTACCTATTATTATATATTGTCTCAAGACTGAATGCAGCTTTGATACGGATAGCAACCATGCCTTATGCAAGCATAGAAGATTTACATCCTTCGATTATGCAAGTGGTGATGATCTATGTCATCATTCTTGCTGGTTACATATTGATGGAACGGCTTCTTAGAATAAAAGCATTACCAGCAGGGGAATGCTGATCATGGATAGCAGGGTGGTGATAAAGGTGACTTCTGTAATCATGGTCGTGTCTTTCTCATACTTCAGGCAGAGAATGGTTCCATAGGTGGCTACAGGCATGGCAATAACCAGCGTGTTGATGTTGACTACGAAAGACGAGAATCCAAGTGTCCCCATTAGGTAGTGGATGCCTATGGGAAGTAAGGCCAGACGGAAAAGCGTGGTAGCGTAGACAGTGCGGTTACCCAACATGGCTCGCAAAGAGAGATTCGACATTGATGAACCTATAATCAGCAGAGCGGCAGGCACCGTGATGTTACCTAGCATGGTGAGGGGTTGGCTGATGGCTTCGGGGATGTTGTCGATCTCGAGAGCAACGATGCCCATGGTGAGATAAGCGGCCAGCATAGGAGTAGAATAGAGCACTTTTTTCTGAAAGCGCTCTCCTTCAACTTTACTCTTTCCAGTTATCAGAACGGTACCGATGGTAAAAACGGCAAAGGTGTTGACCACGTTCAGCACGGCAGCATAGAATACTGCCTCGTGACCAAAGATTGAGGCTACAACGGGGTAGCCCATGAAACCGACGTTACCGAACATAAGGGCAAAGCCGATGGGACCTTCGTCTTTCTTTCTGCTTGTGATATAGCGTGGCAGCGAGAAGGCTACGCATGCCAATATAATGTAAGTGATGGCGCTTATCAGCAACAATGGCAGGATAAACCGCTTGTCGGGCAGCTCACCTGTCATTGCTGAGGATAGGATCAATGCTGGACATGTGATATTGATGACCAGTTTTGACAGTTGCCTGTCAAAATCTCCTCCCAGAAATCCCTGTTTGCCTCCTATGTAGCCAACGACTACAAGGGCAAACAATGTCATCATTACCACAAACATAGCTTACATATAGCCGAGCCAGCGCAGAATATCATTGAGGTTTGCCACAACCATCAGGAGTATCAGGAGACCGAAGCCGAAATATTCGGCGCGAATCATGAATGTCTCTGAGGGTTTGCGGCGTGTAATCATCTCATAAATCAGGAACAATACATGACCGCCGTCAAGAGCGGGAATAGGCAGAATGTTCATGAAGGCCAAAATAATAGAGAGGAATGCTGTCATCTTCCAGAAGAGATACCAGTCCCATACTGGAGGGAAAAGGCTGCCAATAGCTCCGAAACCGCCAATTGATTTGGCGCCATCGGCGGTGAAGACATACTTCATGTCGCCAACATAGCCTGCCAGCACGTTCCAGCCGTACTTGATGCCAGCGGGGATGCTCTCCAAGAAACCATATTCACGGGTGTAGGGCTCGTAAAGACCGGCCAGGCTCTTAACGAAGAAGCCGAGTTTCAACTCTGATGTAAGTGTGACTGTAGCAGTGTCTCTTGCTTCGTTACGTTCGTAGACGATAGTTGCAGTGCGCACCTTCATACTGTCGGCCTGTGTCTTGGCTGCAGCCATCATGTCTTCGAGAATACCAAGTTGATCGGTAAATTCGTTATAGCTATCGATGGGTGTATCGTTGATGGCTATAATCTTGTCACCTTTCTGCAATCCCATAGAGGCGGCGGGGGAGTCGGCCATCACACTGTCAACCTCAGCGGGAACGAGCGGACGCACAAACGAAGGCTCTGCCTTCATCATGCTCAGCAGGTTGATGTCGCCAGGCAGGCTCAGGCTCATCTGTTGGCCGTCGCGAACCAAGTCGACACGCTTGGCTTCTGAGAGGTCGCGATAGAGGTCTGCTGAGAAGTCCTTGAAGGTTCCTTTGTCGGTGCCAAGGAGGATGTCACCATCTTGGAAACCTAATGCTTTAGCCTCGGCATTGAACTTCATACCCAGAGTCATATCCTTGACTGGGATATAGGTGTCGCCCCAGTAGAAAAGAATCATTGAGTAGATGAACAAGGCCAGTAGGAAGTTAACAAGTACACCGCCAATCATGACCAGCAGTCGCTGCCAGGCTGGTTTGGCACGAAACTCCCAAGACTGTACGGGCTGCTTCATCTGATTGGTATCAAAACTCTCGTCGATCATACCGGCAATCTTGCAGTAGCCGCCCAAAGGCAACCACCCCATACCGTATTGCGTATTACTATTCTTGGGCTTCCATTTAAAGATAGAACCATCCCACTTCCAGATGCTGGGATCAAAGAAAAGATAGAACTTATCGACACGGATGCCAAAAAGCTTGGCAAAGAAGAAATGACCGCCCTCATGGAGCAGTACTAAAAGTCCTATTGCCAGCATGAACTGCAATAGACGAATCAGAAATATATCCATAATCCTTTTACCTTATTCTTATTATTACTTATTCATTAGTTCGGTTGCAATACGGCGGGCCTCGGCATCGGTAGCTATGTACGTTTCGTAAGATGGATTCTTATCAAACGTAGCACGCTGCATGGTCTCGGCTATGATGTCGCCCATCTGCAGGAAACCGCACTTGTCTTCCAGAAAGCCGCGGTTCACGATTTCGTTTGCGGCATTCACGATACAAGGCATGTTACCGCCCTTGTTGATAGCCTCGAAGGCGAGAGCCAGACAGCGGAACTTGTTCAGGTCGGGTTCGAAGAACTCCAGGTGCTGGGCCTTGAAGAGGTCGAGACGCTCACCGCTCAGGTGCAAACGCTGGGGGAATGAGAAAGCGTACTGAATGGGCAGGCGCATGTCGGGTACACCCAACTGGGCTTTCACGCTGCCATCTTGGAATTGTACGGCACTGTGAACAATCGACTGTGGGTGAACCAATACCTGAATTTGGTTGGCTTCAACGCCAAAGAGCCATTTGGCCTCAATCACCTCGAAACCCTTGTTCATCATCGAAGCCGAGTCGATGGTTATCTTGGCACCCATGTCCCATGTGGGATGGCGTAGGGCGTCGGCTTTGGTCACATGGGCAATCTCTTCCATCGACTTCAGACGGAAAGGACCGCCTGAGGCTGTGAGCAGAATCTTCTCAATGGGGTTCTGGTCTTCGCCGACAAGACTCTGGAAGATAGCAGAATGCTCGCTGTCAACGGGAAGAATGGGGGTGTGGTACTGCTGGGCCAATTGCAGAATAAGTTCACCTGCAACAACCAGTGTTTCCTTGTTGGCCAGACAAATGGTCTTGCCTGCCTTGATGGCGTGGATGGTGGGGTTGAGACCGGAGAAACCTACCATGGCAGTGAGCACCATGTCGATAGGACCTGCCTCTACTATCTCGTCGAGCGCCTTAGCGCCAGCATATACCTTCACGTCGGGCATGTCGCTCATCAGCGACTTCAGTTCGTCATAACGCTGCTCGTTAGCAATGACGATGGCGGCGGGCTTGAACTTATGAGCCTGCTCTGCCAGCAGTTGTACTTTATTGTTGGCTGTCAGACAGTACACTTCGTACAGGTCTGAATGTTCCTCGATCACTTCGAGGGCTTGTGTTCCAATAGACCCGGTAGAACCGAGTATGGCTATTTGCTTCTTCATAATTCCAAAATGCCTTCTGGCAATTCTATTTCTATTTGATGTTTCTTTGTATCTACATTGGTAATGAGTTCTTCTGAAGCTGGAATCAGACGGCCGTCTTCCAGTTCGAAGAGAATGTTGATGGTGGCATCGTCGATAGAGGCTATCTTGCCTATGGCGTTTCCTGTATTCGCCTCTATGAGCTCGTAGCCCACAAGGGCCGACCATGAGAGGGAGTCGCTGTCTTCATCAGCCAACTCACGCGGGAAGTAGACATCGCAGCCCGTCAATTCTCTTACCTGTTCCTGGGTGTCCATACCCTCAAACTTTATCAGGGCATTGCTGTCGCTCTTGAAGCGATACTCTTCAATAAAGAAGGGTACGAGGATACTGTCGATGTCGAGAATCAGGTAGTCGGCATCCACACGGTCGAACACATCGTCATCGAAGAGAAAGCTGATTTCTCCCTTCACACCGTGCGCCTTGCCCAGCTTACCTATCTTATATACTTCTTCTCTTCTGATCATTATTCACTTCTGGTAATCTTTGCACCAAGCGCATTCAGGCGACTCTCAATGTTCTCGTAACCACGGTCTATCTGCTCGATATTGTCGATACGGCTGGTACCTGTGGCACTCATAGCGGCAATCAGCAGGGCAATACCTGCACGGATGTCCGGGCTCGACATGCGACCGCCGCGAAGGGTTATCTTACGATCGTGGCCTACGACCACGGCTCGATGCGGATCGCAGAGAATAATCTGGGCGCCCATGTCAATCAGCTTATCGACAAAGAACAGCCTGCTCTCAAACATCTTTTGGTGGAACAGCACGCTGCCGCGAGCCTGTGTAGCCACAACGATGAGCACTGATAGCAAGTCGGGGGTCAGACCTGGCCAGGGTGCATCAGCCAGAGTCATGATAGTACCGTCGATAAACGATTGTATCTCATAATGCTTCTGGCGCGGAATCACCAGGTCGTCGTTCTCAACCTTGATCTTTACTCCCAGACGGCGGAATGCATCGGGAATGATGCCAAGGTCTTTTACCGAAACGTTCTTGATACGGATGCCGTCGCCACACATGGCTGCCATGCCGATAAACGAGCCTACTTCAATCATGTCGGGAAGAATCCTGTGCTCTGCCCCGTGAAGTCGCTCTACGCCTACAATGTTCAGCAGGTTTGAGCCTATGCCGCTGATGTTGGCTCCCATCTGGTTCAGCAGATGGCAGAGCTGCTGGAGATAAGGTTCACAGGCCGCATTGTAAATGGTGGTCGTACCTTTGGCAAAGACCGCTGCCATCACGATGTTGGCCGTACCTGTGACAGATGCCTCGTCGAGCAACATATAAGTGCCCTTCAGGCGTTTGGCTGCTATCTCGTAGACGTCGCGACCAGGTATGCGAGTGAACTTGGCACCCAGTTTCTCGAAACCTAAGAAGTGGGTGTCGAGTCTGCGGCGGCCTATCTTGTCGCCACCGGGTTTCGTGATGACGGCCTTGCCCATGCGTGCCAGCAACGGACCAATCATCAAGACGCTACCGCGTAATGCTGCGCACTTCTTGACAAACTCGTCGCTCTCCAGATAATCGAGTTTCAGCTCGTCGGCTTGGAAAGTGTAGGTGCCCGAGCCTTCAGAAGAAACCTTCACGCCGATGTCGCGTAGCAACTGAATCAGATTGTTCACGTCGCGGATATCGGGAATATTGTTGATGGTCACTTTCTCCTCTGTCAGCAGCGAGGCGCAAATCACTTGCAGGGCCTCGTTCTTAGCTCCCTGCGGCGTGATGGTTCCTGATAGCAGATGCCCGCCTTCAATGATGAATGATGCCATTCTTCCGTTTATTTCTTTTTCTTACTCTTCTTGCCGTCGTCGGCCGAAATCTTCTCAAACTTGAAGTTGTTGAGGTCGAGCTGGATGATGCCGTTGGTGAAATGCGCCAGGTCGCTGGCCACGCGCTCGTCATCCATCGAACCGTGTCCCCAGGTAGCCAGGTCGCGCTTCATCTGGTTGGCTGTGTAGAAAGTCAGAGCGTCGCGCTCTTCACCCTCGGGCATGGTCTTCAGCTTCTCAAACAATTCCTCTATGAGCCTGCCATAGTGGCGCAGTCTTACACGGTCCTTCGGCAGTTTCATAGGCTGAGGCTTTGAGAGAATCTTGTCTGCCCCTGAGATGTCATAGGGCCAGTCAATCTCCAGTTCCCGATGACTCATCAGGTAGAGATGGTCCCAAAGTGTCTGCTCATAGTTGGCATTATCTTTCAGTTGGGGATTCCTGGTCTCCATCTGCTTTATAATTGCCTGAGCGCATTTCAGACGCTCTTCCTTTGTGGGCAGCTCGCAGGCGTAGGCAATCATCTTCTGAATCTCGCGGCCATACTCTGGCATGATGAGCTTCTCGCGCTGCGTGTTGTAGTCTAATCCTTTGATATCCATATTGTTATTCATTATTTACACGTTTAAGAGGTTTTTTGGCATCTTTGCCACAAAGTCCTTCAGGTAGTAAGGCACGAAATAGGCCACATCCTCCGTCTGGTCGTTCAAGAGTCTCTTTTCAGCCAAGGGCTGCATCCACTTGGCCAAGGGTTCAATACCTTCTATCAGGTGAGCGTTGGGGTGGTTGATTGCCTCCATACATTTCTTGGCGCCATTACCGAAGAAATAAACTGGATGCTGGTCAAGATACTCCTTGTAAGTCTCACCATCCACAATGTCGGCGCCAATCTCTCTGATGGGCTTCAGTCCTCGGTCGTAGATGCCTGCATAGACCTCCATTCTCCTGGCGTCGAGCATCGGACAAAGCAACGCGTCTTCTTCTACCATCTCGCGTAGCAACACAGGCACACAGAGCAGTTCCAAAGTGGGCACGGCTATCAGCTTCAGGTTTCTGCCATAGCAGATGCCCTTGGCCATCGAGACGCCGATGCGCAAACCAGTGTATGAGCCCGGACCGCAACTCACAGCCACGGCATCAAAGGGAATGGCGTGGTTGTCGGTAAACGAGAGAGCCTCGTCAACCATCGTTCCCAGGCGCTCTGCGTGGTTCGGGCCGCTGTGGTCTTCTTGCTGAAAGATAACCTGCGAGTCTTCCGATACAGCAACGGAGCAAACGTCCGTACTGGTTTCTATATGTAATATTGTCGACATACTTCTTGTTCCTTATATTAATAAGGTGCAAAGGTACGCATTTTCTTGGAATTTAAATACAAATAATTGGTTTTTTTGCATTTATTCCAGCTTTTTATCGTAGGATAATTCCTTGTCAGCGATAAGGCCTCTCGCTGACAAATATAAGTGCTGTTTATGGCAAAGTAGTTTTGTTTAATTGTGACCATACTTATTGTTTCCAGCAATTTAGACTAAATTGCTCTGCAAAATAGATTAAATTGCTTGCCAATTTAGACTAAATTGCAAACGAAGAGACTATCTTTGTCAATATCACGGCTGTTCGTTTACAGCCGTCCGTTATGTTCCTGTCAGGAATGGATCTTATTTTCCTCGTAGTGAAGTTTTGTTTTCCTCGTAGTAAAGTGTCGGTTTCCTCGTAGTAAAGTTGGGGTTTGCTTGTAGTGCCCTTCAGGTTTGGTGGATCCTTCATTCTGTTCTCGCTCTATATAATATATAATAAGGTGAGCGTTGTTTTCTGCCTTGACATTTATCAAGAGGCTGAAAATAATCGCATAAAAATCGAAAATTTCTTCTGAAAAGTTTTGCCGGTTCGAAAATTCTTCTTACCTTTGCACCCGCTAACGAGGAAACGACCTCTGTAAGCAGGCAAAAAGAAAGAGTTCTTTGAAAGATTTACATAGACAGAAGTAGTACAAGAAGCGAGAGCAGAGATGCTCTTGGGTAGAAAGAAACGAACCGTTTCAATTCTTGAATTTGGATAGTCGTTCTGAGACAGAGATAATGATCAGAGTTATTTACAAGGCTTCTA